>PBVL01000054.1 GCA_002728675.1 Gammaproteobacteria bacterium
CTCGAGCGCGGCGAGCATCGACTTCTTCAGCGTTTACGATCTCAACGCCCGAATTCTGATGAACGAGTACCCACCTGAGGTTTTGCCGAGGTCTTCGGTCAGGACGAGGTGCCCATTGCGCTCTACGAGTTCGGGCGCCTTGCAGAACACGTGCTGCTTGAGGCGCTGGGCAACTGCCACTTTGCCAATCAGTCGGAAGTGCACTTCACGATCATCGACTCGGGTGAGAACCGCGCACAGGCGCGCCTGATGCAGGAGAGTTCGAACCTCACGAGCATCTGCAAGATCGACTACGTCGAGATGGCGCTGAACGCGCAGGAGTTCAGCACGCTGTCCGAGTCGCTGTTGCAGAGCGTGACCGAACACGTCGTATGCTCTTCGACCGACGAGCGCAGTCTGGAAGTCGCCCTGCTGCTGCGCAAGCGGGCGGCCAACGCGCCTATCCTCGTCCGGAGGCAGCAGTCGAGCGGTCTCGCGCAGTTGCTGGAATCGAACCGCGGACTTCCGGAAATCCCCGACGGCCTGTACCCGTTTGGCATGCTCGACGAACGCTCAGCTACGAGAACATCCTCTCCGACCGACTCGACGAGCGTGCGCAGGCGTTCCACGGTGAATATCTGCGCAGGCACGCCCAGAAGTTCGATGCCGAACGCAGAATTGACCCGGCGCACCGCACGCGGGAAGAACTGACCGAACCGCTGCGCAACAGTAACCGCCTCCAGGCTGACCACCTGGAGGGCAAGTTCCGGGCGGTCCGCTGCGCCCTGATCACAGGTGACCATGCGCCCGGCTTCGAGTTCAGGGAGAGCGGGGCGGAAATGCTCGCGATCATGGGGCACGAACGCTGGAGAGCGACCAGATCTACAACGGCTGGCGGGCAGGCCCGGAGCACATAGAAAACGCCAAGATCAACCCGCTCGCAGTGCGCTAGGGCGAGATGAGCGATGCCCAGAGGGAAGAAGAGATCGATGCGGTGCGCGACCTCCCAAGGCTGCTGTGGGAGTCGATGGGAATCGGGCTTCGACGCGAGTACCTGATTGGGGTCACGGGTCACAGGCCGCACAGACTGGGTGACAGTGCGGCGCTCGAGAACGCGGTCATCGAAACCCTGGAGACGCTGCAGTCCCAACATGCGGACAAGCGAATGGTGCTGATGTCACCGCTCGCAGAAGGGTCGGATCGTTGCAAAAATCGCGATGGAACGTTTCGGGATGGGGCTCGTTGTTCCGCTGCCGCTGCCCTATGAGCTGTATCAGAGCGACTTCGAGACCTGGGAATCCATGGCCGAGTTCAGGGAACTCGTCGGAAAGGCGGATTACTACTTCGAACTCCCGATGCGCTTCGGCACGCTCGAGGAACTGGCAAGAAAAAACTCCGGCGACACCAATCCCCTGCGCGATCAGCAGTATGCGTTGGTCGGCGCGTATGTCGTCGAACGGTGTGATGAACTGATCGCGGTCTACGACGGAGCGCCGGCGGCGGGAGAAGGGGGAACGGGGCAGGTGGTCGAATGGCGCCGACAGGGATTCGTGCCCGAGGCCTATCACATCAAGGGGAGTTTCTTCTCGTTGCCGGAGATCACACAGCCGATGGTGATCGACCCGATGGGCGTTCAGGAAACAGCGGGATGCAGTTGACCCCGACAAGAATACTGTATATTTATACATTCTGTATAAATTGCCAGTATTAACCCCTGACACCAACATGGGCTCCACCGCCCCTGAGATTCATCGCTGTCATTGACCGTCCCCTGGGACCGTCTGACATCGCTGAACTCAGCTTCAGATGATGATCCCGTCTTCCCTCAACAAACTCATGCAGTCGACAGGAATGTGGCGAGCGTCGCATCTCGACGACGCCAACCGTGCATGTACACCGACCGGATACTCAGAACTCGACAGCCATCTTGCGGGTGGAGGCTGGCCTTCGGACGGGCTGACAGAGTTATTGCACGACCATGTCGGCATCGGCGAAATGCGTCTGATCGGCCCGGCCCTGTCACATCTCACCAATCATGAAAACCGCTGGATCGTATGGGTGGCGCCGCCGTTCATTCCCTATGCGCCCGGTCTCTCGGCGATGGGGATCGATCTGCGTAACGTCCTCATCGTGCGCCCTGGGGAGCGGCGTGATGTGCTCTGGGTCATCGAACAGGCGCTGGCATCGCCCAGTTGCAGCGCAGTGCTTGCCTGGGAGAAACGTCTCGACCCCAGGGATCTGCGCCGACTGAATCTTGCGAGCCGGGAAGGCAAGACATGGGGGGTGTTGTTCAGACCGGCACACGCAGAGCGTGACCCCTCCCCCGCAGAACTTCGGCTATCGCTCGAAGGCAGACGTCAGACAGATCACGCCCCGCACCGAACCATTGACGTGCAGATTCTTAAACGCAGAGGCGGCTGTGCAACAGGTCCCTTCACAGTGAACCTGCTCGATTCCCTCGACCAGGCAATGCTGAATCTCGACTACTGTGATCTTCCGTTCGAGGCGCCACCCGACGCTCCCGGGCACAGCCTGACGCTGGTCGGGCATGCCGGACACATGAGTCTCGACGCTCTGCTCGAAACAGGAGTGTCCGGGATGACGTCTGAGAAACATCATGTCTGAAAAGAACGCGGCGTCTGAACGCAAAAGCGCCCTGTCGAGGGACTCCGCCGGACTCTGGCTCTGTCTTCACTTCAACGCGCTTCCTCTCGAAGTGTTCTCACGTGGATTCAAGGAGCCCGATCATCCGACTGTCGTGACAGAAACAGCCCGGGTTGCCTGGCTGAACGTTGCAGCTGCCGAACACGGGATTCGCATCGGCAGCAGTATGGACACAGCGTTTACGCTTGCGGAGTCGGTTGCATCGTTCGAACGCGACACAGCCCGGGAGCTCTCTACGCTCTCACAGCTTGCGGGATGGGCATATCAGTTCACTCCCAATGTCTCGACATCGCCACCGCACAGCCTGCTGCTCGACGTGTCGGGATGCCTGAAGCTCTTCGGTGGGCTGGGCAATCTCACGAGAAAGATGCTCGATGGGTTGAGTTCGATGAAATACAGCGTCGTGTTCGGAGCGGCGAATACCCCGATGGCTGCATTGTTGCTCGCGAAGTCAGGACTTGCACCGAAAGACTTTCTCAAAGCGCCTGTCGCCCAGCTCGAGGTCGACCCCCGGGTCGTCGATTCTCTTGCTCAGCTTGGGATGCGTAACCTTGGAGATGTCCTGAAACTTCCGGGAGGCGGCCTCTCGCGCAGGTTTGGAGTGTACTTCTCGGATTACCTCGCACGACTCACGGGAGCCCGCCCGGACACGCGGAAGTACGTCAACCCTGAACCCCGTTTCTTCAGCGAACTCGTGTTCCAGAGTGACGTGACGAACGTGGGCTCAGTCGTGTTCCCGATGCGCAGACTTCTTGGGGAACTCACCGAATACATGCATGGCAGACAACTGTCGACGCGCCATCTGACCTGGACACTCGATCACAGGAGCCACCCTGCCAAATCGCTCAACGTGTTCACTGCAAGTCCGGAGAACGATGCGCAACTGTTCTTTTCCCTGACCCAGCTTCAGCTGGACAAGATCACCGATGTCAGGGAACTTGACTCGGTTTCCCTCAAGGTCACCGAGTTCGAGTCTCTGGTCACTTCAACGGGTGATCTGTTCGAAGGTAAACGGTTCCGCGGTCCCGACGGCAAAGTCAGCCAAGCGGGAGCGCACAGGCAGGAAGAGCACCTGCTGAATCTGCTCCGCGCAAGACTTGGACCCAGAACATGCTTCGGCCTGTCCGAAGCGAACGATCACCGCCCGGAGAAAGCATGGAAAACAGTACGCCCTGACATCAAAGACTATTGGGAACCTGAAGAGCCGCACGCCCTGCTCCGCCCTTCGATGCTGCTTGCGGAACCGCAAATGCTCGACATCCGTAACGGACTCCCGTGGCACAGGGGTCCGCTTGAAATCGTGCGGGGTCCCGAACGTATCGATTTCGGTTGGTGGGATGCCGGGCTCGATCGCGATCTGCACAGGGACTACTACATCGCGAGAAAAGAGAACGGTGCCCGTCTCTGGATCTATCAGACGAACTCAGAATGGTACCTGCATGGTCTGTTTGCGTGAGCGTTCCCCTTCGCGCCTCCTTGTGTTCGATCGGGATAGCCTTTAATTTCGCGCCGAACAAAATCACCGATCGAGTCTGCCCAGGAGGCCCAGGAGGACGGACAGGAACAGTTTCGGTCTGGCTTGAGCAGTTCAAGAGCGTCCTCAACTTCGACGGTGGGGATCTCGAAACCTCGTACAACGCACTCAACGCAGAGCACGAAGACAGTGTATCTGCCGCTGAAGAAATCTCCGACCGGATCGACAGCTTCGAGTCGGTCGCCGAAGCGCTGTTCACCGAATGGCAGGCCGAGCTGGACGAGTACACGAGCGCCTCGCTTCGGCGCGACAGCGAACGCCAGCTCCGCGCAACGCGCGGGCGTTACGAACGCTCATGACCTCCATGCGCGGTGCCGAACGCAGCATTGATCCGGTGCTCGCAAGCCTCAAGGACAACGTGCTCTACCTGAAGCACAACCTGAACGCGCGAGCCATCGCATCGCTGCGCGGCGAACTCGCAAGCGTCAACAGCGACGTGACCCGCCTGCTCGAAGCGATGAATGCTGCGATCAACGAGTCCAACGAGTTCATCGCCGAACTTCGCAGCAGCGGCGCCTGAAGACACAACCGTCGCCGAAAGCGGCCGGCCGGCATGCGACGCTCTGCAGGCGACGTGCTGATGTCTTGCCTTCCTCACCGTGACCGCGCACATACCCCGCGCGCCCCGCTGCCACGTCGTGGCGGGGCCGCCCCTCTGCTATAATCCGCGACCCTTCAGAAAACCTCTATTTCTCAAGGACTTATGAGCAACTCCAAACAGTCCGATGACGATATCGTCCCGACAGTCGCGAACCCTTTCCGGCGCGACGAGAAACCCAACCTCAGGGTGCCTGGTCAGGTAGACACCACTCCCGGTGCTTACGAGGAGACGCTGAACGACGCACATGCCCTGCAGGAGCGGCCGTTCGTCTCCGCGGGCATCAACAACATTCAGCGCCAGCACCTGAAAGGCCGCATGACCATCTGGGAGCGGATTCGCGTTCTGACCGACGAAGAACCGCTGGTCCTCTTCCAGAACTGGGGCGAGAACCTCGACGGTGCGTCACTTGTCACCGCGATCCTCCGTATCGACGGGCGCGACGTGGCGCTCTATGGACACGACTTCACCATTCGCGCGGGCTCGATGGACGCAACGAACGGTAAGAAGCTCGCCCGTCTTTTCGAGCTTGCCGGCAAACGCAAGATCCCGCTGATCGGGATGAACGACTCGAGCGGCGCATTCGTGCCTGCCGGGGTCGGCGGCCTCGACGGCTATGCCGAAGCCTTCACGGCCCTGCGCAAGATCAGCGGGGTCGTGCCGTCGATCATGTGCATGTTCGGCTTCAATGCCGGCGGCGGCTCTTATCTCCCGCGACAGGGCAGCTTCCTGATCCAGCCGCACGACACCTTCTTCGGCCTGACCGGCCCCGGGGTCGTGAAGTCCGTGTTGGGTGAAGACATCAGCGCGGACGAGCTTGGCGGTCCCGGCGTGCACGGCCAGACCGGTGTCACCGACATCGTCGTCAAGGACGAAGTCACGGCACTCGAGACGGTGCGGGAGTTGCTGCGCTACCTGCCGGACAACAACAGTCAGTTCGCGCCGCGGCAGGAGACATCCGATCCCACCGACCGCAAGACCTGGGATATCGACATCCTCTTCCGCAAGACCTTCAACTCGCCAACGGGTTTCAACACCCCCTTCGATGTCAGCATTGTGATCCAGCAGTTGTGCGACCACGGCGACTATTTCGAGATTCAGCCGGAGCGGGCGCGGAACACCATTACCTGCTTTGGTCGCATAGGCGGTCACGTCGTCGGCTTCGTCGCGAACAATTCGGCCGTTGGATCGGGCCAGATCGACATTCATGCTGCCTACAAGAACGCGCGGTTCATCCGGTTCTGCAATCTGTACAACATCCCGGTGATCTTCATGGAAGACACGACCGGCTTCCTGCCGGGCCGGGAGCAGGAATCGGAAGGCATTGTGCAGGCTGGCCGGGCCATGCTCGATGCAATCATCGACCTGCGCACGCCGCGTTTCCTCGTATTGCTGCGCAATGCCATCGGCGGCGCGTACGCTTCGTACAACAACTACCCCACGGGCGCGGACCTAGTGGTCGCGCTTCCCACCACACGGGTTGCCGTAATGGGGCCGCCGGGTGTCGAGTTCGTCTACAAGGACGAACTGCGTGGCGCCCGGGGCAGGCTGGCTGCGCGGGTTCAGGAAGAGACAGCCCGCCTCGAAGCGGATGGCGCGGAACCTACGGCTGCCGCTGCGGAGGCCCAGGCGATCGCCCAGGGCGAGTTGCACCAGGTCGAGGCAGAGCTTGCCGCACGCTATGAGAAAGAACTGATGAACCCACGCGAAGCGCTGAGCCTCGGTTCCGTGTCACAGATCGTGATGCCCGCCGATCTGCGGCGCGTGCTTGCCCAGCACCTGGAGTTCCATCTTCGCAACTACACACCCGAACCGCTCAACGCCGTACAGAGGGAGTTCCATTGAACCGGTCACCGCAACCCGGGTCCGAGCCCGGAGAACATGCGGCCGCCCAGGATGGCGCGGCACACACTCTCGTCCATCGTGACCGACGCCTTGCGGGTCGCGCTTCGGCCTGGGTCCGCCAATTCGACGCGAGTCACCTCAAGCCGCTCATCATCTGTCGCGGTCCAATCCGCAAGGAGGCGATGGACGTCTTCGAGGAAATGGGCATCGACGGCTACGGAATCCTCCTGTCCGAGAAAGACTCCATCACCTACTCAAATGCGCTCGCGCCGGAACTGAGGCAGCTGACCGATCCCCACAGAATCCACCGCGTCCCGGACTACACCGGCGCGTCCCGTGAAGAGCGTGACGAGCGCATCGCACAGATTATCGCGATCGCACGCGACAACGGCTACGACTCCGTCTTCGCCGGGTACGGCTTCATGGCGGAGGACGAAACGATGGTCGGCGCGCTGGAAGCTGCCAGCCTGACCTTCATTGGCCCCTGCGCCGCGACCGTCCGCAGGGCCGGCAACAAGGACCTCGCGAAGCGCACGGCGATCACCGCCGATGTCTCCGTCACCCCGGGCGTCGACAATGCGACGACGCTGACCCTGCTGCGCCGCGCACCCGATGCCGGGGCGTTGCGGGCTCTGGTGGCCGAATACGACCTGAACGTGGACCCGCACACCTGGGATACCGGAACGGTTGACGACATGGCCGACGCGGTCCTCACTGCTTCCTATGCGAAAGGCGTCGATCTGTTCAACGTCGATGCCCTCGGGGAAGAACTCGAACGGCAGGTCGCCGGCCTGTATGAGGCAAATCCCGACTACCGGATCCGGCTCAAGGCGATTGGTGGCGGCGGAGGCAAAGGCCAGCGCATTCTTACCTCGCCCCGCGACCATGCGGGTGACGACAAGGCCCGTGCGGCCGCCGCGGCGGCGGACACACCCGCCGCGCTGCGCGAGATCCTGTCTGAAGTCAAAGCCGGCGGGGTTGGCGACAACAAGAACGTACTGGCCGAACTGAACATCGAAACCGTCCGTCACCAGGAAATCCAGGTGATCGGCAACGGCGAGTGGTGCGTCACGATTGGCGGCCGGGACTGTTCGCTGCAGAACAACGAGCAAAAGCTTCTCGAAGTCTCGGTGACGGTCGAAGAACTGGCGGAGGCCGCGGCGGCAGCCCACGAAGCGGGTGACGCAGAGAAGGCGACGCGTCTCGGGCACGAGCGTGAGATTCTGGAAGCGATGGAAGCTCAGGCGGTTCGTTTCGGCAAAGCCGTCGGGCTGAACTCCGTGTCGACGTTCGAGTGTATCGCCGACGTCGACCGGCATTTCTTCATGGAGATGAACACCCGAATCCAGGTTGAGCACCGCGTCTCCGAGTTGTGTTACGCCCTGAGATTTGCCAATCCGGACGACAGCAGCGACGCACTCGTCGTCGAATCACTGGTTGAACTGATGGTCCTGCTTGCGGCGCACGGCTCCCGCCTGCCGGAGCCGCAACGCATCCGCCGCGAGACCTCCGCGCTAGAGATGCGGCTGAACGCCACCGATCCGGCACTCCGCCCCCACGCGGGCGGCATCATTGCCAGCTGGTCACCGCCGTCCGACACGGAGATCCGTGACGATCAGGGAATCAGCCTGCCCAACCCGGATACCGGCGTCTTCGTGCGCTACCACGTCGCCGGCGCCTACGACTCGAACATTGCCCTGTTACTGACCACCGCATCATCCCGGCAGGACAGCTACGAGCGCATGGCCGAGATCATTCGCACGACGCGGCTGACGGGACCGAACCTCGCCACAAACCTGAATTTCCACTACGGACTGCTGCACTGGCTGCTTGGCCAGGACGCGTGGGCGCTGCCGACCACCGCCTTCGTGCTGCCCTATCTGACGGCCGTCGGGATGCTCAAGCGCGAGGTCGACAATCTCGACTTCGTCTACGCGTACGACCAGTTGGTGAACCGGGAGATTCTGCAGTCGGAATCCGGCGGCGATGCCGCGGTCGGCATCAAACGCGCGGCGGACGCCAAGGCAAGTCTGCTCTCGAGGGCGCTGCACCGTCTGTTCGACGAGCCGCACCTGCTCGCGGGCTGGCTCAGTCGGAACCGGTCGCGCTTCAGCGTCACGGACGGCAAGGTGCACTGGCTCGTGAACGTGATCGACGTGGTCGCGGACAGCTACCACTTCCTCAATATGGAGCGCAGCAGCGGTAACCCGGCGCTGTACCAGATCTGGGACCACGATGCCGACCTGCTCCATGACGCGCTGGATTTCTATGCTGAAGTCCAGAGTCGTCTCGGCACTGACGACTGGGCCACGGTAGCGGCCGCGCTCGACGGCGCGTGCCCCGCCAGCTTCTCGAGCGACGAGTGGGCCGCCGCCCGCGCGGCGCACCGCGGTTATCAGACCGGCCTCGACGTATTCTCGATTCTGCCGTATGCCGGACACGCGACGGGCTTCTTCGACCTTCGCTGCGAACCGGACCTGACTGTGCACATTCCCGAAACACTCCGCGACGCCGACCTGCAGGCGCAGATGACACGTGTTCTGTCACCACCGCCCGCCGCGCCGGCCGACGAGATCATCGCGGAGACGGGCGGCATGTTCTATTCGCGCGAAGCGCCGGACAGACCGCCGTTTGTCGAAGCAGGGACTCATTTCGAAGTGGGCGATCCGCTCTACATCATCGAGGTGATGAAGATGTTCAACAAGGTCCACGCGGAGTTTGAGGGGACCGTCGATGCGGTGCTGACGGATGACGACGGCACGATCATAACCAAGGGACAGTCGCTCTACAAAGTCACACCCGACGAGGCGGTCACGGTAGAATCGCCAGCCGACATTGCCGCACGCCGCCACGCGAATACGCGCAACTTTCTGGATAGCCAAGCCTGACAGGACGCTCATGATCATTGGACTCGACCACGTCGCAATCGCTGTACCCGACCTGCAGGAGGCCATTGCACGCTTTCTCGACGACTTCGGGCTGACCTATGAAGGCTCGGAGGATGTCGAAGCAGCGGGCACCACGACCGCGTTCTTCCCGGTTCCGGGCACCAGCATCGAGCTTGTTCATCCGTTGAACGGCGGCGGCCCCCTGGCCAAATACCTCGACAAGAACGGCGGCGGAATTCACCACATCTGCTTCCGTTCCGACGACGTCGAGGCTGACATGGTCCGACTTCGCGAGAAAGGCTACCGGCTGCTATCGGACGAACCGCAACCGGGCGCTCACGACACTAAGACCGTATTCATCCATCCGAAGTCGTGCGGAGGCGTGCTGATCGAGATTGCCGAACACACGCACGGCGCGGAAGGAACCGCTCACGCGGCGGGCTGATCCGGCCACCTCCGGGGAAATACTCAAAGACACGGTCTGCGGGAATAAAGCTGATATTCTCGCCGAAGACCCCAATCTGATCGCGCTGACGCTCCCTGGCGACGCGGCTCGAGGACCGCAACATGGCTGACTACAAACCAAAACCGCAAACGCTCGACGACTGGGAGGACGCGGCATCCAGGCTGCTGAAGGGCAAACCCTCCGCGAGCCTCGTGCGCGGCACGTCGGAGGGGATCGACGTCAAACCCCTCTACACCTCCGCCGATACGGAGGCGCTCGACTACGCTGACACCATGCCCGGGCTGGAACCGTTCGTTCGGGGCCCTCAGGCGACCATGTACGCCGGACGCCCCTGGACGATCAGGCAATACGCGGGTTTCTCGACTGCGGAAGAGTCGAACGCCTTCTACCGCCAACTGCTGGCGGAAGGCGGCCAGGGTATCTCCGTTGCCTTCGACCTCGCGACTCATCGCGGTTACGACTCCGACCACGAACGTGTCACCCACGACGTGGGCAAGGCGGGCGTCGCGGTGGACTCCGTCGAGGACATGAAAATCCTGTTCGATGAGATTCCGCTCGACACCGTATCGGTCTCGATGACCATGAACGGGGCCGTTCTGCCAATCATGGCGGGCTACATCGTCGCCGCGGAAGAACAGGGCGTTGCCCAGAGCGCGCTGTCGGGAACCATCCAGAACGACATTCTCAAAGAGTTCCTCGTTCGCAATACCTACATCTATCCGCCCAAACCCTCGTTGCGGATCATCGGCGACATTATCGCCTACTGCACCGAGCACATGCCGCGGTTCAACACGATCTCGATCTCCGGCTACCACATGCAGGAGGCGGGAGCCGACTCCGCGCTGGAGCTTGCCTACACGCTGGCTGACGGAAAGGAATACATCCGTACCGCGCTTGCCGCCGGCCTCAGCATCGACGACTTTGCGCCGCGCTTGTCGTTCTTCTGGGGCGTCGGCATGAACTTCTATATGGAGATCGCGAAGATGCGCGCGGCGCGATTCCTGTGGGCGAAGGTCGTCGATGAGTTCGGACCGCAGAATCCCCGGTCGAAAATGCTGCGTACACACAGCCAAACATCCGGCTGGTCGCTGACCGAGCAGGATCCGTACAACAACGTCGTCCGCACGACGATCGAAGCGATGGCGGCGGTCTTCGGCGGCACCCAGTCGCTGCACACCAACGCGCTGGACGAAGCGATCGCGCTCCCGAGCGAGTTCGCGGCACGGATTGCGCGAAATACCCAACTCATCCTGCAGGAAGAGACGGGCATTACCGATGTCGTCGATCCCTGGGGCGGCTCCTACATGATGGAGTCGCTGACGCAGAAGATCGCGGATCGTGCCTGGGAGCTCATCAACGAAATCGAAGAGGCCGGCGGCATGGCGCAGGCGATCGAGTCGGGGCTGCCCAAGCTGCGCATCGAAGAGTCAGCGGCACGCAAACAGGCCCGCATCGATCAGGGCGAACAGGTCATCGTCGGGGTCAACAAATACCAGCAGGCGGAGCAGGACGAGGTCGATGTCCTGAAGATCGACAACGAAGCCGTTCTCCGTGTGCAGCTGGACCGTCTGCAGGAGATTCGCGGCTCGCGCGATCAGGCCGCTGTCGACGCCGCGCTTGCCGCGATCACGGCCTGTGCAAAAGGCGGCGACGGCAACCTGCTGGATCTCGCCGTCAAGGCGACGCGCCTGCGCGCGACCATCGGTGAAATCAGCGCGGCAATGGAGTCCGAATTTGCCCGTTTCAAGGCATCAACCCAGACCGTGTCCGGCGTCTACGGCGAGTCGTTCGCGCAGGACGAGGACTGGCAAAGCATCGCGACCGGCGTCCGCGACTTCGAGAACCGCGAAGGGCGCCGCCCGCGCATGCTGGTCTGCAAGATGGGCCAGGACGGTCACGACCGCGGCGCGAAGGTCATCGCGACCGCCTTCGCCGACGCGGGGTTCGATATTGACCTCTCGCCGATGTTCTCGACACCGTCCGAAGTCGCGCGTCAGGCAATCGAAAACGACGTGCACATCGTCGGCGTCTCGTCACAGGCGGGTGGCCACTCGACACTGGTCCCGCAGTTGATCGATGAACTGAAAGCCGAGCAGGCGGAAGACATCATCGTGATCGTCGGCGGCGTGATCCCGAAACAAGATTACGCGGCGTTGGAGCAGGCCGGCGTTCGCGGCATCTTTGGCCCGGGCACGCCCATTCCGGTTGCGGCACGCCAGGTGCTGGACGCCGTCTCCGCTACGCGGCAATGATCGACACGGATGCCCTGCGGGCCGGTAATCGGCGGGCACTCGCACGCGCGATCACGCTGATCGAGAGTTCCCGGGAGGAAGATCGGACCGCAGCCCAGGAACTGCTTGCCGAACTCCTCCCCGACACCGGCAAGAGCATTCGCCTCGGCATCAGCGGTGTCCCGGGGGTCGGCAAGTCCACGTTCATCGAAGCGTTCGGCGTGTACCTGGCCAAGCGCGGGCGGCGGGTTGCCGTACTCGCGGTGGACCCCAGCTCACCGATCCACGGGGGCAGCATTCTTGGTGACAAGACCCGCATGTCGGAGCTGTCACGGCTCAACAATGCCTACATTCGGCCTTCCCCCACCTCTGGCGCCATTGGTGGCATCGCGGAGAAGACCCGCGAGACGATTCTGCTGTGTGAAGCCGCCGGTTTCGACGTCATCCTCATCGAGACGGTGGGCGTCGGTCAGTCCGAATATGACGTCGCAGCGATGGTCGACTGCTTCATGCTGCTGGTGGTTCCGAACGCGGGGGACGAACTCCAGGGCATCAAGCGCGGCATCACCGAACTGACCGACATCCTCGTTGTCAACAAGGCCGACGGCAACGCCGTCGCACAGGCGGAACAGACCAAACGGTACTACGAGAATGCATTTCACATTCTGCACAGCAGCGGCGGCTGGCAGCCCCGCGTGCTGACCTGTTCGGCGCTCGAGAAAACCCAGCTCGCCGACGTCTGGGACACCCTGCAAACCTACCTCGCGGAGACGGCGGACACGCTGGACGCCCGTCGCGCGGGCCAAAACGTCGACTGGATGCGCCATCTCATCCAGGACATGTTGCTCGACAAGCTCACCCGGAGCGAAGCCGCCCAGAACCGGTTGCCGGACCTCGAAGACGGCGTCCGCCGCGGCGATTTCACGCCCTACGCGGCGGCAGCGGAGGTTCTCGACCTGCTGGATCGCTGAAGGCGCGGACGAGAGGCCCACGTCTGACTGACTGCGGATCCGGACCACCGTAATGACGCTCTTCCGCGAACCCGCTTCAGTTCCAGGATGCGGGTACGTCGAGCGTCCGTCGGTACATGTATCGATCTCGCATCACCGATCTATGGGATCGAGTTGCAGGCAGCGCTCCTTCGCAGGCAGGGTCCCGCGCACGGATATGAGACCACGAAGCAGTGGGATCAGCGCCGAAACGCCCCGGCAACGGCAAACCGTCACATGTGGTTTGCCTCGCACACCCGATACTGTATATATTTACATGTACTGTACATATAACCAGTATCCCGCCTTCATGTCGGTACGTTACGCGGAACTCCACTGCATCAGCAACTACTCGTTCCTTCGCGGCGCTTCACACCCCGAGGAACTTGTCATGCGCGCAAGCGCCCTTGGTTACTCGGCAGTTGCGATCACCGACGAGTGCTCGATGGCGGGCGTTGTGAAAGGGCACATGGCCGCCGAGGAATGCGGGATCAAGCTGATCGTCGGCAGCGAATTCAGGCTCGAAGATCACAAACACCCGGACTCGGAACCCGTACACCTGGTCTTGCTCGCGCCATCCCGTGCAGCCTACGGTGAAATCTGCAGTCTCATCACAACGGGACGAAGACGGAGCGAAAAGGGCACCTATTCGCTCAGCCTCGACGATCTCGAAACGGGCCTTCACCAATGCCTCGCGATCTGGATTCCTCACGACTCAAAAGCTGACAGGGCGGCCGTTTCACCAGACCAGGGACAGCGCGAGCACTCTTTCGCCCCGCTGTTGAGGCAGGGTACACGGCTGCGCAGGATTTTCGGCGATCGGTTGTGGCTGTCGATCCAGGCGTTCCCTGACGGGCGGGAACGCGCCCGCTACGAGCAGGGATTCACGCTCGCCAAACTGCTCCGGCTTCCGCTCGTCGCAAGTGGAGACGTCCACATGCACGTTCAGGAGCGCAAACCGTTGCAGGACGTACTGTCCGCAGTGCGCATGGGGCAATCGGTACGCGTCGCCGGAAGGCTCCTGGCGCCAAACAGAGAGAAGTACCTTCGCCCGCTTCCTGCTCTGGAGACCTGGTATCCGGAGTCAATGCTCAATGAGTCTGCACGCATCGCGGATCTCTGTGATTTCAAACTCACCGAACTTCGCTACGAGTATCCGGAAGAACTTGTGCCGCCTGGGCTGACCCCCACGAAGTACCTGCGCCAACTCACCTATGCAGGCGCCGAGCGGCGCTGGCCTGACGGCATCAGGCCCGATGTCCTCAAGATCATCGAACACGAACTGACCCTGATCGAGGAACTGGAATACGAGTTCTACTTCCTGACCGTGTTCGATGTCGTCCACTTCGCGCGCAGCCAGAACATTCTGTGTCAGGGACGCGGTTCTGCGGCGAACAGCGCGGTCTGCTATTGCCTTGAGATCACCGAGGTCGACCCGGCCCGTGTCTCGCTGCTGTTCGAACGGTTCATCTCGAAGGAACGCAACGAACCGCCGGACATCGACGTTGACTTCGAACACTCACGACGTGAGGAAGTCATCCAGTACATCTACAAGAAATACGGTCGCAACCGGGCGGCGATCGCAGCAACTGTCATCACCTACAGACCAAAAAGTGCGGTGCGCGACGTCGGCAAAGCACTCGGGCTCGACCTGACGCTGGTCGATCATCTGGCGAAGTCGCTGTCCTGGTGGGACAAGAAGGAACATCTGCTCGAACGGTTCGAAGAGAACGGCATCAACGGCAACAGCCCCATCGTTGGCCAGTTCCTGACGCTCGTTCGGGAAATTATGGGGTTCCCGAGACACCTCTCTCAGCACGTCGGCGGTTTCATCATCTCGAGCGGGCCGCTTGCACAGTTGGTTCCCGTCGAGAACGCGGCAATGCCCGACAGGACGATCATCCAGTGGGACAAATACGATATTGAAGCGCTTGGTCTGCTCAAGGTCGACGTACTCGCGCTCGGAATGCTGACCGCAATCCGCAAGAGTTTCGATCTGTTCAACGCCTACCGCGGGACGTCGATGACGATTGCACACATCCCTCCCGAAGACCCGCTTACCTACAAGATGCTCCAAACCGGCGACAGCGTCGGAGTGTTTCAGGTCGAGTCGAGGGCGCAGATGTCGATGTTGCCGCGACTCAAGCCGAAAACGTTCTACGATCTCGTCATCGAGGTGGCCATCGTCAGACCGGGTCCGATTCAGGGGAACATGGTCCACCCTTACCTGAAGCGACGATCGGGGGAGGAACCCGTCACCTACGCAAACGATGCGGTCAGGGGTGTACTGGAACGCACCCTGGGTGTTCCGATCTTCCAGGAACAGGTCATCAAGCTTGCTGTCGTTGCTGCAGGTTTCACTCCCGGCGAAGCCGACCAACTCAGGCGAGCGATGGCGGCCTGGAAGAGCAGGGGCGGGCTTGAGGTGTTCGAGGAAAAGCTTGTCCAGGGGATGCTCGAGCGTGGTCACGAGCGCGAATTTGCGGAGCGCATTTTCGAGCAGATCAAAGGTTTCGGTGAGTACGGCTTTCCCGAATCGCACGCGGCGAGTTTTGCCCTGCTCGTCTACATCTCCGCATGGATCAAGCGCTACGAGCCTGCCGCGTTTTACTGCGGTCTGCTCAACAGCCAGCCCATGGGATTCTATTCCCCCTCCCAACTCGTACAGGACGCCCGTCGGCACGACATTGAGATTCGACCCGTCGATGTTCTGTACAGCGCATGGGAATCGACACTCGAGAAACCGACCTATCGAAACGGTCAACTGACCTCACAACAGCCCGCCCTGAGGCTGGGAATGAACCGGATCAAGGGCATGCGCGAGGACGCCGCGCAGCGCATCGTACTCGCGCGTGAACGCAGAACGTTCAAAGACGTACCCGATCTCTCACGACGATCGCGCCTCGACCGCGGCGAACTTGCCAGACTGACAGAGGGAGGCGCGCTCAAAACCCTGTCAGGTCATCGCCATGAGACTCACTGGCAGGCCCAGGGACTGCTGCCTGAGGCGCCTCTGTTCCCTGTGAATGACGGCGCGCAAGGAACCAGTGCGAAAACCGGTCCAGGTGATGGAAGAAGTACAGGTGCAGATGCAGGAAAAGGCACAGGCACCGATGCACCGAACCAAGGTGACCCGATACGCAGGGTCGCTGAGCCCTCGCAGGGTTACGGGGAACGGGTCGAGTTACCCGCCCCGAGCGAAAATGACGACCTTCGCGCCGACTATTCATCGCTGGGATTGACGCTTGGACGCCATCCCATGGCGATCCTTCGCGACTCGGGAGGACCGTTTCGCCACTGCAGAAAGGCGGATGATCTGCCAAATCTGAGGCACGGCTGCTTCATTCAGGTCGCGGGTATCGTCACAGGCAGGCAGCGTCCAGGATCGGCGTCCGGCGTGATCTTCCTGACCCTCGAAGATGAGACGAACAACATCAACGTCGTGATCTGGACGAGCGTGTTGGAGAAATATCGCTCCGCTGTCGTGCAGGGGCGATTACTCAGAATCAAAGGTGTCATGGAGCGCCAGGAGTCCGTGATTCACGTGATCGCCGGACACGTGGAGGACCTGAGTCAGTACCTCAACCACTTTTCACTGAAGTCCCGGGACTTCCGCTGACCTGCTCGCTCCGTCAGGACCGCAGAACAATCCTCGCATTCACCAGCCCGGGTCGATCCTGACGATCGAGTGAAATCTGCTGCACGGAGATGCCTTCCCTCGTCTCGAGTTCCTGCAGCCAGCGAATGAGGCTGTCAAACGCAACCCCGTCGAACCAGACGCTGACGTTCCCCTCTCCTTCCGGCTGCAGCCGATTGGGCTTGATCTGGTGTTGCTGCGCTGTGCGCGAAACCCGGGTCAGCAGCGTCTGACCGGTCGGTCCTGCCCTTCTCGCGGTTGTGCCTGACTGTTGCGACGCCTGGGCACGCGTCGATACCATCCATGTCAGCAGATCACGATTTCGGTCCCTGTCTGCACGCGCGTCTTCCGCGAACGTCTGCATCGGTTCCCACACGCCGAAATAGCAGACCACAACCGAAAGGAACACCGCGAGCGACTTCGCTGCAAACCGATCCCTGGGCTCGAGCTGATTGAAGCGATCGAGACCCTGTCGGACCGGAGGCATTGCGGCAATACGGTCCGTGAGACTCATTGCAGCCGCACCTTGATGCTGCCTTTCACCTGATCTTCAGCCTGATTGATCGTGCCGATCTCGGCAGTCAGGCCTGCGTCCCCAAGCGTCTGGGAGAACCCGACAAGTTGCTCACTGCGCGGCGCCTCGAGCTGCAGGATCAGGTCTCCGCGTGACTCGTTGAAGTTGACGTTCTGCGCATCGAGGCTCGACCCAGGGAGGTGCCGAACGGCTGCGCCGAACACCTGCAGAAAGCCGCCCTCCTCCCCACCGCCGCCACGCAGGTGCGACTGCCACCTGGCACGCACGTCGCGCACGTTACGGTCCTTGGGGAAAGTCCTGGCATAGAGCGCGCGCGCGTCGGCATCGTACTGGTCCGCCAGCGTCCCGAGGTAGAGCCCTTCTCCCGCGAAAAGGAGCACCTGAAGCGCGAATACCGCCACGCCCAGTTTCCAGACGAGTGACCACCCGTTGCTGTCATCCGCAGTGACTTCATCGACCTCATACTCGCCCTGCAGAAGATCCAGTTCGCTCCGGCCGTAGTTTGCACACAGGAGATCGAAGCCTTCCGCGTCTGAAACGTCGACCTGCGCCGCGCCGTCCGTTTCGGCTTCCAGTTGGGCAACCAGGACTTCTCCGGCATCACCCCCGTCGGCGCATTTCACCACGCTGACCGCCGCATCTTCCGGCAGGAGGCCAAGTGCCGTCCCCGCAAGCGCCGTTTCGAGCGAAAGCCCGCTCGCGGGCCCCGTCTTGACGTGAACCCGTCCGTGCTCGATCAACACGCTCGTTGTGCCATCGAACGGGACGCACAACGTGTCGAGCTTCATTGAGCCCGGGGCGAGGCCGGCAGCCGACAACCGTTCGAGAATCTGGTCGAGCGTCCCCCGTTCGATAGCGGCGACGCTGATCTCACCATCGGGGAGCCGTTCACCAATCGCGAAATGGCATTGCTCGACCTCGGTCGCGAGGTCGTCCTCCACCATGTAGGGAACGGCCTGTTGGATCTGCCGACGCTGCCGGGTGGGAATGTCGGCCGATGTGAGCAGTACGGTTTCGCCCGGTAACAACGCGCTGACGCTTCCCGACCAGCTCATTTCCGCCGTGCGCTCGGCGAACGCTTCCGGGGGACCTTCGCCGCGCAGCTTCACGTTTCCCTCGCCGTCGTACATCAGCCATTGCAGCGAGTCCGACTCCGGGAAATAGCGTACGAAAAGCCTGTCAGGCATGCCTATTCATCCTCAGCGTCTTGCTCGACGTCGGTGGTCAGAGGGGGCAACGCGCGGGTAAATGTCCTGCTGAGCACTCGCAGACCGCCGTCCGCTGGATTGCGTTGCACGACGCTGCGCAGGTAACCGAATCGATCCTGATAGCGTGCGGTGACGTTGATCTCGAAGAAGCCGGATTGTACACCAAGGCCTTCGGTGCTCGTCCTCGGCGGGGTGCCCATGGCCGCGAAAAGCTCCGGCACGGCATTGAAGCCTTCGACCGCAACACGCTGTTCGAGGGCGTTGCCCACCGCCTCCCCATTGATCTGCGGAGCCAGGACCTGCAGCATCACAAAGTCGGCCGTGTTGACATTGAGCGGCACGTTGGTCGTCGGCAACGCTGTGACATAAGGCTCGAGCCTCGCAAACGACTCAGTGTCCATATCGAGGACCATGCGCAACTCGCTGACGTCCTGGAACCCCTGGTCCGCAGTCCGATACGGTCGTTCGAGCCCCAGATACTCATAGTCCTCGGCGCCGAGATTCGACGTGTTCTGATCGGCATCCGACCAGTCGGCAATCCGGTCCACGAATACGGCGTCGACCCCGAGTTGAGACAACAATCGTGTGAAGCGCTCGCGCTGCAATCCGCCAATCATCAGGTTGTTCAGATTGAAGCGGCTTTGCAGATCGATGATCCGCAGAGAGATCTCACCGTCTTCATACTCGTAGTTGAGCTCCTGTGAGGCCCAGACCTCGAGCAGGTGATCCTTCGTCGGCGTTTCGGCAAAGTCCTCGAACAGGATTTGCCGCGCCAGCTCCTCTCCTCCGACCACATACTGACGCAACTGCGCCTGATCGAGATAGTTCCGCGCCCGGTGGATCGCAAGATTCTGCGCCGTCGACATCGACGTACCCAGGAGCGTTGCGATCACGACCACCAGCAACACCGTGATCAGCGCAACTCCGCGCTGACCTCGTACAGGCCCGGGACGCCGCCAGGATCGATTGCCGCCTGTCGAACCTTCGTTGGCTCCGGAACCGTTCATGCGCGGACCGTTCATGCGCGGACATCCGCGTGCGCCACGCTGGATGCGCGGGGCACCGCGCGCTGAGACCAGCTAGCGCACATTGGTGTTCCCCTGCCCCGGCTGCGTGGCGCCCGGCCTGCCAGAGAGCGGCGTGCCATCCTCCTCCGCGCCCGGGTCACCGTCACCCTGACCCGGGAGTGGAATGCTCTGCTGCAGTTCCAGCGGAGGCGCAACGAACGAGACTACCCTGCGCATTTCACCGAGCGCCTCGGTGTCTACGACGAGTTCGAGTGATTGCGGGAGCGGCGTCCTGGTCGAGAACGACGGCCAGGTCGTGCCCTGCTCGCCCTGCTCGTCCACCACGCTGATCCGCAGGTCGAGGACACCATCTAGCAGTAACTGTTCGACCCGCTCGCTGTCCTCCGCGCGATCGAGCACGTACCAGAACCTGCGAATGAGCTGCTCGTCCTCGATGTCGTAAGCAACCCGCTGCAGCGTGCTGCGGTTGACGCGCAGGGGATTTCGCCAGCCGGAGCGCGTGAACTCGATGAGGCTGTCCTCGCCCGGGACGGCGAGTGCGGGCTTCGGGTCGCCGAAACCGTCCCGGATCCCGCGCGGCACGATCTGGGAGAGGTCCCTCTCCATGACCGACATGGCGCGCATCAGTCCCGCGATCGATTCCCGGGCATTTTCGGTCCGATCATGACTGTCGATGACCGTGCGCAGCATGGTGTGCGACGCGAGCCCGATGACAGCGAAGATCGCAATCGCCACCAGTATCTCGAGCAGCGTGAAGCCCCCGCGCTGGTTCCGGAGCCGACTCATCAGTAACGCCCCACGAAGCCGTCCAGCTCGACCACGGGCTCGGTATTGTCGCTTGCATTGAAGACCTGCACCGTAACCCGCCGAACATTCTCGTTTTCGGTACTGTCTGTCGCGACGACCACATCCCAGTCCCGGCCGGCCAGCGAGACACCGGCGCGCTGTGTGCCTACGCCCGGGAACGTCGCGTCAGAGCGGATTTCGACGCGCCTCGCGTTGAGTTCATTCTCGGCGACCCAGGTCGCGTAGACACGTTCCTCGATCACCGCGGCCTGTCGCACCGATTGGGCGGCATTCTTCACGAGCGCGGCGGATACGATGGACAGGACGGCCAGGGCGATCATGACTTCGAGCAGGGTGAATCCGGATGCGCGCACGCTCAGTCGTCCCCTTCCTCGTCTTCGCCTTCCCAGACCAGGCGCGAGTAACCGTCAGCACGCAGCACGCGTTCGGCACGGTCCGTTGAGCGAATGACGTAGAGCTCGAACGGGGTGACTTCACCGCTCGACATCACCAGCACCGGCGGCTCTGTCTCTTCGTCTTCGGGGGTCAGACTGAAGCCCGTATCCTCGACGCGCAGCACAAGTTCGAGCCCTTCGGGGAGCGTGTGTTCCCTGAACGGCGCCTGCGTGCTCTCGATCCACCCCTGCTCGAACTCGTTGTAGACATGAAACGTATAGGTGTCCTTGTCGGGCACGAACGCGTACTCCGTCGAGGCAATCACCGCTTCGTCACGAAGGAGTTCCATGACAAGCCGGATTCGCTCGCTCTCGCGGAGAAACTCCTCGTCCTGCGTGAAGGACGGGAATCTGGCGATCACCACGCCGACCATCACCGAGATGATCAGCAGGACGACGAGGATCTCGACGAGCGTAAAGCCGCGGGCGTCGCGCATGTCCGTAGCTTGCCCGGGACTGCTCAGAGTTCCGTGTAGCGGAGGTCCGAATCGTACCCTTCGCCACCTTCGCGACGGTCGCGTGCAAAGGTATACACGTCGTAGGAGTTGTCTTCGCTCACGTAGAGGTAGGGCTCGTCCCACGGATCCTTTGGCATCTTCGGCAGGTAGCCGTCCGGATTCCAGCGGCGTGCCTCGGGGTAGCCGGACGGTTGTGTGACCAGCGCGTCCAGCCCCTGATCCGAACTCGGATAGTTGCCGTTGTCCATCCGGTACATTTCGAGTGCTGTCGCGATCGCGCGCAGGTCACTCTTCGCGGCTTCGACCTTGGCCTGATCCGGGCGGCCGATGACGTTTGGCACGATGAGTGCCCCGAGTATTCCGAGAATCACGACGACAACCATGATCTCGATGAGCGTGAAGCCGGCTGCCTGGCGCTTGGGGCGCGGCGCTCCCGCTGGCGGAGCGATGCTTGCGGTCAAGGTCCGTTCTGACATTGTGGGGGATGGTTCCATGGTGAGGAGTGTAGCTAGTTCGTGGCTGAAAAGTCAGTTTTCCGGCACGCGGCATCAGCCGCGCAGCGGGGCTCGCCTCGCCAGATCCAGGCAGAACCCTGAGGTCCTGGCTACGTACGGATCAGGACGCATTCCTCCCGTCTGATCCGCGCTCCACAGAGACCGATCGTCAGACGACAAGCTGGTTGAGATTCATGATTGGCAGCAGGATTGCCATCACAATCGTAAACACGGCGCCGCCCATCATCAGCAGCATCATTGGACCAAACAGCGACAACATAATTCCCATAGTCATGTCGACGTCCTGCTGGGTATGCACGGCAACCCGCGCCAACATCTCGTCGAGTTCACCGCTCGATTCCCCACTCGCGATCATGTGCAGCATCATCGGCGGAAAGTAGCCCGACTCCTCGAGTGCGACATGCAGGCTCGAACCCTCCGACACCCGGGTCGTTGCTTCATTCACCTTCGTTTGCAGCCAGGTATTCGTCAACACCTGACCCGCAATGCGCATCGCCTCGACCAGCGGCACACCACTGCTGGAAAGGATCGCAAGCGTGCTGGAAAACTGCGACGTATTCGTACCGCGTGACAGCTTCGAGACAAGCGGCAGATGCAGCAGGCGCCGGTGGTACTGCAGACGCAACGCCGGCTGGCGCAACAGCTGATGACCAAGTAACCACAGCGCCCCGATCAGGACCAGCACGACGATCCACCAGTCACGGACGAAATCGCTCATCAGGATGATGAGCGTTGTCAAAAACGGCAGATCCTGCCCGGTATCGCTGAATACCTTGACGATGTCCGGGACCACGTATCCGAGCAGGCCCGCGAGAATCGCAATCGTCAGGACGAACAGAATGACCGGGTACACCATCGCCTGCTGGACTTTTTGACGCGATACCTGGCGCGTCTCGGTGTAATCCGCCAGGCGATTCAGGACCAGGTCCAGATGGCCGGCGGACTCACCCGCCGAGACCGTCGCCCGATACAGTTCGGGAAACGCACGAGGAAAGTCCGCAAGACTGATTGCCAGTGAGTATCCTTCGAGCACCTTCGAGCGCACCGAAATCAACATCCCTTCCATGCGCGGGTTCTCGCTCTGCCGCGATACGGCAAGCAGCGCTTCCTCGACGGGCAGCCCCGCGCCAATCAGCGTCGCAAGCTGCCGCGTGACAAGCGCCAGCTCGCGAATCGAGAGACCCGGCGTAAACAGTCGCGCAAGCGGATTGGAGCGCTCTTTCTTCTCCCGGCTCGCCGCAACGCCGAGCGGTGCGAGGCCACGCTCGCGGAGGAGCGCCCGGACCTGGCGCATGCTGTCCGCTTCGAGAACACCCTTTTCTTCTCTTCCGCGCTTGTTCAGCGCGGTGTATTCAAATGCCGGCACGTGGAATCGCCTGGTTGTCTCAGTCCGCCGTCGTCGCGCGCAGGAGTTCGTCGACGGTCGTCATTCCGGACAACACCTTGGCACACGCATCGTCCCGGATGCCTTTCGACCGCGTCCTGGCATGCTGTTCGAGCTCGAGTTCGGACCCGCCGTTGTGGATCATCCGGCGCATCTCGTCATCGACCATCACGATCTCGTAGATGCCCTGGCGTCCACGGTAGCCTTCATGCGCGCACTGCTCACACCCGGTTGCGCGGTAGAGCGTCGGACGTTCCGCGCCACATCCGAGCACCTCCGCCTCGTAATCGTCCGCGGTATAGGTTGTCCGGCAGGACCTGCACAACACGCGGACGAGGCGCTGCGCAATCAGCCCGACGATGCTGTTGCTCAGCAGGTACGGCTGCACGCCCATGTTTGCCAGTCGCGTCAACGCGCCAATCGCCGTGTTCGTGTGAATCGTGGAAAGCACGAGGTGGCCGGTGAGACTGGCCTGGACGGCGATATCCGCCGTCTCGTAGTCCCGAATCTCTCCAACCATCACGACGTCAGGGTCCTGGCGCAGGATGGCGCGCAGGCCTTTGGCAAACGTCATGTCCGCTTTGGAATTGACCTGGGTCTGGCCAACGCCGTCGACATCGTACTCAATGGGGTCTTCGACGGTCAGAATGTTGCGACTCCGGTCGTTCAGCTTGTCGAGGCAGGCATAGAGCGTCGTCGACTTGCCCGATCCCGTGGGACCGGTTACGAGGATAATGCCGTGCGGCCGGGAGACAATCTCCTGCATGTTACCGAGACCGGTCGGCGCCATGCCCAGATGTGCAAGGTCACGTCTGCCCTCCTGTTTGTCGAGCAGGCGCATCACCACGCGTTCGCCATTCGACGCGGGGATCGTCGACACCCGCACGTCGACCTCCTTGCCGGCGACCCGGACCGAAATCCGTCCGTCCTGTGGCAAGCGCTTCTCTGCGATGTCGAGCTTTGCCATCACCTTGATCCGCGAGACGAGCAGCGGCGCCAGCGCCCGTCTCGGAGTGACCACCTCGCGGAGCACACCGTCAACGCGAAACCGGACGACAAGGCGTGTCTCATAGGTCTCCACGTGGATGTCCGATGCGTCGACCTTGACCGCCTGCAACAGCAAGCTGTTGATCAGACGGATGATCGGAGCATCGTCCTCCTGTTCGAGCAGGTCGCTGGTCTCGGGAATACTGTCGGCGAGACTGGAGAGATCCATCTCATCGCCGATGCCCTCCATCATCTCCATGCCTTCCCCGCTGCCTTCCTGATAGGTGTGGGAAAGCTGGGCGTCGAAGGTCGCGTCATCCACTTCCGCCAGGGAAAACTGCCGGCCGGCAAAGCGCCTGACCTCAGCGAGTGCCCTCACGGGCATCCCCCGCTTGAACACGACACTGCGTGCGTCACCCGTCTCATCCGGAGGCAGGAGAATGACGCCGTGACGCTTGGCGAATCGAAACGGCAGACGGCTGCGGGACGCGGGTTCGCTCATTCAAGACGCTCCGATCGAGGTTGAGTCGTGGTCGTGTTGGGGCCGGTGTACGGCGTCGTTCCGGATGTGAGAGCTACCGCTTGGCACGGCAGGGTGCTTTCTCCTACTATAAGTCATGCTGATAAGCTATGAGAACAAGCATTCAGACCACTGATAGTAGTCAGCGGTCAGCCAGCCCGAGAGATCACGACAGATCACAAGAGAACCCGGTCTGGCCTGCAGGAAAAGCGAAGGGCCCGGACGGCCCGTCAAGGCTGGTTGGGATCGCGGTCCGCCGGCCGGGCATGACGATACGCCCGGATTCCAAGGTCCAAAGATGAAACTGAGCGACATCGACCTCAACCTGTTCGTGGTGTTCGACGCCATCTATTCAGAAGGCAACCTCACCCGTGCGGGCGAAATCATTGGCATCACCCAACCAGCCGTTTCGAATTCCCTCTCGCGCCTGCGCAATCTCTTCGACGACCCTCTGTTTGTCCGCACGGCAGACGGAATGGTTCCCACGCCGGTTGCACAAAACATCGTCGGGCCGGTCCGGCAGGCGCTCGGCTACATCCGGGCGAGCGTTCAGGAGGCCGAAAGCTTCTCGCCGACGGACTCTGACAAACGCTTCCGTGTGAGTATGACCGACCTGTCCCAGGAGCTTCTGCTGCCGGGACTGGTCGCAAGCGTCAAGGCCGCCGCACCGATGGTCAGCGTCGACTGTTATCAGGTCCGGCGCCGGGACATGAACATCGAACTGGCTTCAGGCAATGTCGATCTGGCGATCGACATCCCGCTGACACCGGACCCACAGATCCGGCAGTCGAAACTCTTCTCACACGATCACGTGTGCGTGTATCGCCGCGGCCACCCGATCGCGTCAGAAGTACTCAACCTCGAGCGCTACCTGGAACTCGACCACGTGCACGTCTCGGCCAGGCGGGGCGGACTTGGCCACGTCGATCTGGTGCTCGGCAAGATGAGCCGCAGACGCAAGGTGGCGGTGCGCACCCAGCATTACCTGATCACCCCGCGACTGGTGGCCAACACCGACATGGTGCTCACGGCACCCTCGATGCTCGCGGAACTCATCCGATCGAACTACGACGTCGAGATCCAGAACCTGCCGTTCGACGTGCCACCGCTCGAAACCTATCTCTACTGGCACGAGAGCACCGACAGCGACCAGGCCAACCAGTGGATGCGCAACCAGATCCTCACCCTTGGCGCCACGTTTCGCTAGGGCCCTGTTCGAACCGGTGCGCGCCCCGTATCCTCCCTCCGGCACGTCCGACGTGCACGGACTGAGCAGCGCCCACCCAACACCTTCCGCCACACACACCAGGAGGAGCCTTTGGATTTCGTAGGCAACCACATTCTGTCCGTCTCCCAGTTCGACCGCGACGACATCGAACGTGTTTTTGAGGTTGCCGACATGATGCGTCCGTATGCGCATCGGGAAGTGGTGACGCGCGTGCTCGAAGGCGCGATCCTCGGCAATATGTTCTTCGAACCCTCGACCCGGACGCGGGTCAGTTTCGGCTGCGCGTTCAACCTGCTCGGCGGCGAGGTACGCGAAACCACCGAAGTGCGGGCTTCGTCGCTGGCAAAAGGCGAGTCGCTTTTCGATACCGCACGCGTGCTGTCCGGATACAGCGACGTGATCGTCATGCGTCACGAACTCGAAGGCTCGGTGCAGCAGTTTGCCAAGGCATCCCGCTGCCCGGTCCTGAATGCGGGCGACGGCGCGAACGAACACCCGAGCCAGGCGCTGCTCGACCTTTACACGATCAAACGGGAACTTGCGACACACGGGAAGACGATCGACGGGATGCGCATCACCCTCATCGGTGATCTGAAGTACGGTCGGGCGGTGCACTCGCTCGTCCAGATGCTGACACTCTATTCGAACATCCGCGTCTCACTCATCTCCGCACCGGAGCTTGCGCTGCCGAGCCGGTATATCGATGCGCTCCGCCTCTCCGGCCACGAGGTCATCGAATCTGACCGACTGGAAGACGGGATTGCCCAGGCCGACATCCTGTACGTCACCCGCACCCAGGAAGAGCGGTTCGGGAGTCAGGCCGAGGCTGACAAGTACAAGGGCATCTACAAGGTCAACCGGAACATATATACCGAGTTCTGCGAACCGAACACCGTGATCATGCATCCCCTGCCCAGGGACTCGCGTGAAAACGCGAGCGACCTCGATGCAGACCTCAACGAAAATCCCAACCTCGCCATTTTTCGCCAGACCGACAACGGCGTGCTGATCCGGATGGCCCTGTTCGCGCTGATCCTCGACGTCGTGGGGCAGATTTCCCGGCACTCGCGAAAGGTCAATTGGTATACTGCGAAACGCTTTTAGAGCCGATCCCGCACCGCCTTGCCCTACAACAATCTCAACTTTGGTCTCGGTGAGACCATCGACCTGCTTCGCGAGTCCGTCGCGCGCTTTGCCGCCGACGAGATCGCGCCCCGTGCTGACGAAATCGACCGCACGAATGCGTTCCCGCGTGAACTCTGGCGCAAGATGGGTGACATGGGACTGCTCGGCATCACGGTCAGCGAAGACCTGGGCGGCGCCGACATGGGCTACCTTGCCCATGCCGTCGTCATGGAGGAAATCTCCCGCGCGTCTGCGTCGGTCGGTCTGTCCTACGGCGCCCACTCCAATCTCTGCGTCAACCAGATCTATCGCAACGGCACAGCCGGGCAACGACGCGACTACCTGCCCGGACTGATTTCCGGAGAGCACGTGGGCGCACTCGCCATGAGCGAGCACAACGCTGGCTCGGACGTGGTCAGCCTTGCGCTGCGTGCCGAGCAGGATGGCGACACCTACCGTCTGACGGGTTCGAAGATGTGGATCACGAACGGTCCGGATGCCGACACCTACGTGATCTATGCATCGACAACGCCCGGTGCCGCAGCCCGCGGCATCTCGGCATTCATCGTGCCGCGCGACACTCCCGGATTTTCCCGTTCGCCGAAGATGGACAAACTCGGCATGCGCGGTTCGAACACGTGTGAACTCGTCTTCGAAGATTCACCGGTACCCGCGGCAAACATACTGGGCCAGCGCGACTCCGGCGTCCGCGTGCTGATGAGCGGCCTCGACTTCGAACGGGTTGTACTCGCGGCCGGGCCGGTCGGCATCATGCAGGCCTGCATGGACGTCGTGGTGCCATACGTGCACGAGCGACGTCAGTTCGGCCAGGCCATCGGTGAATTTCAGCTGGTACAGGGCAAGCTCGCGGACATGTACGCCCGAATGAACGCCTGCCGCGCCTACCTGTATGCCGTCGCCGCCGCGTGCGATCGCGGCGAAACCACGCGCAAAGACGCGGCTGCCGTCATTCTCCATTGCGCGGAAGCGGCCACACAGACCGCCCTCGATGCGATCCAGCTGCTCGGTGGCAATGGTTACATCAACGACTATCCGACCGGTCGACTGCTACGCGACGCGAAGCTGTATGAGATCGGCGCCGGCACCTCCGAGATCCGGCGCATGTTGATCGGGCGCGAACTGTTTGGGGAGTCCGCATGAACGTCATCCCGTCACGAATCAACACGCGCGACCCGGAGTTCACCGCGAACCGCGTGGCGATGCAGACGCTGGTCGACAACCTTAGGGAGAGTTTCGGAACAATCGCCGAGGGCGGCGGTGAGCGGAACCGCGAACGGCATCTGTCGCGCGGCAAGCTGCTGCCGCGCGATCGTGTCGAAGGGCTTCTCGACCCCGGTGCACCGTTCCTCGAACTCTCGCAACACGCCGCATACGGGATGTACGACGACGAGGCGCCCTGTGCAGGGATCATCACGGGCATCGGCACTGTCAACGGCACAGAGTGCATGGTCATTGCCAACGACTCGACCGTCAAAGGTGGCACCTACTACCCCGTCACGGTAAAGAAGCACCTGCGCGCACAGGCGATCGCCGAAGCGTGCAACATTCCCTGCATCTACCTCGTCGACTCCGGAGGCGCGAACCTGCCCCATCAGGACGAGGTCTTCGCCGACCGCTTCCACTTCGGACGAATCTTCTACAACCAGGCCAACATGTCAGCTAGGGGAATTCCGCAGATTGCTGCCGTCATGGGTTCCTGCACCGCCGGCGGAGCCTATGTCCCCGCGATGTCGGACGAGAGCATCATCGTGCGCAATCAGGGCACGATCTTCCTTGCCGGTCCGCCCCTCGTAAAAGCCGCAACAGGCGAAGTGGTCTCGGACGAAGCGCTTGGCGGCGGCGACGTCCACACCCGGATTTCAGGTGTCGCGGATCACCTGGCCGAAGATGACGAACACGCCCTCGCCATCGCACGGACCGCGGTCGCAAATCTCAATCGCAACAAGCCGGACCAGGTGAAGCTGCGCGACCCGGCACCGCCACGTTACGACCCTGCGGAAATCTACGGAATCGTGGCACCCGATCTCGCCAAACCGTTCGACGTTCGCGAGGTCATCGCACGTCTCGTCGACAACTCCGAACTGGACGAATTCAAACGCAACTTCGGTCCAACCCTTGTCTGCGGCTTCGCGCATCTCTGGGGCATGCCGGTCGGCATTCTGGCCAACAACGGCATCCTCTTCTCGGAGTCCGCGCAGAAAGGCGCGCACTTCATCGAACTGTGCTGCCAGCGACGCATCCCGCTGCTCTTTCTGCAAAACATCATGGGTTTCATGGTGGGTGAGAAGTACGAGAACGAAGGGATCGCCAAACACGGTGCAAAGATGGTCACCGCGGTGGCCTGCGCCAACGTACCCAAACTTTCGCTCATCATCGGCGGCAGCTTCGGCGCCGGCAACTATGGAATGTGCGGACGCGCCTACGACCCGACGTTCCTCTGGATGTGGCCCAACGCGCGGATTTCGGTCATGGGCGGCCAACAGGCCGCCGACGTTCTGGCCACCATCCGCGGCGACAACCTGGCGGCACGCGGCAATCCCTGGACGGACTCGGAGGCGGATACATTCAGGGCGCCGATCCTCGAGCAGTACGAAGCGCAGGGCCATCCCTACTATGCCAGCGCACGTCTCTGGGACGACGGAATCCTGGATCCCGCCGAGACCCGGACCGCACTGGCGCTGGGCATGTCTGCCGCGCTGAATCGGCCAATCGAGGAGACGCGGTTCGGCGTCTTCCGCATGTAAGGTTCATCCCTGGTACCGACGCCATGTTCGAACGACTGCTCATAGCCAACCGCGGCGAGATTGCCGCACGAATCGCCCGCACCGCGAAACGCCTTGGGATCCGGACCGTCGGCGTGTGCTCCAGCATCGAGCGTCAGGCGTACCATGCGCGCGCGATGGACGAGGTGCGGGTAATCGGTGGCCCATTGCCTGCCGAGAGCTATCTCAACATCGATGCCATCATAGAAGCCGCCAGGGACACCGGCTGCACAGCCGTCCATCCGGGTTACGGATTCCTGTCGGAGAACCCGGAGTTTGCGGAACGCTGCGCGGGTGCAGGCCTGATCCTGGTCGGGCCACCGGCCGAGGCAATGCGCGCCATGGCCATCAAAGGTGATGCCAGGGACACCATGGCTGCCGCCGGTGTTCCGGTCCTCCCCGGCATTCCCGGGCTCGCATCCCTTAGTGACGCCGTCCGCGCGGACATCGAAGCCGTCGGCTATCCACTGCTGCTGAAACCGGAATCGGGCGGCGGCGGCAAAGGGATGCACGTTGTTAACGCCGACAATGAACTCGAGGAACTGTTCGCGGTTGCGCAGCGTGAAGCGTCCGCGAGCTTCGGTGACGCGACGATCCTCATCGAGCGTTACCTCGCCGGACCCCGTCACGTCGAGGTCCAGGTGTTCGCCGACAACCACGGCGGCTGCGTCTGGGTCGGCGAACGCGACTGCTCGCTGCAGCGCCGCCATCAGAAGATCATCGAGGAAGCGCCCGCGCCGCACATCCGGGACGAACTGAGGGACGCGCTGGGATCCGCGGCCGTCGACGCTGCACGCGCAATCGGGTACCGCGGCGCAGGTACCGTGGAGTTCCTGCTCGATGCGGACGGCCGCTTCTACTTCATGGAGATGAACACGCGGCTGCAGGTCGAACACCCCGTCACGGAGGCAGTCACAGGTCTGGACCTCGTCGAATGGCAGCTTCGCGTCGCGTCGGGCGAACCTCTCCCGCTGGCCCAGAATGAGATCACCCGGTCCGGCCACGCGGTCGAGGCGCGCATCTACGCTGAGAACCCATCTGCCGGATTTCTGCCCGACTCGGGCACGATCAGCTATCTTCTGGTGCCATCGGGAGACGGCATCAGGGTCGACAACGGAGTAGCGCGCGGGGACGCTGTCGGGGTGTTCTACGACCCGATGCTGATGAAGGTCATCGCGTCTGGCAGCGACCGGGACGCGGCCCTTGCGGCTCTCGAGCTGGCTCTGGGCGGACTCCACGTCGCGGGCCTCGAAACGAACCGCGACTTTCTGCTCGCGATGTTACGTCGGACCGCGGTGCGCGACGGCACAGTCACAACCGACTACCTCGACACCCACGGTTTCGGGCGGGCCGAGATCGTGGAAGACCGCACCCTTGCGACCATCACCGCGGTCTGCTGGCTGCTGCACGACAACCCGGCACCCGCGTTTCGCCTGAATCAGCCCCACACGGCTCGAATTCGACTCTACGACGGGGAGGATCCCGTCGATGCCAGGGTCCTGCGGCGCAGCGCCGCGCTCGAGATCACGGTCGACGGGGCTACCCATCGTGTGTCGGATGCAGGTCCGTCCTCCGCGGTCATCGACGGCACGCTGCACCGCTTCAGCATCATCGAAGACGGAGATGAACTCCACGTGTTCCTGTCCGGCGCGACGAGAACCTTCGCGCGCCAGCGCCAATACACGGGTAGTGCCGACAGCGAAGCAGGCGTTGCCGCACCCATGTCGGGTCGGATCATCCGCATCGAAGCCGAATCCGGTTCCGTGGTCGCCGAAGGCACACCGCTGGTTGTCATCGAAGCCATGAAGATGGAACACACGATCCGTGCGCCAAGCGACGGCACCGTGGTATCGCTCCGGTGCAGTGAGGGCGACCTGGTCGACGAGGGTATCGAGCTCGTCGAGTTCGAAGCCTCAGAGTGACCGAACGAACGGCAATTCTTTTCGACGGCGATCCGGGCGTCGACGACGCTTTCGCGCTCGCGCTCGCGGCGCGCCATCTCGACATCGTTGGGCTGACCACGGTGTTCGGAAACGCAAGCGTCGCGCACACCACACGCAACGCGCTCGCTGTCGCCGGGCACCTGAACCTCACCTGCCCGGTCGTGTCGGGCGCAGACACGCCCATCGAGGCACCCAACGCGCAAATGCTCGAACACGCGCGGACCATCCACGGCGAAGACGGCATGGGCGGAGCGGACCTCCAAACTGACCGCCTGCCGGACGGCGACGACGCCCCAGCGTTCATCGTCGACACGCTCAGGGGGTCAGGCGCCACCCTGGTCGCCACCGGCCCGTTGACCAACGTTGCGCGGGCGCTGCAGCTCGATCCGACACTGGCCGACGGGCTCGACATCTCGCTGATGGGAGGCTCTGCCACCAACGGCAACGTGACGGCGGTTGCCGAGTTCAACATCCACGCTGACCCCGAGGCGGCGGCATACGTGTTCGCATCGGGTGCCAACCTGACAGTGGCGCCGCTTGATATCACCTCGACCTTCGGACTTGGCGAGGCGGAGATCGCGCGACTGGAGGCAGGCAACACACTGGCGCGGGAGCTTAGTGCGGCTGCCCGCTTCTATCGTGGTCGGCAACTCGAGCGTTTCGGACGCGGCTACGCACCAATCCACGACGTGTGCGCCATCGTCCCGCTGATCCGTCCTGCGCTGATCACGTTCGAGACAATGCACGTTGCGGTTGAATGTGCGGGCACGCAAACTCGCGGCATGACCGTGTGCGACCGGCGCAGTCCCGTCGTCGCCGAACCGTCGAACGCCACGCTCGGCATGCAGGCGGACGGCACCGCCATTGTCGAACTGCTGATGGAGGCGCTGCTCTGACACGGCGTCATCGACAGCCAGAACGCAAAAGGCCGGGCATCGGCCCGGCCTCTGCGTCGAACGGCAACGGTTACCCGAGGAGGCCGTCGATCTCCGGTACAGCCTTGAAGAGATCTGCTACGAGACCGTAGTCGGCCACCTGGAAGATCGGCGCGTCTTCGTCCTTGTTGATCGCAACGATCACCTTGGAGTCCTTCATGCCTGCCAGGTGCTGAATCGCACCGCTGATACCAACAGCAATGTAGAGTTCAGGCGCCACGATCTTGCCGGTCTGTCCGACCTGCATGTCGTTTGGCACGAAGCCGGCGTCGACGGCTGCACGGGACGCGCCCATGGCTGCGCCGAGCTTGTCCGCGACGGTTTCCAGAATTTTGAAGTTCTCGCCATTCTGCATGCCGCGGCCGCCCGAGATGATGATGCTCGCTGACGTCAGTTCAGGACGTTCCAGCTTCGCAATCTCATCTTTCTCCCAGGTCGAGAGACCGGTGTCGAGCGCTGCGTCGACGGCTTCGATCGAGGCGCTGCCACCTTCGCCTGGCGCCGCATCAAAGGCGGTTCCGCGCACCGTAATGCACTTGATCGCGTCTGACGACTGCACCGTGGCAATGGCGTTACCGGCGTAGATCGGACGTTCGAACGTGTCTTCGCTGACGACTCCGCTGATGTCGGAAATCTGCGCAACGTCAAGCAAAGCTGCAACGCGGGGCATGAAGTTCTTGCCCGTGGTGGTCGTCGGCGTCAGAACGTGGCTGTAGCCACTTGCCACCTCCGCCACGAGTGCCGCGACGTTCTCGGCCAGCCGATGCGCGTAGGCCGCGTTGTCAGCAACGAGGACCTTGCCTACGCCCGCAATCTTTGCGGCTTCTTCAGCCGCGCCGCCGCAGTTTTCGCCCACGACCAGGATGTCGATGTCGCCGCCAATGGCCTGCGCCGCGGCGACAGTGACGAGCGTTGCACCCTTGATGCTGGCGTCGTCGTGTTCTGCAATGACAAGAGTACTCATGGGATCACCTTGGCTTCGTTGCGGAGTTTGTCGACGAGGTCTTCAGCCGTCTCGACGATGATGCCGGCCTGACGCTGGGGTGGCGGCTCAACCTTGAGAACGCTGAGGCGCGGCGCGACGTCGACACCAAGATCTTCCGGGGTGTAGGTATCGATGGGCTTCTTCTTGGCCTTCATGATGTTCGGCAGCGATGCATAACGCGGCTCGTTCAGGCGCAGGTCGGTGGTGACGACAGCCGGCAGGGAGATCGAAATCGTCTCGAGTCCGCCGTCGATTTCCCGGGTAACCGTCGCCTTGCCGTCGGCAATTTCCACATTGGACGCAAACGTGGCCTGGGACAGCCCCGCAATCGCCGCCAGCATCTGACCCGTCTGGCTGTTGTCGTCGTCGATCGCCTGTTTGCCCACGATGACGAGTTCAGGCGACTCTTTCTCCACGACCGCCTTCAGCACCTTGGCAATCGCGAGCGGCTGCATGGTCTCGTCGGTCTCGACGAGAATCCCGCGGTCGGCGCCAAGCGCCAGTGCGGTACGAATCTGTTCCTGGCAGTTTGACTGGCCGATGGACACGACGACGACTTCATCCGCCGTTCCGGCTTCCTTGAGCCGAACGGCTTCCTCGATGGCGATCTCGTCAAACGGATTGACGGACATTTTCACGTTGTTCAGGTCAACGCCACTGTTGTCGCTCAGCACGCGAATGTTCACGTTGTAGTCGACAACCCGCTTGACCCCTACAAGAACTTTCATGGGAATCCTCTGGTTGGTTCGCTCGTGTCCCGCGCCGGACGTGACGCGATGAAGAGTGATGAGTCGGTGTGAGCGTGCGCTCAGCGCGCGCCGCTCGCATGCTTGTCGCACCCCGGCAAAACGGCGCGTATTCTGCCCATTTGACGTGGGTCGGTCAAATGCGGCCCTCCTCTGATTGGCAAGCGATTTCAAAGGCTTAAAGCAGGTTCCCAGCAGGTGTGCCAATCCGTTTCGGCGACGCGGACGGAGGCACGCGGCTCCCGGGCCAACGCGCCCCCACAGCGACATCGCATCAACCGGCAACACCGGACCTAACGGCCCTGAATGACGGTTCATAAGCGCGTTTTTCATTACAATAGCGACGCCGCGGGACAGCGCCGCGGCGCATGAGACATTCATTGCCAATACCGGTTGTGCATCGCGGGGGAAGTTTTGGAAAGAGAATCAATGGAGTTCGACCTGGTCGTCGTTGGTGGCGGGCCCTCAGGCCTCGCAACCGCGATCCGATTCGCTCAGATGGCCTCGGCCGCCGGCGAGGAATTCACGGTTTGCCTCGTCGAAAAAGGCTCGGAAATCGGCGCGCACATTCTCTCGGGGGCAATTTTTGAACCGACCGCGCTCGATGAGCTTTTCCCGGACTGGCAAGAGATGGGCGCTCCACTCAACAACCCCGTCACCATTGACGAGGTCCACTACCTGACCGATGAGCGCCAGGGCCTGCGGGTGCCGTCCCTGTTCGTGCCGAAAGCGACGCATAACGAGGGCAATCACGCCATCTCGCTGGGTAACCTCTGCCGCTGGCTCGGGGAGCAGGCGGAAGAACTGGGCGTCAACGTCTTTCCTGGATTTGCCGCAACGGAGGTGCTCTTCAATGAGGACGGCTCGGTGCGCGGGATCGCCACGGGTGACATGGGTATCGGCACTGACGGCGATCAGAAGGCAACCTACGCGCCGGGCTACGAACTGCTCGCGAAGTACACCGTGTTTGCCGAAGGCTGTCGCGGCCACCTCGGCAAGCAGCTCATGGCCAGGTACAACCTGCAGCAGGACTCAGGGACGCAGCACTACGCGATAGGGCTGAAGGAACTCTGGAAGGTCGACCCTGAGAAGCACATTCCCGGCAAGGTTGTGCACTCGGTTGGCTGGCCGCTTGGACATTTCCCGGGCGAGACCATTGGCGGGTCCTTCATGTACCACCTCGAGAACAACGAGGTGGTCGTCGGCCTCATCGTCGATCTGTCCTACAGCAACCCGCACGTCAGTCCGTTCGATGAGTTCCAGCGCTTCAAGCATCACCCGCTGTTCAGGTCGACGCTCGAAGGTGGAGAGCGCATCTCCTACGGGGCCCGTGCCATCGTCAAAGGCGGCCTGCAGGCCCTGCCGAAGCTCGTGATGCCGGGTGCACTGCTGGTCGGGGACGACGCCGGCTTCCTGAACTACCTCAAGATCAAAGGCAGCCACACCGCCATGAAGTCGGGAATGATGGCTGGCGAAACCGTGTACGAGGCCGTCAAACGCGGTTCCGGCGGTGCGGAGGAACTCACCGACTACCCCGAGAAGTTCAGGGAGTCGTGGCTGTACGATGAGCTGCATGCGGGACGCAATGTCGGCCCCGCCATGCACAAGCTCGGCATGTTTCTCGGTTCCGCATACGCCTTCGTGGATCAGATGTTTGGCGGTCGCCTGCCGTTCACCTTCAAGGACAACAAGGCGGATCACGATGGGCTGAAACTGGCCGCCAGGGCAGAGCCCATTGACTACCCCAAACCCGACGGCGAGATCAGCTTCGACAAGCTGTCATCGGTCTTCCTCACCAACACCTTTCACGAGGAAGACCAGCCCTGCCACCTGCAGCTGACCGACGACTCGATCCCCATCTTCTCGAATCTGGTCAAGTTCGACGAACCCGCGCAGCGTTACTGCCCGGCGGGCGTCTACGAAGTGGTCGAGCAGGAGGACGGCGAGAAGCAGTTCCAGATCAACGCGCAGAACTGCATCCACTGTAAAACCTGCGACATCAAGGATCCGGCGCAAAACATCACCTGGGTTGCGCCTGAGGGTACAGGGGGCCCGAACTATCCCAACATGTGATCCGGGCGGTTACAGCGCGAGGTCGAGGCATACGAGGAACTCGCGCAGTCGCGCCTGGTCCCTGTTCGTACCGAGAATCATGGCGCGATCCTCCATGGAATCGAACTGCCGCACGACCAGGTAGAGATCCTCGCCAAACGCCAGGTGGCAGTGTTCGACGATGTCGAGATGCGTATCAAAGATGCCGCGTACGGACGAGAGTCCAAGCCCCGCAAGATGGCCCGGCGGCATGACCATGGTCGTTAGCGGCCACCGCAGGGCCGTCACGTCAAACTGATGGGTCCGCAAGCGACGCAGTTCGCCGCACGTGTCCCGCGCGGGCGTTCCTTCGAGGTCCATCAAGTATTCGAGCAGATCCTGCTCGCGGATGACGTAGGGCTCGTCCTTGTACATGGACATGCCGCCCGTCATTACCGCGGCAAGTGACAGGAAGTACCAGTAGCCCTCCCCGACCCCGAGTGGCAGATCGTTTGGCGTACCGGGTTCGTAGCCAAAGCTGGTCATGACCCCGTGCTGCCACGACAGCGCTTCCTGACGACCAACTTTGCCGTCGATCACCTGTTTCAGCACCGACATGAGTCGGGCGCGGGTGGGCCGTTCAATCAGCAGCACGCGGGTAACCGGGTCGTCCGCCTACACGGGTGTGGCATCGGCAGGCTGAATGGGGAAGAACCTGCCCCCCGCCGAAATTCCGTACCACGGCCTGCCCTCATGTGCCCCCTCCTCAACCAGCTCCATCAGATCGTAGTAGACGGCGCGGGACACGCGCGCGTCCAGCCCGTCACGAACGTGTACATACGGGAGAGGCGCCTCCTGCCGACCGGCACGAAACACGAGCGGGTGCGCGTCCGAGACGACAACCGACTCGGCCATGTTGGTCGTGAACGTGATCACCCTGCTCGATCCGCTGCCCCGGACGTCCATACCGATGATGACGAAGGGCGCGTCCTCCACATCGACCCTGGACTTTTCGACCGGAGTAATGAGGTAGTACTGGCCGTCATCCTCGCGCCTGAGAATCGACGTAAACAGCCGGGCCAACCTCAGTCGCTCGATCGCTGCGCCCTCTTGGAACCAGTTCCCGTCCACATCGATCCGCATGCGGGATTCCGTGACCCGGCCGGGTTGCCACAGCTGAATGGGCGGGCGCTTGTCCTTCACATCGTCGAGATGTGACAAGAGCGCGTAGGCTGACTTCAAGACTCGAGACCTGATCGGCGCAGGAACGGTGATGATACCAGCGCGACTGACGGATGCCTTTGCCGACATCGGGTGTGGGTCAGAAAGCAGTCCAGGCTCCGAGCAGCCGTTCCAGGCCCTCGTGCCGAGACACCGCACCCCCAGCAGTCCGCCCCGGCCGCCAGGACCGCTGTCTCGATGAGATCACCGGTGTGCACGTCGTAGACCTGCACGCGGACATCGAGCGCGGCTCTGCGCATCGACTTCAGCAGCTTTGCTGCTCTGCCAGAAGCCGCGTCGGGCCGCGGTGATCTCGATTACGGGGTACAGGTAATCTGCCCCGGCATATCGCGCACTCGCCAGCACCGCGCTTGCCGACTCCTCCCGGACAGCCAGCAGACTGGACGGGTACCGCAGCGCCAGTTCTCTGCCCAATCGTTCGTGAAAGACTTCGGTGTAACGCGGGTCAACCGGCCAGGCGACGTAGTAAGCGCCGTCTGGGTCGAGACCCCAACGGGCCGAGCGGTTGACGTCCGTCCCCGCACAGCCGATGAGCAGGAGCGCGAGGAACACGGGCGCCGCACCGCGCGCGAAATGATGAAGCAATGCCATGCCCTGAATCCTGATCCGCTGGATCAGAGTTCAGTATAGAAGTTGGAATAGGGGGCAGACCTGCCCGGTTCTCCCGCAGACTGCGGGGCACCCCGCTGTTCCCGGCGTCAACCGCCGATCAGCTTCATGACCGTCACCTCGCCCTGGAAGGCGAGCTTCTTGTCATCGAGTGCGTTGTGCAGGATTTTCTGCAGCTTAGGCAGCGCAGCGTAGCGGGGCTGATCAATCAGATCGCCAATGTAGTGCTTGTTCGCGCTCGACAGGCACCCGTAGAGGTTGCCGTCTGACGACAGGCGCAGGCGCGTGCACGCTTTGCAGAACGGCTCGCTTTCGTTGGCAATGATGCCAAACGTCCCTTGCTCCGGAATCTCGAAGCGCACCGCCGTCGAGTCGTAGGGTGCGTCGGTTCGCTCGAACTCGTATCGCTCACCGATCAGGTCGAGCAGCGCTTCCATCGACATGAAGTCTGCCGCGAAGCCCTGAGATCCGAGCAGGTGGCCCATCCGCATGAGTTCGATGTAGCGCAGTTCGATCCCACGTTCGAGGCAATATTCGAGCAGCGGGACAACCTCCGCGGCGTTCTGCGAACGCATCGGCACCATGTTGATCTTGATCTTCAGACCGAGCTCGAGCATGGCGTCGATCCCGGCAAGCACGGTCTCGAGGTCTCCCCCGCGCGCAATCGACTTGAAACGCATGGGATTGAGCGTGTCGAGGCTGATGTTCATCCGCCGCAGGCCGGACTCGGCAATGACGTCCTTCTTCTTCAAAAGCAACTGACCATTGGTCGTGAGACTCACGTCATCGAGCGGCAGTTGCATGACGCCAAGCAGAAACTCGTCGAACTTGGGTGTCACCAGCGGTTCGCCGCCGGTGATGCGCACCTTGTCGATACCTGCAGCGTCGATCAGGTAATCGACTGCCTTCAGCAACTCATCGGCGGGAAGCTCATCACGCGCCTTCAGCAAACGCTTGCCGTCGGGCACGCAATACGTGCACGCGTAATTGCACGCAGCTGTCAGGCTGACGCGGAGGTTCCTGAAACTCCGGCCTAGACGATCAACTATCATTCGGGTAGGAAGGCTCGATACCGCACCGCAGGCGATTATGGCATGGTTGCGGCGGCAAAGGCAGGTTAAGCACGAACAGACGCCGAGCGACGGCCGAAGGCTCGTGCAGACGATCGCGGGAGGGGTCACGGCGTGCTCAGGTGGGTGATGGACTCGGTCGTCAACTGGCTGAACGGGAGAAAAGGTGCCGGGCGTTTCCGCTCTCCGACTAGGAGCAGATTCGCTACGAGTTGAAACCCTGTGACGTCCTGCTGGTCGAGGGCACCTCGCGGGTCAGCGAGATCATCAAACTCATCACCCAAAGCCCCTGGTCACACGTAGTACTCTACCTGGGGCGTCTGCACGACGTCGAGGACCCCGATCTCAGGCGGATCGTGAGCCAGCACTACGACGGCGACGCTGGCGATCAGCTGCTGGTGGAGAGCCTCCTCGGATACGGCACGATCGTCCGACCCCTCGAGGTTTACCGACACGACCATCTGCGCATCTGTCGTCCATCGGGCATCACGCATCCGGACGCTCAGCACGTCGTCCGCTATGCCGTCAGCCGTCTGGGCGTCGACTACGACGTCAGGCAGATATTCGACCTCGCCCGGTTCTTCTTCCCCTGGTGGATTCTGCCGCGGCGCTTCCGCTCGTCGCTGTTCCGTCACAACCCCGGTCGCTCCACACGTACCGTCTGTTCGACGATGATCGCGAACGCCTTCTCATTCGTGCAGTTCCCGATCCTGCCGTTGATGAAGGCTGTGGACGCGAACGACTCGGCGCCGGTTCAGATGTTCAGGCGCAATCCCAAGCTGTGTACCCCAAGCGACTTCGACTACTCACCCTATTTCGAGATCATCAAATATCCGTTTGTCGGCTTCACACACGGGCAGGACTATCATCTGCTGCCCTGGCACGGGACAGGGCAGCTCGAGTCCGACGAGGCCGGACTCTACATCGACCCGACGCTGCAGCCGACGTCGGACGCGGTCGACGACGCAATTGGACGCGCGCTCGAAGGACTCGACATGCCCCCGCCGGCGTTCGACCAGGCGGCGGTTGACACAAGTGACGCGGTCAGTCCCTACCGACCGGACACCGCCGGAAGGGCCGGTGACGGCGCCGCCAATGAAGGCCCGGCGACGTCTTGAAAGAAAGTGCGCCGATCGACTGGCGGAATCCGGAATCTGGACCATACTGAAAGTGTCGCCTCTCTCACCCCCATGGAGAGCCCGGCGGCGAGGGTCTCATGACCTCGTCATGCTGAAAGGCATTCAAGTGTCACTCCGAATGGTGTTCGGCCCGGACAATGTCCGGGCCACTTTTTTCGTGACACGTTGCGTATCTGAGAAAAGGCGGGTCAGCCGCCTCGCCTCTCCAGTGCCTCGATGAGGCGTTGGGTCCATTGATGGACCCAGAACACCCGGTTGGACCCTTTGACGAGCACCTGATCGCCCGGCTGAAGTTCCTCCGCGAACGTTTCAGGCGGCAGTTCTGCAACTGAGCTGACGTGCTTCCAGCGCGGGGCATGCGCCGGAAATTCCGCGAGCCCGTCTCCCACCGTGATCACTCCGCTGAGACCGGCAGTTGCGTCGGCCAGACTGTCGTAGAACGTGGGTGCTTCACCTCCGAGTTCAAGAATCTCGCCGAGCACGGCGATACGCCGGCCGCCCTCCCTGGATCGCAGCGCCTCGAGCGCATGCGCCATGCTGACGGGGTTTGCGTTGTAGCTGTCATCGCAGATGGTCACGCCTCCTACCCGCGTCAGCGCACCCCGCCCGGCCAGTGGACCGAGGTGCGCCCATGCAGTCTCCGCTGCGTCGGCTGGAAGATCGAGCAGCGCGCCGATGGTGAGGGCGGCCCGCATCGTCTGCACGTGGTGGTGACCCGCGTCCGGTGCCCGAAGCGACAAGCGCGTGCCGCGGTAATCGAAGACCAACCGGGACTCACGGTCGTCGATCAGGCGCACGGGGCTGCCGGCGCCGTCATAGACAATCACGTGAGGCCCCCGCTCCCCCAGCGCCTCCGGCACGAGCAGCGTTCCACCGGGGAGCAACCCCTCGCGGATCGAGAGCTTCTCGCGCCGAATGCCGGCAATCCCGTCCGTGAACTGTTCCAGATGAACGGGTAGCACGTTCAACACGACCGCAATCTCCGGTTCGACGAGTTTCGCGAGCGGTGCCAGTTCTCCCGGATGGTTCATTCCGACCTCGAACGCGGCGCGGGTCGTCGCGCGGGGCATTCGGGCCATCGAGAGCGGCACGCCCCAATGGTTGTTGAGACTGCCGGTCGAGGGATGTCCATTGCCCACGACTCGGAAGAGCGCTTCCACGAGATGACGCAAGGTTGTCTTGCCGGAACTGCCAGTCATCGCCACGACCCTGGCATCCGCGCGGCGGCGCGCGGCGCGGGCGATCGCCCAGAGCCCCTCGAAGGTATCGGGAACCAGAATGCACGGCGCGGCAGCAGTGCCCGTACCCACCGACATCGATTTACCTGCTTCCGGAGCCGTCAGTTGGTGTACCAGTGCGCCGGCCGCGCCGGCCGCAAACGCGGCCTGCACGAACTCGTGACCGTCACGTCCCGCGCCGCCGGAACTGTGAAACGGCGGAGGTGCAGAACCGCGGAGCGCAACGAACAGGTCACCTTCCGCTACCGTGCGGCTGTCGATGCTGACGCCACGAATCTCAGGTCCCGTCTGGTCGGCGACATGCACCGCCGCTGTCAGCTCAGTCCAGGTCCAGAGACTCATGGGTACCGACCGGAGCGCCGACTACGGCTTCTGTTCGGCGACGGCGGGATCGATCAGGTCATTGACCATCCGTACAGCAGCCTCTTTACCGTCGTAGTAGCCCGGGAGGGTCTTTTCCGATGCGTACCCCGCACGTTCGTAGAACCGTTGCGCACCTTCGTTCGTGCTGCGTACCTCGAGAACGATCCGATCACACCCCGCGGTGCGCGCTGACTCGGTCATCCACTCCAGCATCCGGGTGCCGAGCCCCCTGCGCTGGTGCGCCTCGCGCACGGCGAAAAGCGTGAGATGGGCGTGATTGGTATGAAATTCCATCAGCCCGAAGCCAACGATTTCAATGCGCGTCTCAGCCACGAGGCCAAGGGTTTCGGAATCGCTGATCGCGCGCTCGACCCGTTTGGGAGTCCAGCTCCAGCCGAGCCCAGTCTCGATCAGGTCACGCGAGAGGTTCGCGATCCTACGCGCATCGCGCCTTCGCGCGAGCCGCAGTTCTGACTCGACGGCGCTCATTGCTGGCCGGTCGGGATCTCGTTGAACGGCACCGACTTGTCGACACGGATGTCGCCCGGCAGGCCGAGCACCCGTTCGGCAATGATGTTCAGCAGAATCTCATCCGTGCCACCGGCAATCCTGCTGCCGGGCGCCCCCAGGTAGCCCAGCTGAAACGTACCGTCGGCGGCTTCCATCGACGTTCCGGCCATGTCGAGCAGATCGATACAGAACGAGGCGATGTCCTGAGTCTGCTTCGCGCTGACGAGCTTGCCAATGGAATTCTCGGGGCCGGGCGTCTCGCCGCGCGACAGGGCCGACTGCGTGCGATAGCGTGTGAATCTCAGCCCGGACTCCCGGCAATACCAGTCTGCAAGACGGGAACGCACGTCCCTGTCCTCGATGGCGGGCGCATCACCCAACTCGACGGACGCGGCCAGCGACATCGCGCCTTCGAACCCCATCGCGCCGCCGGCGCCGCCAATCGCGGCGCGTTCGTTCATGAGCGTCGTGATGGCGACCTGCCAGCCCTGCCCGACGCCACCGAGACGCTGGGCGTCCGGAATGCGGACGTCGGTAAAATACACCTCGTTGAAGTTCGACGCACCGCTGATCTGCTTGATCGGACGCACTTCAACACCCTGACTTTTCATGTCGAGGAAAAAGTAGGTGAGTCCCTGGTGTTTGGGCACCTCCGCATCCGATCGTGTCACGAGGATCGCGTAATCGCTGTAGTGCGCGCCGGAAGTCCAGATCTTCTGTCCGTTGATGACCCACTCGTCGCCGTCCTTCTCGGCCCGTGTCCTGAGCGCGGCGAGGTCTGAGCCACCCGCCGGTTCGCTGAAGAGCTGGCACCAGACTTCCTCCCCACTCCCGAGCTTCGGCAGAAAACGCTCTTTCTGCTCGTCGCTTGCATACGCCATCATGGTCGGCGCGGCCATCCCCTGACCGATCGTGAAAAATCCGGCCGGCACGTCGAAGCGCGACTCCTCTTCGACGAAGATTGCCGCTTCCGTCGGAGTTGCACCCCTGCCGCCATATTCTTTCGGCCAGCGCAAACAGGCCCAGCCTGCCTCGTACTTGCGAAGTTGCCAGGCTTTGGCCCGCTCCAGCGCGTCACCGCCGGTTGCCGCAAACTCCGGCGCGTTGCCGGCCAGCCAGTCGCGCGCTTCGGCGCGGAACGTGGCCTCTGTGTCCGTATCGTTAAAGTCCATGCTGAGCTCCTCCTGCTTCAGGCCGCGCGTTCGGCTTCGAGTCGACTGATGAGCTTCTCTTTCCAGACCCCTTCACTGCCGAGATTCACCGACAGCAGTTTGGCCCGCCGGTAGTAGAGGTGGCAGTCGAACTCCCACGTGAAGCCCATGCCGCCGTGCGTCTGGATATTCTCTTCAGCGCATTCCCGGTAGGCCTGCGTCGCCGAGACTCGCGCGGTTGCGGCCGCAACGCCGAGCTCGGGCGCACCGGTGGAGAGCGCCCACGCCCCGTAATAGCTGTTCGAGCGTGCGAGCGTGGTGGCGACGTACATCCGCGCCAGCTTGTGCTTGATGGCCTGGTAGCCCGCGATCGGACGGCCGAACGCGTAGCGGCCCATCGCGTACTCCCTGGCCATTTCGATCGCTGCCTGACTGCCACCCACCTGCTCGAATGCGAACAAGACGGCAGCGCGATCGAACAGTTGTCCAAGCGCAGCCATCCCGTCACCGCCGTCAGCCAGCGGTTCGGCGTCCGCGCCGTCGAAGGTCACGCGCGCATGGGATCGGGTCGGATCGATCGTGTCCATCACCTCACGCGTCACGCCGGAACCCGCCAGATCCGTCACACACAACTGCGGCCCGTCTTCACCCTTCGCGAGGACAATTGCCAAATCAGCCACATCGCCATCGGCCACCATGATCTTCGTGCCGCTCAGCTTTCCGCCGGCAAGCGTCGTTGACAGACGTTCCGCCTTGAGTGCACCCGGTCCTTCGGCAACCGCCAGACACCCGATTGCTGCGCCTTCTGCCAGCCTGGCGAGATGCCCCTCCTGCTGCGCGGGACTCCCGAACTGCAGCAACGCCTCCGTCGCGAGGTAGACCGATGATGAGAAAGGGATGGGGGACAGTGCGCGACCCAGTTCCTCAGCCAGCACACAGAGTTCGAGGTGCCCGAGGCCAAGCCCGCCGAACTTCTCCGGAATCGCGGTCGCTGTCCAGCCGAGCGCGGCGACGTCACGCCAAAGGTCGGCGTCATAGGGGGTATCGGAATCCAGAATGGCCCGGGCGACCTTCAGACCGGACTTATCCGCGAGGAAACTTGCCGCCTGGTCCCTCAGCAGGTTCTGTTCTTCGGAAAACTCGAAATTCATGGTTCATTGGCTCCATTGTTACGCGGCCTCAGTTCTGCCGGCATCGTGTCAGACGTTCAGGCTCCCTGCGCCTCGGCCGTCTCCCGCAGCAGGTATTTCTGCACTTTACCCGTCGACGTCTTGGTCAGCGGGCCGAAGATCACGGTCTTCGGGACCTTGAACCGCGCAAGCTCGCCGCGGCAGTACTCGATGACGTCGTCCGCAGTCAGGGTTGCCCCGTCCTTCACCGTCACGAAGGCACAGGGATGTTCTCCCCACTTCTCGTCGGACTTCGCCACGACAGCGGCTTCGAGGATGTCCGGATGTTTGAACAGGACGTCCTCGATCTCGATGCTGGAGATGTTCTCCCCGCCGCTGATGATGATGTCCTTGGAGCGGTCCTTGATCTGGATGTAACGGTCCGGGTGGAGCACCGCTATATCCCCCGAATGGAACCAGCCGCCGGCAAATGACTCGGCGCTTGCCGTGGGATTTTTCAGGTATCCCTTCATGACGATGTTGCCGCGCATGAAGACTTCGCCCTGCGTTTCGCCGTCGGCAGGTACCGGTTCGAGCGTTTCCGGGTCAGCCACCATCATGTCTTCCGCCAGCACCGCGGCGATCCCCTGACGGGCCTTGAGACGAGCCCGCTGCTCGTCGCTCTCGCTGTCCCACTCCGATTTCCACGCGGAGACGACCATTGGTCCATAGGTCTCGGTGAGACCGTAGACCTGGGTGACCTCGAACCCGAGCGCCTCCATGCCCTGAATGACGGCCGCGGGCGGCGCCGCACCCGCTGTCATGACCCTGATCCCTGCCGGCACACCCTCTTTGAGCCAGTCCGGGGCGTTGATCAGCGTATTGAGGACGACCGGCGCGCCGCAGAAGTGCGTGACCGCCTCGTCCCTGAACGCGGTGAAGATCGCATCCTCACGCACGTGACGCAGGCACACCGACGTGCCCGCCACCGCCGCCAGGGTCCAGGGAAAACACCAACCGTTGCAGTGAAACATCGGCAGCGTCCACAGGTAGCGTGGATGCAGTCCCATGCCCCAGGTCAGCGCGTTGTTGGCCGCATTCAGATAGGCGCCGCGGTGGTGATAGACGACGCCTTTGGGGTTGCCCGTCGTCCCCGAGGTGTAGTTCAGCGAGATGGCGTCCCACTCGTCTGCGGGCAGCGCCCACTCGAACTCCGGGTTGCCGGCGTCGATGAGTTCTTCGTAGCTGAGATCACCCAGGCGGGCCTCCTGGTCGAACTGGGCATCGACGACATCGATGACGAGCGGGGAGCCGTCCGAGATCCCCAGCGCCTCGCCCACGACACCCGCGAACTCGGCCTCGGTCACGACAATCCTGGCCTCGGCGTGATCGAGGATGAACGCAACCGTGCGCGCGTCCAGGCGCGTGTTGATCGCGTTGAGCACGGCGCCCGTCATGGCGACCGCAAAGTGCAACTCGAACATTGCCGGGATGTTCGGCAGCATCGCAGCGACCGTGTCACCGCGTCCGACCCCAAGTTCGGCAAGGACCGATGCAAACGCCCGACACCGCGCATACGTCTGCGCCCAGGTGTAGCGTTCCGGTCCGTGCACCACGGACGGGACCTCCGGGTAGATGGCAGCGGAACGGCGGAGGTAGGAGAGCGGCGAAAGGGGCGTGTAGTTGGCCTCGTTACGATCCAGATCCTGGCTGTAAATGTCGCTCACGGTGCCTCGCCTGCCTGTCGTCGTAGGGTCGGCAACCGTAACATCAACTCATGGAACGGAACAACGAGATTGCCGCGGTCATCTTCGACTGCGACGGCGTTTTGGTAGACAGCGAACCGATCGCGAACCGCCTGTTCCATCGGTGCCTGGTCGACCTCGGGCTGGAGCTCTCGGCAGAGGAGACCAACGACCGATTCATGGGGCGATCGATGCAGGACTGCATCGAAGACGTCGAGCGCCTCCTGGCGCGTCGCGTCGATGCGGCCGTCTGGTCCGGACTGGCCGAGCGGACCCAACTCGCATTCGACGCAGAACTGCAGCCGGTCATGGACATCGAGCACGTGCTGCAGGGCCTCGATTTGCCCCGTTGCGTGGCATCGAGCGGCAGCCACGGCAAGATTCGGCATTCGCTCCGAATCACCGGTCTCACCCGATACTTCGAGCACATCTGCTCGGCCGACGACGTATCGGCGGGCAAAACCGCGCCGGACCTTTTCCTGCTCGCTGCGAAGACCCTTTCTGTTCCGCCCGCAGCCTGCGTCGTCATCGAGGACTCTCTGCCAGGAGTCCGGGGCGCCGTGGCCGCTGGGATGCGCGCCTTCGGCTATTGCGAGCGCAGTGCAGACGCAGCGCTTGCCGCGGCGGGTGCCACGACATTCCGGGACATGCGCAAGCTCCCCGCGTTGCTGAAGGGGCGCGTGCTAGGATGAAGCATCGTCGGTCAGCGAGTGCGCGCCGACATACGAACCAGAGTTTCCCCTCCGATGAGTCGAATCTGGAATGCCGTCACGGCAACCAAGAATGCCCTGGGCAATGTGCTCTTCCTGCTGATTATTGGTGCCATCGCGGCGACCGTGTTCTTCAGCGATGCGCTTCAGGTTCCCGAGCGGGGCGCACTGATCCTCAACCCGAAAGGCGTACTGGTAGAACAGCGTCGTCTGGTGGACCCCCTCGCCGAAGTGCTCGGCACCGGAGGCGCATCGGAGACGCGCCTGCGTGACGTCCTCGAGGCTCTGGACATGGCCGTAGGTGACCCGCGCATTACCCATGTCGTACTTGACCTAGAGAAGCTGCGCGGCGGCTCGATCGCAGCCCTGCTCGAGGTCGGCAACGCGCTGGACGAGGTGCGTGCCTCGGGCAAGCCGGTGTATGCCTTTGCACCCTCCTACACCCAGGCCCAGTACCTGCTTGCGGCCCATGCGGACAAGGTCTATCTCGACGCACGCGGGCTCGACCCGCTTGGCCCGGTGTTCCTGTCCGGACTTGGCGTCTTCCCGATGTTCTACAGATCGGCGCTCGACAGATTCCACGTGCGGGTTCACGTGTTCCGCGCGGGCCTGTACAAGAGTGCGGTCGAGCCCTGGGAACGTGACGACATGTCCGCGACCACGCGTGCCGAGACCGAGACGTGGCTGGGCACCCTCTGGAAGGTTTACAGCGAACGCATAGCCGACCGCCGCGGACTGGAAAGGGCGGCGCTTGGAACCTACAGCGACACCTATCCCGCACTGCTCAAAGCGGTGGAAGACCCGAACGATGTTGCGCTCGACGCCGGCCTCGTGGACAGCGTTCTCACTCCGGATGAATGGAATGACCATCTGACGCAGACGGTGGGTGGACCTCTGCAATCCGGCAACAGCATTTCAATGGACGACTACCTCTCCGCGACCCGGGCGCCTCTGCCGGTTGTCGCTGAACCGGGTGCGGGTCGCATTGCAGTACTCACCCTGGCCGGAATGATTCTGGACGGCAGACAGCCGCCGGGAACTATTGGTTCGGACTCGGCGCTGCAATTGATCGAGCGCGCCAGGCAGGATGAGTCCGTGCATGCCCTTGTGGTCCGCGTCGACACCCCCGGCGGCAGCGCGTCAGCAGCAGAAGACGTTCGGGTGGGACTCGAGTCCCTGCAGAACGCGGGAAAGCCGGTCGTCGTGTCGATGTCCGGTACGGCGGCTTCCGGAGGCTACTGGCTCGCCAGCACCGCGAACCGCATCTTTGCCTCGGAGGCCACCCTGACCGGATCCATCGGTACGTTCATCACCTTCCCGACGATCAACGAATCCCTTGCGGCGCTCGGGATCAACAGGGACGGCGTGGGCACAACTCCGCTCGCGGGCGGACTCGACCCGTTGCGCGGGCTGAATCCAATGCTCGCCGAAGCGCTCGAAGCAAGTGTCGGCCACACCTACCTGCGCTTCACCAGCCTCGTCGCCCGCGGACGCAACCTCGACAGTGCCAGCGTCGAGGCTCTGGCTCAAGGCAGGGTGTTCACTGGTAGCACGGCCCTGGACGTGGGCCTGATCGATGCGCTTGGTGGACTCGATGATGCTGTCGCCTCGGCCGCCCAACTGGCCGGCGTCTCCGACTATCACGTCATCCACCTCGAGCGCGAGCTCAGCGCACGGGACCGACTCCTCCGCGAATTGTCCAGAGTCAGCCTGTCGCTCGGCCTTGCAACGAGCGAAACGGCACGCGATACGGCGGCCACCCTGGGTTCGACGTTCGGTCATCTTGCAGCCGATGCGGGAATGCTTGCCCGGCTGGCAGGCAGCGCGGCGAATGCAACCGGCCCCGCACTCTACGCCCAGTGCCTCAGCTGCAACGTGAGGCTCTGAGCCCCTCAGAGATCCGCCAGCGCGGCCTGATATTCGAGCGCCCGTGCGATGTGCCCATCGACGTTGGTTTCGCCCGCGTTGTGCGTCGCGACCGCGAGGTGGGTCGCACCAATGTCGCGCCATTTGCCGGCGTGCCGGCGCCATCGGTCGGGATTGCCGCCCGCGTACTGCGCCTGGGCCTGAACGCCAAAGGGTGCGTCGATCCCAAGTGCCTTGCGTTGGTCGAGCATCGCGGTCAGGCAGTCACGTGCATCGGGGGTGGGTCCCATGACGGGCATCCAGCCATCGCCAAGGCGGGCACAACGATCGAGGAGTTGCGGCGCCGCGCCGCCAAACCAGACCGGGATGGGTTCGGACGGCCGCGGATTGATGCTCGCCTTGTCGACGGTGTGATAGCGGCCGGCGAACGACAGAGACTCCGACGTCCAAAGGGCGCGCATCAGTTCCACCTGTTCCGCCTGTCTTCTGCCGCGGTTACCAAACGACTCGCCAAGCGCTTCGTATTCGACCTCGTTCCAGCCGGTCCCAACCCCCAACCGCAGCCGATTCTCCGAGAGTACCGCAACCTCGGCCGCCTGCTTGGCGACCAGTGCTGTCTGACGCTGTGGCAGCACGAGGACCGTCGTCACGAACTCAATACTGCGTGTGACGGCCGCCATGAACGCAAACGTCGTGAACGGTTCGTGGAACGCCACGTCCTTGTCATAGGGCCCGCTAAATCCGCCGGGTCGGTCCGGGTCGGCACCCAGCACATGATCGTAGATCAGGGCGTGGTCGAAGCCGGCCGCTTCGGCACCCTCGGCCCAGGCCCGGATCGCGCCGGGGTCTGTGCCAATCTCGTTGTGTGGAAAGACGATTCCAATGCGCATCGGGATACTCCTTGGCCTTTCAGCGTGTTTGGCAGCGAGCCAGAATGGCGTCACACAGGTCGGTGGTCGATGCGTTCCCGCCCTGATCCGGCGTCAGCACCCGACCCTCGGCGTAAACCTCGGCGATCGCGCCGTGTATCCGCGTGGACACCTCGTTCATGCCCATGTAGTCGAGCATCATGCAGGCCGACAGCAACGTTGCGGTGGGGTTGATGACATGCTGCCCGGCGATGTCGGGCGCGGTGCCGTGGGCCGACTCGAAGTATGCGTAGTCATCGCCATAACACCCGCTCGCTGCCATACCGAGGCCCCCCACAAGTCCGGCGGCCGCATCCGAGAGGATGTCACCGTAGAGGTTCGGCATGACCACGACATCGAAGTCCTGCGGGCGTTTGCACAGGCGGTTCGCAAAGTCGTCGACAATGAACATCTCGAACTCGACGTCGGGGAAGTCCCTCGCGACGTCGATGGCGACGTCCCGGAACAGCCCGTCAGTGTACGAGAGCATGTTGTATTTGCTCGTTGCGGTCAGTTTGCCTCTGCGGGTCCGCGCGAGTTCGAAGGCTTTCGTAATGACCCGGCGCGAGCCCTCGTCGGTAATGACCTTCAGCGCATAGCGCCCGTCGAACTCGGCGAGCGGACGGCGTGAAGTCCGTGACTTGAGGCCTAGTTCGGCAAGTTCCGGCACGTCGCCTTCGATGCCCAGGTAAAGGTCTTCGAGGTTTTCCCTGACGATGATGAAATCCACGCCCTCCGGATCGGCCAGCGAGCTTTTGTAGCCCGGGAACCATCGAGTCGGACGCACATTCGCATAGGTCTGCTTGCCCCAGCGCAGGTAGAACAGCGCCGCCCCGCTCTTGCCGCTCGTGGAGCCGAACAGCGTTGTCTCGCTGGAGTCGATCAGTGTTTTGGTATCGTCCGGCAGCGCGTGACCGGTCGCCTCGATCGCGGCTTCACCAACGAGTGGGTACTGCCAGTCGATCTCCGGGACAAGGCTACCGATCAGCGAGACGACCGGCGCCATCGCCTCAGGGGCGGCGTCGTCGCCCGGAATCACGACAACCTGACGGGTGTTCATCGGCGTTCAGGCCTCGTTCAGTTGCGGGGCGCTAACTTATACCCGAGTTGGTCGTGAAAGTCGCAGACGAGGAAACCAGATGAGCATAGCAGTCACCATCCTGACGGCAGGGTTGATCCAGGTCGCGGCTGCGCCCGCGCTGGCAGACGGGAGTGACTCGACAGAGAGCGCCGAAGCTATCGTCGCCGAGCACATGGATCGCCTGCCGCTCGACGATGGGCAAGCAGTTGTCATCAACCACGATGCGAGTCGGGTCGTGACTGACGACGATCCGCAAGCGGGCATCATCCCGGACAACCCTCGTCGCGCAGCGGTCGAGTCCCTCCTGATTCGCAGATACCGGGTTGACGCCGACGGCCGACACCACGTCGAGTATGACTACAGTGAGGGTGAGATGCGCAACTCGAGGGTCCGCCCCCTACGGCACGACCACCGCCATCATCACCACCACGCGCTGGACGGCCTCGCCGTCGGACTTGCCCTCGACCTGCCCTACGTTGCATCCCACAACTACGATCGCCACGACCGCCATGGCTACCGATCCTATCGGCACGGCTACCGGAGTCATGCCCGGGCGCATCGCAAGCACCGCCGTCACCATCGCCGCTGGTGGTAATGCGTGCAGGGCGAATGGGAAGTCTGGCAGACCTCCCTGCGGCATCCGTCATGCGTGGAGTTTGCCAGGCTGTGCGGCGAGGCCGCTATGTGCCCTCGCCGGACGCTGCGGTTGCAGCGTCTCGTCCGGTCATCGCGGAGCTCGCAACCGATGCGGCGCTCGTCTCGGTAGCCCCGCGCCAGAACGCGTACAGGGCTTCATTGAAGCGGGCGGGCTGGACGACCTTAGGCGCCCAGCTCGACGGCATCAGCTCGCGGTAAAACGGCTGCGTGAAACGCGCGTCCACCAGGCACAGGGCGCCCCGGTCGGCTTCGGTCCGGATCAGGCGACCGGCCGTCTGCAGGACGCGCTGCATCCCCGGGTATTGATAGGCGAAACGTTCACCCTCCTCGCCAAAGTGATCCCGGGTCAGGTCGCGTTCGACCTCCGGCTGGGGGATTCCGACGCCGACGACCATCACTCCGACAAGCCGGTCACCGGCGAGATCGATACCCTCGCCGAAAATTCCGCCCATCAACGCGAAACCGGTCACCCTGGTCCCGATCTGGAAACGCGCGAGCCACGCTTCGCGCGCCTCTTCGTCCATGTGCCGGGTCTGATGCGCCACCTCCTCGCCGGATTCGGCCGCGTAGTGTTCGGCGACGAGCGACAGGTACGCATAGGACGGAAAGAACACAATGTGGTTGCCGGGCTTCGCGCGGACAAACGTCGCGATCGCACCCGCCACCTCCGACGCCGTTCGCTCACGAGCCCGAAACGTGGTCTGGATCGGCAGCAGGAACACGCCCAGATTCTCGCTCGGGAATGGCGACGCCAGCGCATACCATTGCGCATCCTCCCGCACCCCGAGCAGGCGCTCGTAGTAGCGTTTGGGAAAGAGGGTCGCGGAGAACAGCACGCTCGCCGCTGCCCGCGCCAATCCTTCGCGTAGCTGTGGCGCGGGGTCCACACAGAACAAGCGGGCCCTGAACCTGCGCTTGCGATCCTCCACGATCGACACGTATGTCGCGGAGTCGTACGCCTCTGCGGTTCTGACAAACCTGACCACATCAAAGTACACGGGAAGCAATGCCGCCTGCGTGTCGTCATCAAGCCCTTCCCTCAGCATCTCCTCCGCTTCACTAACGAACGTCCTGAGGCGCGCAATGAAGCGCGCCGGGAGCTCGCCGGACGTCACGATGCCCTGCTCCGCCAGGTCGGGGAGTGACTTGCGGAACTCGAGGAACCACCGGTTGGCGCGCATCAGCAGTTTGCCCACCCGACTCGCCGGCCCCGCCCCGCGCCGTGCCTCGAGGAAGGTCTCCTTGTCGAGCCCGGCGGAGAACATCTCACGCCCGCGGTCCACCAGGTTGTGGACCTCGTCGATCAGAAACACGTACGGGCTGGAGTCGTCGGCATCGAAGAAACGGCGCAGATAGACCACGGGGTCGAACGCGTAGTTGTAGTCGCAGATGATCACGTCGGCGGCGCGCGCGGCATCCAACGAGAGCTCGAAGGGACACACGACGTGCGCCCGGGCAACCTGCTCGATCGCCTCACGATCGAGATGGTCGGTCGCAAACGCTTCACGCACTGCACGCTCGCGTCGGTCGAAATAGCCCCTCGCGTACTGACAGACTTCCGGATCGCACGCGGTGCCGGTAAAACAGACTTTCTCCTTCGCGGTGATCGTGACCGACCGCAACCGCATCCCGACGTTCTGCATGTCCCTGAGCGCGGACTCGGCAACCTGGCGGCCGACAGTCTTGGCGGTCAGGAAGAACACCTTTTCGCGATGACCTCCCTCGAGCGCGCGCACGGCGGGATACAGGACCCCCATCGTCTTGCCGATCCCGGTCGGAGCCTGAAGCACCACTTCGCCGCCCGCGATTGCCGTGCGCCAGGCGGTGGTGGCCAACGCCCGCTGCCCCGGGCGAAAGGCGCCGAGGGGAAACGGCGCCCCCAGCGTCGTGTCCCGAAGCGCCCACCAATCCGCCAGACGCACCAGTTGCCGACAGTAACGCGCGACCGTGTCGATGTAGAAATCGTGCAGCGAAGCGCGGGAGGCCAACGTCTCGTAGGTGTGCTCCTGACCGTCATCAAGATTCAGGTAACACAGCCGCAGCACGATCGAGTCGCTGTCGATCTCCGCGAGCAACAGGTGGGCATAGATGCGCAGCTGGCCCCAGTGCAACTTGTGATGCGACTCGGGCAACATCGCCGGGTTGCCCCGCAGCGTCTTGATCTCTTCCATCTCGACCGGCGAGCGGTCGGCAAACACGCCGTCCACGCGCCCGTTCAACGCCACAACCACGACGCGCTCGTCAGCGCCCGGATCGTCGCCTTCCCGAACGCGGTCTCCGCAGACGGCGAACCTGCCGGTCCCGGCGACCCTGCGCTCCGCTTCATAGCCCTGACCGCGTGCCCGCTGGAGCTGCTGGTGACCCCGGATTCCCTCGAGTGCGGTGCTGCGCCCCGAATAGCGATCGTCGATATCCCCGCTCATCAGCGTGTGTTGCACCAGCGCCTTGACGGAGATGCTGGCGGTCAGTTCCTCCACGCGACATCCACTACCGACGCAGGGATTCCGAAGTCGGCAAACGCGTGCAACCAGCGCTTCTGGTTGTCCTGCAGCGCGTCCCCCGGCCCTTTCACCTCGACGAGGCGATAGCCGCCGTCATGCGTGAAGACGACCAGATCCGGAAAGCCGGTTCGGTTCCCGCGCGGATCTGTGAGGATGCGTTCGCTGACATCACGCAGGTGGCCACCCGGGATCCGCTCGAGCGCGCGCTCGAGAAGACGTGGCGTNAGTGTCCGCCAGGTCACGAACGGCGACACGGTGCCCGTTCGGGACGCGTAGTGATAGCGCACGCGGTCTTTCCACGCGGTTCCCGCCGCAAGTTCGTCGAGGCGGCTCCTGATCAGATCGCGACGGCGTTCGCGGAAATCGGCGCTGTAGAGGTCGCTGGGGCCACGCTGGAACGGATTGAAGAACGCGCCAGGCAGTTCGGCAAAGACGACGTCCCAGAATGCGAGCCCGAACAGGCTCGGAAACAGCCCGTTCTCCACATAGTGGGCCTCAACCCCCTGCGTCTCGAAGGAGGAGACGACCGCCTCCTCGACCCGCGCCCCGGTCCGCGTCAACTCGAGCCTCCTGCAGTCGAACGGCCGTCTATGACGCCGCGCCAGAGGTCGCGCTCGACGCAACAGGGCCGCTTCGAAGAGGTCCNGGGTCCCTTCTGGCCGAAGAACCCGGGCGCAGAAACGGGCCGCAAAGACCGCCTCGGCCTCGTCCGATGGATCATCGAGGATGGACGTGCAGACATCGACGACCGCTGTGCGCCGACCGAGCGAGTGCAGTACGCGAGCCCGTCGTTCGCGGGACGGCGACCGGTCTGTCATCGAGTACAGCCGGAGCGCCNGCTCGCGTGCATCAAGGCGTTCNAGGTCGCGGGCAATCCCCAGTACGAGCTGGTCACGGCGTCGCTCGGCCTCCGGCTCACACTTCCAGGACGCAACGCGTGCGCCCAACTCCGCAAGTTCGACGGGGTCCCCGCGGGTCTGCGCCGCACGCACGGAACGCGACCAGGCATGGACATGCAGAAGGTCGTCGACGACACCCCGGTTGCGGAAGTACGCCCGGCCCGTGAGCCGATACGTTTCATAGCGCATCACGCCGAGTTCCGAGACCACGAACTCGGTGAGATCCTGCCGCAGGTTGCCGAAGAACAGCAGCCTGAACACGCGCAGCACGTCGAGATGCCGGCAGCACACGATCGGTCCCGCCGCGAGTCCGAGCAGGCCCGGCGTCCGCCCCGACTCCACCAGCAGGCCCAGCAGCCGTGGTTTGGAGAGCCCGCTGCCTGCGGAATCCCCGCGGGATCGTAGCGCGCGCTCGATCTCGGCACGGGTATAGAGATCGAGCAGCGCCTCGGGTCCGGCACGGCCCGCGTGCGTCACAAATCCGGCGAGTGTCAGTTCGAGCAACGCGGCATCAACGTCGGGAACATCCGCGTAGTCGAGCCGATCTGCGCGAAACAGCGGGCCGCGCCGCGACGCCAACCGTACATAGAGACTGCGGGCCTGCGCGGACAGATCGCGAAACAACGCGACGAATCCGGATTCTTCAGGCACCAGCAGGTCCGCGTATTCGGCCGCCACGACGTCGAGCAAACACTCGAAGTTGCGCAGGTGGTAGCCGGCGGGAAGATCGGGCATGGGGCCGGAACGCGGTTGAGCGAAAGCCCCTACTATACTGTATTTTTGTACAGCCTCGTCAGTCTGCGACGCGTGTATAGACCTGACTGGTACCCGTTACCTGATCGGTCAGCACCATGGTGTCGCGATCGGTGAACTCGATCGCGAACGTATGTGCACCGGGCGTATCGAAGCGAAGAACGGCGCCGTCGACGTGGTACGGAACGGGCTCCTGGCCGCTCATCGTGACCGATTCGGCCCCAAACACCGACACGAGCGTCAGTCCGGCCAGATCGGTACGCCACTCACCAAGCATCCGCTCACCGGCAACAGGGCCAAGTGCTTGGCACCCCGCAAGGAGGACGACAAGAATGCAGGGCAGAATCTGTTTCATCGTTCACGCCACACCGCGACATCGACCACTTCATGGTAACGAATGTGCAAAGGCGTGGAAAGCAACCGCCCGTCCACGCGGAGTGGACCCGTGACCATCGAGTCCGGAGACGCACTCGAACAATTGCGCCACATCGACAGCATTGTCGCCGCGCCCCTGCACCTCATGGGACGGTCGCGGGCGGATGTAGATCCACTGGCGGGGCGATCCGGCATCGATCACGAGATGGCACATCGCATGCCCGGCGAACACAGACCCCAGGGCATCAATCTTCTGNAAAGGCAACATCACGATGGCGCACGAACTTGGCGTGCGCGTGATTGCAGACGGGGTGCGCTCGGATCATCAGGCTCAATTCCTGACAATGCTCGGCTGCNATGCCGTACAACGCGAATCCAGCGTCGATGGNCCGGGTTCGAGCGCACGCGGTGAAGATGTGACCACCTCGATGTTGCAGCCACAGCTCGCGTCAGGCGGTCGTCTGAAAGGCAGTCAGCCACGCCCCGAAGGCCCGGGAGCCCGATTGCCCGGGCATCAGCCGTTGTAGCGCTGGTACGCCAGCACGGCGTTCGTGCCGCCAAAGCCAAAGCTGTTGGACATCACGNTATTCAAGCCCGCGTTCTCGACGGTCTCGCGCACCACGGGCCGCTCGCCCACGCCCGGATCGATATTCTCGATGTTCGCCGAGCCGCANATGAAGTCGTTCTCCAGCATGAGCAGCGTGTAAATCGACTCGTGCACCCCGGCCGAACCCAGCGAGTGCCCGGACAGAGACTTGGTGGAGCTGATCCGCGGGACCTCGCTGCCGNACACGGCACTGATCGCATCGAGTTCGGAGATGTCGCCAGCCGGCGTGCTCGTGCCGTGCGCGTTGATGTAGTCGATCTTGCCGTCGACTGTCGACAGGGCAAGCTTCATTGCGCGCTGCCCGCCCTCACCGGACGGGGCGACCATGTCATGGCCGTCTGACGTCGCGCCGTAGCCCACGATTTCAGCGTAGATCTTTGCACCCCGCGCGAGCGCATGGGACAGCTCTTCGACAACGACGAAACCGCCCCCGCCAGCAATCACGAATCCGTCACGGTCCGCATCGTATGCGCGCGAAGCGCGCTCCGGCGTGTCGTTGTATTGCGTCGACAGTGCGCCCATCGCGTCGAACAGCGACGTCATCGTCCAGTGTTCTTCCTCACCGCCCCCGGCGAACACGATGTCCTGTTTGCCAAGTTGAATCAGTTCGAGGGCATGACCAATACAGTGTGCGCTCGTCGAGCAGGCTGATGTGATCGAATAGTTGACGCCTTTGATCGAGAATGGCGTCGCAAGGCATGCGGAGACGGTGCTGCCCATTGTCCTCGTAACACGGTAGGGACCAACGCGTTTCAGACCTTTCTCGCGAAGAATGTCCGCCGCCTCCGTGAGGTTCAGCGAGGACGCGCCGCCCGAACCGGCAACAATGCCACAGCGTTCATTCGAGACATCGGACTCCTCGAGGCCGGCGTCTTCGATTGCGTCCGCCATCGCCACATATCCAAACGCGGCTGCGTCCGCCATGAAGCGCCTGATCTTCCGGTCAATCCGCGCTTCGATATCGAGGTTGATGCTGCCGGCGACGTGGCTGCGAAGCCCCATCTCGACGTAGCTGTCCTGAAAGCTGATGCCGGACTTCTGGTTGTGCAGCGATGCGGTGACGGTGGCTTTATCGTTCCCAAGCGGCGACACGACGCCCAGCCCCGTGATGACGGCTCGTTTGATGGAAGTCATGTGCGTTCCGTTCCCTAAAAGTCGTCCAGCGACGTGAACAACCCCACTCTAACATCCTGTGCGGTGTAAATCTGACGACCGTCAACGCTCACAGAAGCGTCGGCGATCCCCATGACAGTACGGCCTTCACGCAGCCGCGCGATGTCGATGTCGTAGGTGAGACGTTTGGCATTTTTCAGGACCTGACCCCGAAACGTGACCCGACCACAGCCAAGCGCACGCCCGAGACCGTGGTTGCCTTTCCACGCAAGGAAGAACCCAACCAGTTGCCACAACGCGTCGAGGCCAAGGCATCCCGGCATCACGGGATCATCGACGAAGTGACACTTGAAGAACCAGAGGTCCGGGTCGATGTCCATCTCGGCAATCACCTTGCCCTTGCCGTGTTTCCCACCGTCTTCGGTGATTTCCGTGATGCGGTCGATCATCAGCATCTCGTCGATCGGCAGATGGGCACGACCTGGCCCGAACAGCTCTCCGCGCCCGCAGGCAATGAGTTCCTCCCGCGAAAAGGCATGTTGATTCACGAGCGACCGGTCTTGGGCCGGCAAGTCATCCGGATTGGGCATAGCGGGGCAAGCACGCGGCTCGAAGTCGCCGCGGATTATATCTCGCCGCCGCCGCGTGAAACAAACCGCATCCTTCGGCCCCGGCCACCCCTTTTGCACAGCGTTAGGCGACGGACGAACGTTGTTGCACCGACGCGGGTTAGGCGCAAAACTTCGCCACTGTCAGTGCCGAACTGGCTTCGTACGGAACCGCAGAACCTTTCTGCGGTCATACAACTGAGCGCGTCTCTCGAAGCCGGCGAAGATCAGGCGAGGAACCATGGCAACCCAAATCGATACACAGGCAGTCGTCCACCCGAGCGCGGCGGTTGGCACCAACTGCACGATCGGCCCTTTCTGCACGATTGGACCGAACGTCGTGATTGGTGATGATACTGTTCTGCAATCACACGTCGTCGTTGGGGCAGATACCAGCATCGGCCGTGAGTGCAACGTCTTTCCGTTCGTGACCCTCGGCCTCGCCGCCCAAGATCTCAAGTACGTACCTGGCACCATCACCTACACCGAAATCGGCGATCGCAATCTGATCCGTGAGTTTGTCAGCATCCACGCTGGTACGGAAGAAGGCAGCAAGACCGTCGTCGGCAACGACTGTGCCCTGCTTGCGCAATCGCACATCGCACACAACTGCGACGTCGGCAATCACGTGATCATCAGCCATTCGGCAAGCGTTGGTGGCCACGTTACGCTGGGTGATCACGCCAACATCGGGTCCATGTCCGCGATCCACCAGTTCTGTCATGTCGGTCGAGCCGCCATGATCGCGGGCATGGCGCGGGTGGTGCAGGATGTCCTGCCGTTTACGATCGCGGAGGGATTTCCCGCCCACATGCGCGTCATCAACAAGGTGGGCATGGACCGCGCGGGTTACACCGCCGAGCAGATCTCCGAGGTACGCAAGGTCTTCCGTACACTCTTCATGCGCGAGATGAGACTCGAAGAAGGGGTCCGCCAGGTCCGGGAAGACTTCGGCGAATCAGAAAACGTAAAGCTCATGCTGGAAGCCATCGACGGATCCCAACGCGGCCTGGCACGTCCCGACTCGGCAACCTTCGAGATCAATCTCGGCGACTGAAACAGCGCACTCGCCGAAGTTGCGCATGGGGAGTTGCACGGTCATGATCGACGACCCTCATCACAGCCAACGACGATCGATCATCCATGTTCACTGCCGTACTTTGGGACTTCGGTGGCGTCTTCACGACTAGCCCGTTCGAGAACTTCAGCCGCTACGAAGCAGCCCGCGGACTGCCCAAAGACTTCATTCGCGGCGTCAACTCGACGAACCCGGATACCAACGCCTGGGCGCAACTCGAGGCCAGCGAGATCAGCAGAGACACGTTCGACGGTCTCTTTGCAACGGAGTCACGCGCGCTCGGGCACGAGATCCGCGGCGCGGACGTCCTGGATCTTCTGTCGGGAGAACTGCGCCCCGCCATGGTGCACGCCCTCGACCGCATCCGCGCCGAGTTCAAGACGGCGTGTCTGACCAACAACATCAGGGATGCGGGCGAGGGTCCCGGGATGGCCAAGGACCGGGAGCGCGCTGCAGAGATCTCCGAGGTATTCGACCGGTTTGACGCCGTCATCGAGTCGAGCGTGGTCGGGATCCGCAAACCCAATCCCGAATTCTACAAGCTGGCGTGCAAGACACTCGGCGTCACACCGGACCAGTCCGTTTTCCTGGACGATCTCGGGATCAATCTGAAGCCGGCCCGTGCGCTCGGCATGTCGACGATCAAGGTCCTGAATCAGGACCAGGCGCTCGACGACCTGTCGACATTGCTCGACATTGACCTGCGGGCCTGATGCGCGTCCTGCTCACCGGCGGCGCTGGTTATATCGGCTCACATACCGCGACGGAACTGCTGAACGCCGGCCACGATGTCACCGTCGTCGACAATCTGGCGAACGGCTCGAGGGTCGCCGTCAGGCGGGCCGGACGTCTCGCAAACGGCGTGGTGGCATTCCATGAAGATGACCTGCTCGACACGCGGGGAATCGAGCGAACGTTCGAGGCGGGACCGTTTGACGCGGTTGTCCACTTCGCCGGTCTGAAGGCCGTAGGCGAGTCGGTCGCCGAGCCACTGCGCTACTACCGGATCAACCTCACCAGCACGATGAATCTCGTCGAGACGATGCTCGCTCAGGGTGTGCGGCATCTCGTCTTCAGTTCGTCCGCCACCGTTTACGGTGACCCGGAACGGGTCCCGATCGACGAGACGTGTGCTGTTCATGACGCGTCGAACCCCTACGGGCGAACGAAACTCTTCCTCGAACGAATCCTCGAGGACGTCGTGCGCGCGCACCCCGACATGAACGTTGCCCGGCTTCGGTACTTCAACCCAGCCGGAGCGCATCCGAGCGGCGATATTGGCGAGGACCCGTCAGGCATCCCGAACAACCTGCTCCCCTACGTCACACAGGTCGCCGTGGGTCGCAGGGAAATCCTCACCGTCAACGGCGACGATTACCCGACCCCGGACGGCACCTGTATTCGCGACTACCTGCATGTCACGGACCTCGCCAGGGGGCACGTCGCGGCGCTCGAAAAGCTGGCGACACACCCCGGACTCGTCACCTACAACCTCGGTACCGGCCGCGGGCAATCGGTCTATGAGGTGATCAGAGCCTACGAGCGCGCAACCGGCGTGGAAATCCCGTTCCGCGTGGGACCCCGAAGGGCCGGCGACATCCCGACCAGCTACACCGATCCGAGCCTTGCGGAAGCGGAACTCGGCTGGCGGGCAGAGAAGACCATCGAGGACATCTGTCGTTATGCGCATGAATGGCAGACTCGCAACCCGACGGGTTACCCCGAGGACTGAGGCAAGGCCGGACGCATAGGCTCGAGTTCGACGCGGAACAGCGCCACACCATAGTGCGTAGGAAAGCGCTCGGCGACGATCAGGAACGTCAGCGGTGACTCCCGCAACCACGCAACCGCTTCCCTGCCCGTCTGAGACGGGAGCACGATCCGCTCGGGTATGCGCCCGAACGCTTCGGGCCACGTCTCCGCAGCCGAACGCCGGTACAGGTAGCCATCGGTCGGCGTCATCACAATCGCGTGAGCATCGTGGATGTCGAGTGCAGTGGGAGCCGATCGAAACCGCCACGATTCCGGATCTTCCCGTCGGGCGAGGCTGGTTGGCTGCGGAATGAACCGGAGGTCAGCCACAGGTTCCGCAACCAGTACTCCCGCGCCGCCGGCAAGCGGCAATCGGAACACCTCCGCCGGGGTGACCCGTTTGCTGATCAGAAAGATGCTGTCGCCGGCAACCGCGACAGCCTCGCAATCCCGGTAGCCGTCGGGGTACCGGTAGCGGATGGTGCGCAGGACCGGCACAGGTTCGGTCTCAGCACGATCGAGGTCGGGTTCCGGAATGACATGGAGGGCCAGCACCCGACGCCAACGCAGATTGTCGCCCGTATCGGCAACGAGGAGCATCGGTTCACCCGCTTCGACGAACGCGGCGAGCTCTTCAAAGTCGAAATTTGGCACCGGCAATTGCCAGACGCCCAGGTGCCTGCCGCGCGCGTCCAGGGCGAACATTTCCGGCGGACTGCCCCGATCGTTGATCGCCCAGAAGACCCCGGGGTAGCGGTTGGACTGCGCCAGCCCGCTCGCCTCGCGCAGTCTGGGACTCGCCAGATTCCCCGTGAAGCGCACAGTCGACGCACGCTCGGGCACGGTCTCATTCGCGATGGTGGCGCTGACGGGCTTCGGCGTAAGCACGTGGTACAACCCACTCGGCACGTCGACGTCCCACGATCTGTCGAGCCAGAACCAGCCGCCCAGGGCACTCAGACCGCAGCCGGCAAGCATCAGTCCAGGCAAAACCCGAGCGAGCCTCACCCGGAGAACCGGAACGTGGTGGAGGACCTGAATACCTCGCCTGGACGCAGGGTCGTTGACGGGTAGTCCGGTCTGTTCGGACTGTCCGGCAAGTGCTGCGTTTCGAGGCACACGGCCTGCCCGACAGGTGAGAGGTGATTTGCCGTGTAGACCTGCAGCCCGGGCTCCGTCGTGAACACCTCGAGTACCGGACCGCCCGGGACGCGCACGGTCGCCGCTGCCCCATCCGTCGCGTGCAGGACGAAACAGTGATCGACACCGCCTGCGTGGACGATCTGCGGCGCGTCGGAGCCGACAAGACTGTCCAGGGTTTGGGGTTCCCGCAGATCGAAGGGTGTCCCCGCAACGGGACTCCAGGGACCCACGGGCAACTGCGCGTCGTCAACCGGCAGGTAAGTGCTCGCCTGAACGTCGATCAGCGCATTCCCGAGGTGAGCGCAACCCAGGGTGAAGTACGCGTGATTGGTCAGGTTGATGACAGTGGGCGCGTCGGTGCGCGCTTCGTAGGACACGGTGAGCGACGCGCCGACCACCGCGTACGTCACACGAACATCGAGCGCGCCGGGGAAACCCTGATCGCCCGCTTGGCTGTGCAGCCGCAATTCCACGTGGTCCCCGGCGTCCCGGGCCTCCCAGGTCCGCGTCATGAACCCGCGCGGGCCGCCGTGAAGCGTGTTCCCGTTCTCGTTGACCTCGAGGACGTGCGACACGCCGTCAAGTTCGAACGATCCGCCGCGGATGCGGTTGGCATATCGGCCGCAAACCGCGCCGGTTGCTCCACGGTCACCCACGACGCTGGCCGCGTCGGGTAAGGCGATGATCATCGGGGTGGTCTCGCCTGAGTCGAGCCTGTACTCCAACGCCGCAAGACGTGCGCCGAGGTCCACCACCTCCGCACGAAGACGGTCAGCCATCAGCTCGAACCGCCTCACGGTGCGCCCACGCCCCTGTTCAGACGACATTTGCCGAACGCTGGTCAACGTGCGCGTGCCATCCGGTACGAGCCGACGGTCAGCCGCCTTCGATACGCTGCAGGAAATGGACCTCGGCGTCGGGACCAACGGGTTCCGTGAACGCCGGTTCCTGAATGATCATACCGTCGATGGCGATCGCCATGTCCTGCAGTTCCCCTGCATTCAGCGCGGGGAAGCGGCTGCTCAGGTTTCGGACGAGCTCCTGGTACGTGCCCGCCTCGATCGTCACACGCGGTTCTCCGGTGAGCCGCTCGAGCTCACCGGAGAGGACAACCGTAGCCATCAGGGTTCAGCTGTTGTCCATGACCGCTTTGAGGACGCGTGGCGGCGACAGCGGCAGCTCGTCCATCCACACGCCGATCGCATTGCTGACCGCGGTCGAGACCGCACCGAGCGGCGGCACGATGTTGGTCTCGCCAATACCGCGCACTCCAAAGGGGTGGAACGGATTTGGAACTTCCACGATATGCGTCTCGATCATGGGCAGATCGGAGGCGAGCGGCACGCGATAGTCCAGGAAGCCAGGATTCTCCATGACGCCGTCTTTGTTGTAGACGTACTCCTCGTTCAGTGCCCAGCCAATGCCCTGGGCGGAACCGCCCTGGAACTGGCCTTCGACGTAGCTCGGATGCACCGCCTTGCCCGCATCCTGAATGGCCGTGTAACGCTTGACGTCGACCTTACCGGTCTCTTTGTCGACTTCGACATCGCAGATGTGCAGCGCGAAGCTCGGGCCCGCACCGCGTGCATTCACGGCGCCGCGGCCGGCAATCGCGCCGCCGAGGCGATCCTGCTGCGCACAGACTTCCGCGAGGGTCATCTTGTCGTCGCCGGCCGTATTGGTGGCCACGCCGTCTTCGTACTCGACCTGATCCGGAGTCACGTTCCAGATGGACGCGCAGCGCTCTTTCACCTGCACCACGACATCGCGGGCTGCCTCGATCGTGGCCATGCCGGTTGCGAACGTCGTCCGGCTGCCGCCGGTTGTCGCGCTGAAACCAACCGCCTCGGTGTCACCAATGATCGGCTTGATGCGTTCGGCTTCGATCCCAAGCACTTCCGCCGCCATCAGCGCCATCGACGCGCGGGAACCACCAATGTCGGGCGAGCCCTCGATGAGGTTCGCCGTGCCGTCGGTGTTCATGTTGATGATGACCGTTGAGGTGCCACCGATGTTGAACCAGAATCCGCACGCGAGGCCCCTGCCCTGGTTTTCGCCGAGCGGCGAATTCCAGTGATCGGATTCCTTCGCAACGCGCAGGCACTCTTCCATCCCGATCGCGCCGAATTTCGGTCCGTACAGTGCAACCGTGCCTTCCTTCGCAGCATTCTTCTGCCGGAACTCGATCGGATCGAGGTCCAGCTTCGCAGCGAGTTCGTTCAGTGCGGCTTCGCACGCGTATTCGGCCTGGGGTGCGCCCGGTGCACGGTAGGCTGCGACCTTGGCCTTGTTCACGACCACGTCGTAGCCCTGAACCAACGCATTTTCGACGTCGTAAGGCGTGAAGACCGTCATGCAACCTGGTCCCATCGGGGAGCCTTTGAATGCCCCCGCTTCGAACCGCAGACGCGCCTGCATTGCGGTAATGGTGCCGTCCTTCTTGGCACCAATCTTCACCCAGTTGCGGGCGGCTGAACCCGGACCGGAGGCTCGGAACACCTCTTCACGGGTCATGACCATCTTGACGGGGCGACCTGCCTTCCTGGACAGCACCAGCGCGACCGGTTCGAGGTAGACCACCGTCTTGCCGCCGAAGCCGCCGCCAATCTCTGCCGCGACCACCTTGATCCTGGACAGCGGCGTGCCAAGCACACCGGCCGTGATCCCACGGACACCGAAGTGGCCCTGAGTCGAGCACCAGATGAGCGACTGGCCGTCTTCGTCCCAGCGCACCGTACATGCGTGCGGCTCGATGTAACCCTGGTGCACGGTCGGCGAGTAGTACTCGCGTTCCACAATCTCGTCGGCTTCCGCGAAGCCCTGCTCCACGTCGCCTTTCTTCAGTTCCATCCGGTTCGCCACGTTCGACGGGTCGGAGGGTTTTTCGGGCAATCCGCTCGTGTACATGTCTTCGTGCAGAAGCGGCGCACCCGCTTCCATGGCGTCGTTGACGTCCATGACGGGCGTGAGGACTTCGTACTCGACATTGATCTTCAGAAGCGCTTCTTCAGCGATTGCCTCAGTCTTCGCTGCAATCGCGGCGACCGCGTGGCCGTGGTAGAGCACCTTCTTGTGCGCGAGCAGATTGCAGGCCGTCTCATACGAGCCGGCAAGATCCGGATCGGTGATGGCGGGGAGGTCCTCGGACGTACACACCGCAAACACACCGTCCATTGCCTCAGCGGCGGATGTGTCGATTGAGACGATCTTCGCGTGAGCGTGCGGGCTGCGCAGAATCTTGCCCCAGATCATGCCTGGCAAGGCGAGGTCAGCGGCGTAGTTCGCGCGCCCCGTGACCTTGTCGAACCCGTCCGGCCGGATCATACGCCGACCGACCTGCTTGAAATCGCGAGCTTCGCTCATGCTGATTCTCCTCTCATGGTTGCTGCTGAATCCATCACGGCCTTGATGATCTTGTCGTAGCCCGTGCACCGACAGAGGTTACCGGCAAGGTAGTACCGCGCCTCCTCCTCCGTGGGATTGGGGTTCTCCTTCAGGAGCGCCTCGGTGGACACGATGAGACCCGGCGTACAAATGCCGCACTGCAGCGCCGCGTGCTCGAGGAATTTCTCCTGGATCACGTGCAGCGAGTCGGCGGACCCGACGCCCTCGATGGTACCGATCGCCTTGCCCTCGGCCTCAACACCTAGGACGAGACAGGAACAGACCAGTCGCCCGTTGACGGTGATCGAACACGCGCCGCAGTCACCGGACCCGCAACCTTCTTTGGTGCCGGTCATGCCCAGATCGTTCCGGAGAACGTCCAGCATCGTCTGATTCGGTTCGCACAGGTATTCGACCGGCTCCCCATTGATTGTTGTGGAAACGTGGGTTTTGGCCATGGTCGGCTACCTCTCTCTTGCGCGATCTGCCGCAATACTTGCGGCACGTTTTGTCAGCACGCCAACGACGTGTTTCCGGAACTCGACGGTGCCCCTGCGATCGGTGATCGGTGAGGACGCAGCCGTCGAGGCCGCCGCGGCAGCGTCGAGGGCAGCAGCGTCGAGCTTGGTGCCTATCAGCGCATCCGCTGCCGCCGGGACCAGCAGCGCGGTCGGTGCCACTGCACCAATGCCCACGCGTGCCGCGGTACACGTACCATCGCCGTCGAGCGTCACACTGACTCCCGCACCCGCTACGGCGATGTCCATCTCCGTGCGGGGAATGAACCGCAGGTAGGCGTCTCCCGTGTGTGCCGCCGGGCGCGGCACGTTGAGTCGCACCAGCATCTCGCCCTTCTCCATGCAGTTACGGCCAACGCCGGTCACAAAGTCCTCGACGGCAACCGTGCGTTCCCCGTTGGGGCCCGCGATCACACATTGGGCAGCGTTGGCGATGAGGGCCGGGATGGTGTCTGCAGCGGGCGACGAGTTGCACAGGTTGCCCCCCACGCTCGCACGCCCCTGGACCTGCGTGGAACCGATCAGATAGGCCGCTTCCACGAGACCGGGATACACCGCTTTGATGTCTTCCTGTTCGTGGAGCTCGGCGCAGCACATGGATGGTCCAAGGCTGAGTCCTTCGTCGGTCAGTTCTGCGCTGGTCATGCCGGGGATGTTCTTCGCATCGACGACCAGTCGGGATTCTCCCACCATGTTCTGCATCTGAATGATGAGATCGGTCCCGCCGGAGAGAACCGACGCAGGGCCCTCGGCGCCCGCCAGGATCCTGACCGCGTCCTCCACGCTGGTCGGCGCCTGATAATTGACTGCTACCATCGATCCTCCTGAGAATTGTCGCTGATGGCATCCCATCGCTGGGATTTCGGGTTGAATAACGCGTGTTGCGACGGGGGGTTCTTATGTTTCTTTTGCTCTTCCGTGCGCTTTGCATCACCTCGTCCCACCCAACCGGTGCGGTCGAGCGGGCGCTATATATATCACGTGTATCTGGGCAGCACCACACGACTCCCGGGACTCGGCTGGTTAAGCTCGGGGAGGCTCAACACCGGCTTCACAGCGGGTCCCGATTCGTTAGGGAAGCCTGGCGAACGGGACCAGCCGCACGCCATCGGGGGGAGGCAGATGAACCGCGAGGAAATGTTCATGCAACTGATGGCAGTCGCCCGCGAGACACCGGAAACGCGCCGGCAGTTGGTGACCATTCTAAGCCAGGAGGCNTTCCACCGGCAGTCACTGCTCGGGACGCTGCTCGAGGATCTGCGNATGCGGGGAGCGCCGGTCGAGTTCATCGAATGCATCGGGTTCCTGCGTGACGACGATACGGCCGCCCGCGCGCTGGAGTTGCTCCGTGGCTGAAAGGAGTCGTACCGCGCCGTGCCGCGGGTCAGCGGCGCTTCCCCGGAGTCGACACATCTGAACACCCTCCTGCACGCGCTGATCGTCCTGCTGGACCTCTGTCCTCCCCTGCTCCGGCGAGCCGTCGCGGGGAGCGCAGCGACGCTCGCCGAACGTCTCGGACTCCGCAGCGCCCAGACCACACGCCGCAACCTGGCGCAGTGTTACCCCGACCTGAGCCCGGCGGAGTGTTCGGCCTTGACCCGCGCGGTCATCGGACACTCGATCCTGCTCATGTTCGATACGGCGTCGGCCTGGCTCCGCGAACCACAGGCGGCACTCACGCAGATTCGCGTCGTGTTCGGGAAAGCGGAGGTCGATGCTGCCAGACAGGCCCGAAGACCCATCATCTTCCTGCTCCCGCATCTCGGCAACTGGGAACTGCTCAACCATTATCTGGGGACCCGCTACGGACTCACCCACATGTACCAACCGGCACGCAACCGCTGGCTCGATCGCTTCGTTCAGAACCGGCGAAACCGCACTGGAACCCGGTTTGTCACTGCCGGCCGCACCGGCGTTCGCGCGCAGCTCGAAGCGCTCCGTGCCGGCGGCTGCATCGGCACGATGGCCGACCAGGAACCACCTGTCCATGACGGGGTCTTTGCGCCGTTCTTCGGCGTGCCGAGCTGGACCGGCACACTTGCTCCCGCACTGGCGCGGAAGACCGGCGCGGAGGTTTTCGTAGCGTGGTGCGAGCGGGAGGCGGATGATCGCTACGCGGTGCACTTCCTCGCCGTCGACCGGGGGGAGCAGACCGCGGCAGGGCTCAACCGGGCAATCGAGAGCGCCGTGCGGAGTTGCCCCGTGCAGTACGTCTTGAGCTACAAGCGCTTTCGTACGCGCCCCCCGGGAGAAGCCGCCTTCTACCCGACACCGACAGTGCCGTTCAGCGCGGCGCGCGGCGTGCTCGCACGCATGGGCGCATCGCTCGCGGGCCTCAGCCCACGTCCGCTGACGCGCGGCCTCGCCCGCACAATCGCCGTTGGCATGTGGCTGCTCGGTACACGCTTCCGGCGGCAAAGCCTCGCCAACACCCATCTGTGCCTCGCCGCGATCAGGCCTGACTGGGAGACGATCGCACGCAACAGCTGGACTTCAACCGGCCTCGGCATCGCGGACACCCTGTGGGTATGGGGGGCCAACCCGAGCGAACTTCGCTCCGCCGGCGCAGAGGCAGTCGTCCAGGCCGTCTCCGGGGTCGTCCCCGGACCGGGGGGAGTCCTCCTCCTCGCACCCCGTCTTGGACAACGCGAACTGGTGATCCGGGCGATGGCAGAACACGCACCCTCAAGCGAGATCTACCAGCCCTTCCCGCGACCAAACATCGACGCGCTGATCCGTGCACAACGGGCCGCGAGCGGCGTACGTCTGCTGCAGTACACGCGTCACGGATTCGACAAAGCGGCAGCCGCGCTCAGGGCCGGGGAACACATCATCATCTGTCCGGAGCAGCAGCCACGTCTGAGCGACGGGACGTTCGTCAGCTTCTTCGGCGAGCCCGCACTGATGGCGAGCGGGCTACGCCGACTGATCAGCGAGACCAAATGCCACGTGGTACTGGCGTGGTCGGAGCCGGACGGAGAGCGCTTTCGCGCAAACGCGGAACTGATCACGCTGCCCGACGATGATGCCGCGATCCTGGACGTGTGCACGGCGGCGTTGGAACGCGCGGTTCTCACGGCGCCCAGACAATACCGCTGGCACGACAAGCGGTTTAACATCCGCCCTCGCGGCGCCCGACGTTTGTACTGAACATGCGGACGCGGCGTCATCGGTTGACCGATCCGCGCATCAATGGCCTGAATGGCATTGGCTGCTGCGGCCCGGACTGCGTCCCTGTCGATCAACAGGACCGAACTGAATTCAACACACGAGCGCTATGACCGTAAACACCATCGATACCGAATATGCGGCCCATGTGGCGACCCTCAGCGAGCGCTTTGCCCGCGCACTGGACGGCATTGCCGATGGAGCCGTGATCCACTCCGGATCCGGGCACGTGGCTTTCCTGGACGATCGTCACTACCCGTTCATACCCAACCCCCACTACAAGAACTGGATTCCAGGCCCCCACACTGAAGATTGTCTGCTCGTGATCCGCCCGGGACAACGGCCACAACTCCTCTTCCACCAGCCGGATGACTACTGGTACCAGCCTCCGGAGGACCCCAGTGGGTTCTGGACCGGGGAGTTCGACATCGAAGTTGTCCGCTCGCTGGACGCCATCTCGAATCTGCTCGGCGATGCCTCAAAGCTCGCATACATCGGGGAACACCCGGACGCTGCCGCTGCCTGGGGACTACGCAGACAGAACCCCGAGTCACTGCTCGCCGCGCTCCACTACGACCGGGCGTACAAGACACGCTACGAACTCGGCTGCATGCGTGAGGCCAACAGAGTGGCAGCGGCCGGGCACATCGCGGCAAAAGACGCCTTCGAAGCGGGTGCGTCAGAGTTCGAAATCCAGGCAAGCTATCTGGCCGCCACCGCGCATCGCGAACATGAGACGCCCTACGGCTCGATCGTTGCACTCAATGAGCATGCGGCCGTGCTCCACTACCAGCATTACGACGTCGCCCGCCTGCAGGCCGACGAACTCCGGACACTCCTGATTGACGCAGGGGCCACCTGCCAGGGGTACGCCGCCGACGTGACCCGCACCTACACCCGTGGCGACGGACCCTTTGCGGCGCTCATCGATGCGATGAAGACGGAGCAGCAGGGCATCATCGACGAAATTGCGCCCGGCAGTTCGTATGCCGACCTGCATCTGTCGATGCAGCGTCGCATCGCGAACGTGCTGACCGACGCCGGACTGCTCAACATGGATGCGGATGACGCCGTGGAACACGGCGTCACGTTTACGTTCATGCCCCACGGCCTCGGGCACCTGCTCGGCGCGCAGACGCATGACGTGGCCGGGCAACAGACCGACACCGGGGGTACGCACGAACCGCCGCCAGCCGGCCACCCCGCATTGCGTCTGACCCGACCAATTGATGAGGGCATGGTCTTCACGATCGAACCCGGTCTCTACTTCATCCCCTCGTTGCTCAGCGAACTCCGGGCCGGTGAGTACGCACACGCCGTGAACTGGACGGCGGTGGAGGCGATGATTCCCTATGGCGGAATCCGCATCGAGGACAACATCGCGATCGTCGACGGCGCAACCGAGAACCTGACGCAACCGCATCTGCCGCTGTGAGGCATCCGCCATAACCCACGCCGACGAGCCGACCCGATCATGATGACCAATGAACTGACCCTCGAACGGGTTTTCTCCGCACCGGACCTGTCGAGTGCCCCTCCCCAGCGCGTGCGCTTTTCCCCGGACGGCCGCTGCGTCACGTTTCTGAAGCCGAGCAGCGTTGATCATCAGACGCTCGACCTGTGGCGCCACGACCGGGCTACCGGAACGACCGAACGGCTCATCGAAGCATCCGACCTAATCGAACAGGGACGAGTCTTGTCCGACGCCGAAAAGGCGCTGCGCGAACGCCGCCGAATCTCCCATGGGGGCATCACGGACTACGACTGGAGTCCGGACAGTACGGCCCTGCTGTTCCCGCTGCAGGGCAACCTGTTCGTCTACCACCTGGCGGACGGGCGGGTTGAGCGGCTGACCCATTCGGATACACACGAGACTCACGTGTCCTTCGCGCCGGACGGCCGTCACCTGGCGTTCGCCAGGGAGCAGAATCTCTGGGTCATGTCTCTGGACGGAGAGAACCGTGCGCGGCAGCTGACCACTCACGGCGGCGGCACTGTGACCGTCGGCGTTCCTGAATTCATCGCCCAGGAGGAAATGCACCGGTTCGACGGCTACTGGTGGTCACCGGATTCACGACACATCGCCTGTTTCACGGTGGATGAGTCCACCGTCGACGTGTCTGTCCGTTACGAGATCGACGCGGACGATTTCAACGTGTTCGAGCAGAGGTACCCTTTCACGGGGACTTCCAACGCGCACGTGACGACCCAATTGGTCGAAGTCGCAACGGGTGCCATGACCGATCTGCCGTTCGTCGGTGATTCGTCCGCCTACCTCGCGCGACTCGCCTGGCGACCGGACAGCAGCGGGTTGGCGGTCCAGACCCAAAGCCGCGATCAGCGGACGCTCGACCTGACGGAGTACCGGCTGCACGACGCGACGACGATTGAGCTTCTGAGTGAGACCGGAGACCCCTGGATCAACCTTCATGACGATCTTCGTTTCCTCAGCGACGGAGGCTGGCTCTGGACATCCGAGCGAGACGGCAACCGCCACCTCTATCGCTATGCGAGCCCCCACGCAGAGCCAACCCAGCTCACGCACGGTGCGTGGAACGTGACCGGACTCCTCGCGGTCGACGAGGCGTGCGGCACAGCCTGGTTCAGCGGGCTGCGGGACAGTCAGCTCGAACAGCACGTGTATGCCATCCACCTTGCCGGCGGGTCTCCGGAGCGGCTGACCGCGCCTGGCGCGTGGCACGACGCCAGCGTCAAAATCAGCGGCGGCTCTGATCAGAAGGCTCAGCGGGGCGGTATCCTCGACACGTGGTCCGACGCCGAAACGCCGCCGCAGGTCGGGCTTCTCGATCTGTCCGGTGCAGAAGCAGGCACACTGCATGCGAACCACGCCGACACCCCCGGCCACTCGCTGGCGGGGTACGGTCTCCCGGGCACGACACGCTTCGGCGAGTTGCAGGCCGACGACGGCCAGACGCTGCACTGGCGCGCGCTGCGACCCGACGGTGACGGCCCCCACCCGGCGATCGTGGTCGTCTACGGCGGCCCGGGGGTCCAGCGCGTGACGCGCAGCTGGCAGCCACCGTGGACCCGATACTTCCTGCAGCGTGGCTACGCGCTCTTTCAACTGGACAACCGCGGCAGCGGCAATCGTGGAATGACATTTGAGGCCCCCATCCACCGGCGGCTCGGAGAGTGCGAGGTCCGGGACCAGGTACTGGGAACCGAATGGCTCGCCGCGCAGGACTGGGTCGACGCCGACCGCATCGGTGTGTTCGGGCACAGCTACGGCGGCTACATGACGCTCCTGATGATGTCCCGCGCGCCAGAACTCTATCGCGCCGGCGTGTCGGTGGCACCCGTCACTGACTGGCGGCTCTACGATACGCACTACACCGAACGGTACATGGGCGACCCCGCTGACAATGCCGAAGGTTATGCGGCGAGCAATGTATTCTCGGGGCTCGATACGCTGTCAGGAGCGTTGCTCGTCATGCACGGCATGGCCGACGACAACGTACTCTTCACGCACAGCACCAAGCTGTTCAAAGCGCTGCAGGATCGGAACAAGCCTTTTGAGATCATGACCTACCCAGGCAGCAAGCACAGCCTGGCGGAGCGATCGGTGAGCATCCACCGATACGGCGTGATCGAGCGTTTTTTTGCGCGCACGCTGAGCTGAGCTGGACGGTCACCCGCGCTGCGGGACCGCCTTGTACATGGTGGCAGTCGTCGACGCGGAGCCGAGACTGCCCGCCAGGTAGGTTTCTATCTTGTCTTTCGCGACGTTGTCGGGGTCCGTGAACTGGATCCCAGCCCCGGGTGCATGGGGTTGCTTCACACCCTTTTTGGCAATCCATATCACCTTGCCGGCAACCGGAATCTTCTCCGCTTCGTCCATCAGGGTCAGAAGGATGAACACGTCGTCTCCAAGCTCGTACTCGGTCCGGTTGGCGATGAAGAGCCCGCCATTCTTGATGAATGGCATGGAGAGGTTGTGCAAGACCACTTTGTCCTTGATGGACAATGCGATCATCGTCTTCTTTGCGCCACCCATGGAGAACTTGCCCATGTCATCTGCTCGAAACGCCGGATATGCAGCCCTGCCGCTCCCGGATTCTGCTCGATGGACCCCGCTTCTACAAGGTAGCCCACGCCCTGCAGAGGTGTTCGAAGCGTAGCTGAAGATTGGGGTTCGACGGGCCGAGGAGCGACTGCTGGGCGCGGATGAGTTCATCGCTGAAGTCGGCCAGCGCGCCCGGATCGGCGCGGTCGCCGAGCACTTCCAGCAACTCCCGCTGATCGACATTCCGGCAGTGGGAAACGGCGCCGGCAGCGACCTTGGCAACGTCGAGCAGCAACCCTGACCAAAGCTCGATGACCTCGAGTCCGTCCATTCGCGCCAACTGGGCGGCGACCGCGAGTGGCGGTGCGCCTGCCGCGCCTTCACGCAGCAGGCCGAACACCGCATCGCGCCGCTCATAGAAGCCGTCCCCGGATCGCACCGCAACTTCGACGGGGTTGCCGTCGGCGATCTGCATCAGCGTGGCCTGGTCGGTGCCGACTGGCAGCACGCCGGCCGGTACTGCGTGGCCAAGCCATGTGAGGCCCTCCTGCTGAGAGGCGAGGGGCAAATTCAGACGCTGACAGCGACTGCGTACCGTCGGTAGCAACGCGCCCGGCTGGTCCGTCACGAGAATCAGCAGTGAGTCCCGACCCGGTTCCTCGAGTCCCTTCAGTAAGGCGTTGGCGGAGATGCCGTTCATGGCGTGCGCCGGCCAGAGCACCACCACCCGGTAACCTCCCCGCTGGGGCGTACCGCGCATCCAGCCAAGCAGACTGCGAATCTGTTCGACCTTGATCTGTTTGGAGTCCACTGGAGTAATCTCGAGCAGATCGGGGTGTGTGCCCGCCGCGATCAGCTGGCACTCGGAGCACGTGCCGCAGGCAGCGTTGCGGCCGCCCGTGCTTGCTTCCCTGCACAGCACACGCGCGGCAAGCAAACGCGCAAATGTCGTCTTGCCCGTCAGGCGGCGCCCCGCCAGCAGCAGCGCGTGGGCCAGCCGATTGGCGTCGAAACGGTTCGCCAATTCGGCCAGTGCCGGCTCGTGCCAGGGCAGTGGCGTTGGCTGCGCGCTCATGCCGTTGTCACCCGTTCAGGCGCACGGTTGGTCGCTGGCTTCACCCGCCCCCTCCCAACTGGTACTTCCGTACCGCGCGATTGTGTTCTTCGAGCGTTCGGGAAAACTGGCTCGAGCCGTCACCGCGCGCGACGAAATAGAGGAAATCGCCGGGCTCCGGATGCAGCACGGCGCGGATTGCCGCGAGCCCGGGATTGCAGATCGGTGTTGGGGGGAGACCGTGGCGCATGTACGTATTGTAGGGACCGTCACGCCGCAAGTCGCTGCGCCGCAGATCACCATCGAAGTCCGCGATCCCGTAGATGACCGTGGGGTCCGACTGCAGACGCATACCGAGTTTCAGCCGGTTCACGAAGACCTGTGCAACGCGACGCCGATCCGACGCGAGGCCCGTCTCTTTCTCGACGACCGAGGCAAGCACGAGTGCCTCGTAGGGATTGTCGAGCGGGAGACCCGGGTCGCGGTCTTCCCACTCTGACCGCAGCACCTCGCGGGCGCGGCGGTAGGCCCGCCGCAGGATGTCAATATCCGACGTGCCTGACGTGAACTGGTAGGTATCGGGGAAGAGCCACCCCTCAATCGGGTCGTCAGTCTCCAACAGCGTGGCCACCTCGCGATCGCCGCGCTGCTGACTCAGTCGATCGTCGGCCAGTCGTTCGAGCCACTGGCGTGCCGTCAGTCCTTCTGCCAGCGTGATGCGATGCTGGACGACGGTGCCACTGCGGATCAGGTCGAGCACCTCCACCGCGCTGGATCCCGACCGGATCGAATACTCCCCTGCCTGCAGAGGTCCGCGATCGACGCCCAAGCGCAACCAAACCATCACCAGCCAGTCCGGCACATCGATGGCGCCGGAATCAATCAAGCGACGCACAATCGTTCGTGTGGAGGTACCTCGTTCGACAACCACGACCGCGCCGGGAGAGGGACTGGGACTGTTCATGACGGCGATGGCCGAATACACAGCCAGGACGCTGCAAATCAGGGCAACGCAAGCCGCGAGCAGCGCGCCGCGACGAACGCTCACACCTTGCCGAAGATCAGCGTACCGTTCGTTCCGCCAAACCCGAACGAGTTCGTCAACGCGTACCGGACCTCCCGATCACGTGCCACATGCGTCACATAATCGAGGTCACAGTCCTCACTGGGGTTGTCGAGATTGATCGTAGGCGGCACCACGCCGTCACGGATCGAAAGTATCGAGACGATCGCCTCGACCGCACCAGCAGCACCCAGCAAGTGCCCGATCATTGATTTGGTCGAACTGACAGCCACGTCCGCCACGCCGGAACCCATCACGGTCTTGATCGCCTGGGTCTCGGCAACGTCACCAAGTGGCGTCGAGGTACCGTGCGCGTTGATGTAGTCAATCTCTGACGCATCGAGGCCTGCACTAGCGAGCGCGTTCCGCATCGATGCCACAGCCCCCGCCCCGTTGGGTGCCGGTGACGTCATGTGACTGGCATCCGCGCTCATGCCGAACCCGGTCACCTCACAGTAGATCGTTGCCCCGCGCGCCTTCGCGTGCTCGTACTCCTCGAGCACCATGACGCCCGCGCCGTCACTCAGCACGAAGCCGTCACGGTCGCGGTCCCACGGTCGACTGGCGCGCTCCGGGTCGTCGTTGCGGGTCGAGAGTGCCTTCATCGCGGCGAAGCCGGACATAGTGGTAGGACCCGTCGACTTCTCGGCGCCTCCGGCGAGCATCACATCAGCGTCGCCATGTTGAATCATGCGGGCCGCGAAGCCGATGTTGTGGGTACCGGTCGTGCAGGCCGTCGTGATGGCAATGTTCGGGCCCTGCAGGCCGTACATGATCGACAAATGCCCCGCGACCATGTTGATGATGCAGGAGGGAACAAAGAACGGAGAGACCCTGCCAGGACCGCGCGTGGTCACGACCTCGTGGCAGGTTTCGATGGTCACGATCCCGCCAATGCCCGAACCCACCGCAACACCAATCCGGTGCCTGTTCTCGTCGGTGACCTCGAACCCGCTGTCCTGCACGGCCTGCATCCCGGCAACCAGGCCGTGTCGGATGAAGCCGTCCATCCGCCGTGCTTCCTTCGGCGGCAGATACTCGGATATGTCGAACTCCGGTACCTCACCCGCGATCCGCACCGGGAACCCGTCAGCGTCGAAGGATTCGATCGGCGCAATGCCGCTCTTGCCCTCGTGCATCAGCCGCCAACTGTCATCCAGCGACGGCGCCAGCGGCGTCAGCATTCCGAGACCGGTGACAACAACGCGTCGATCAGCCATGGCCTACCAACCTGTTGCATCCGGGCCTGGTCGCGCCCGTGCCTCGCGCACGAGCACGCTGTCGGGGCCGGGTGGGAGTTGAGGAAAGATCGCGCACGGGATGCGCTCTCTCAGGTATGCGCTTCGATGTAATCGATCGCTTCTTTGACAGTCGTGATCTTCTCCGCCTCTTCGTCGGGGATCTCCGTCTCGAACTCTTCTTCGAGGGCCATCACCAGTTCGACAGTATCGAGAGAGTCTGCACCGAGGTCCTCGACGAACGAAGCTTCCGGCGTGACATCCTCTTCCTTGACACCGAGCTGTTCGCACACCAGTTTCATGACGCGTTCTACGGTGGTACTCATTGTTTGCTTACTCCATTCGATGCAGTCAAAGCTGCGCTAGTTTAAAGAAATGCCGGACGGGCAGGCAAGTTGCCGGACACACCCCAGTGGGCGTTGAACACCTCGCCAAACTCCCGATTAAGCAATTGAATTAGTTGAACTTTACCGACAACCAGAAGACACTCCCCAACGCCCGCAGATCAGGCCATGTAGAGGCCACCGTTGACGTGGATCGTCTCACCCGTGATGTAACCACTCGCATCGCCGGCAAGGAACACGACCAGATTCGCAACGTCCTCGGGATCGCCCAATCGCGACGCGGGGATTCTGGCCAGCAGCGCCTCACGTGTCCCCTCATCAAGCTCGTCAGTCATGTCCGTCGCGATGAAGCCCGGAGCGATGCAGTTGACCGTGATCCCTCTTCCCGCAACCTCCGCGGCGAGGCTTCTGCTGTACCCGCCCACCCCTGCTTTGGCCGCGGCATAGTTGCTCTGCCCCGGGTTTCCCATGCTGCCAACCACCGAGACGATGTTGATGATCCGGCCCCAGCGGGCGCGTGTCATGCCGCGCAGCACCACCCGCTGCATGCGGTACGCAGCCGTGAGATTGGTGTCGATCACGGACTGCCATTCTTCAGGCTTCATACGCAGCGCGAGATTGTCCCGCGTAATGCCGGCGTTGTTGACCAGAATGAGGGGCGCGTCACCGTCGGCAATCGCTTCGCCAAAAGCCGCTACCGACTCGTCGCTCGCGACATCCAGCACGAGGCCTTTGCCGGATTCCCCGAGCATCCCACTGATTCCGTCCGCACCGCCCTGGGTCGTCGCCGTGCCCAGGACATACGCACCGGCATCCGCAAGACCTGCAGCGATCCCACGGCCAATGCCGCGGCTGGCGCCTGTGACAATCGCAGTCTTGCCCGCGAGGGTCACGCCAGAATGCCCTCGGCATCAAGCGTCGCCGCAAGCGATGCGGCATCACCAATATTGTGAGACTCAATGGATCGGTCAATGCGCCGATTGAGACCGGAGAGCACTTTGCCCGGCCCGCATTCGACCACCACACCGACGCCGTCGGACTGCAGGGTACCTATGATCTGCGACCACAACACCGCACTGTCGACCTGGCGAATGAGGTTTGCCCTGATCGCATCCGGGTCACTGCAGAACTGTGCATCGACGTTCTGCACAACCTTGCAGGACGGTGCAAGGAACTCGAACGACTCGAGGACCGGCTTGAGTTCCTCGGCCGCCGGCGCCATCAGGGCACTGTGGAAAGGAGCAGAGACCGCAAGCAACGTCGCACGCTTGGCGCCCGCTTTCTTGCACGCCTCGACAGCCTTGTCGACGCCCGCGGCGTGCCCCGCAACCACAAGCTGCCCGGGAGCGTTGTAGTTCGCGGGCTGCACACTGGCGTCAGCTTCCGAGACCGCCGTACAGATCTCCTCGATCGCGGCGTCTTCCAGACCCAGAATCGCCGCCATGCTGCCAACCCCGACTGGCACCGCGGCCTGCATGAAGCGCCCGCGCTGCTGCACGATGTACGCAGCGTCGCCAAGTGACAGCACGCCGGCAGCAACCAGTGCGGAATACTCACCGAGGCTGTGCCCGGCGACGGCGTGAGGCGCCGCGGCGCCGCCTTCGCGGGCAAGCCGCCACAGCGCGACGCTCGCCGTCAGAATTGCCGGCTGCGTAAACTCGGTCTGGGTCAGTTGCTCTTCAGGACCTTCCTGAGTCAGCTTCCAGAGGTCGTAGCCCAGACGTTCGCTCGCCTCCGCGTAGGCTTCGGCAACGAGGGGCCGGTCTCCAACATCGGCCAGCATGCCGACGGACTGTGAGCCCTGCCCTGGAAAGACAAATGCGGTGGACGCCATGGGTACCCCCTTCCCCTGGTTGACCTTGGTGTGACGTGCTGAACGGACGCAACGTCACCAGGCCGGCGACGCGATCTGCCGATCAGCGGGACGATTACTCTTCGTCGTCGTCCGTGGTGTGGATGACCTTGCGGCCCCGGTAGAACCCGTCAGCCGTCACATGGTGCCTGCGGTGGGTCTCGCCGGTGGTCGGATCTTCTGACAACGTCGATTTGCGCAGCCCGTCGTGACTCCGACGGCGACCGCGTTTGGAACGTGTGACCTTGTTCTGTTGTACCGCCATGGCAGTTCAACTCCTTTGGTTTGGCTTGAGTTCGGATCAGACTGGCAGATCGATGTCGCGCAATGCGTCGAACGGACTCGATCGTTTCAATTCAGGCGCGGGAGGTGCCGTATAGTCCAGTGTATCCATGCAGTCGGTCCCGTGGCGCGGAACCATCGGCAACTCCAGCAACAGCTGATCTTCGACGAGGTCGGTGCATCCCAGAACGCCTTCGGCATATTGCAGGGTGTCCTGGTCGATCGGCTGCGCTTCGAGTACCTCCGCCTCACTGTGCAACAGCAAGTCGATTTCAGCCGCCAGCGTGAGCTGTAGTTCCTCGAGGCAGGTCTGGCACGCGGCGATCACCGTTGTCGAGGCCATCCCCCGAACTCGGATGCCTCCACCACGGACGGGTGCAAATCGCAGCCCGACCGTCACGGCCTCCTCGTGTCTCGCCACTGCCGTGCCCAATCGGACGAACGCATCCGGCACGACCCGGTACTCGACCGACGCACGAGCGCGGGCGAGATCGCCAGGATTCAGGCTATGCTGGGGAGTGACCTCGGTCATAGGGGGCGCATCATAGGGATCGGACCCCACCCTGTCAAAGATTCCCTGCTTCCGTTTCCTGTCCCCAAGTCATTGATTTGCAAGAGCCCATTTGCTGGCCTGAGTGAGCACCAAGTGACCGCACCCGAGTTGATCCTGGCATCGACATCCGAATCCCGCAGAGCGCTCATGGAGCGGCTCCGGATTCCGTTCAGGATTGCCGCTCCGGGGATCGCCGAAGCGTCAATCCCGGGCGAGTCTCCGGGGCAGATGGCCGGCCGCCTCGCCACGGCCAAAGCGCGCGCGATCGCGACGACCAGCACCGCCGACGTCATTGTCATCGGCTCCGACCAGGTGCCGGCATCGAACGGCGCCACATTGGGCAAACCCGGGACACACGAACGTGCTGTCGACCAGTTGCAGTCGGTGAGCGGTCGCTGGGTGCGCTTTCACACAGGCGTGTCAGTGCAGCGCCCCGCAACCGGATTTTCGAGCACCCTCGTCGAGACCTACGATCTGCGCTTCAGACAGCTTGGCGCACCGCTCATCGAACGGTATCTGAACGCCGAGCGCCCCTATCACTGTGCCGGGAGTCTGAAGGTCGAAGGCCTTGGCATCCTCCTTCTCGAAGCCGCCCGGGGCAACGATCAGACGACCGTTCTGGGCCTGCCCCTGATGTCCCTCACCCGACTGCTGCGGGATGCCGGTCTGGACCCGGACGTCATGTTTGAATGAGTCAGGGATTTCCGGGGGTCTCTCGGGCTAAAGGCGGTTGATCACGGACCGCATGGACTCATCCAGCGGCGCATGGACCTCGAGGGTGTAGCCGGTTTCCGGTTCATTCACCGTCACGCGCTCGGCGTGGAGCAGCATCCGGCGAACACCGAACTCCTCCCGCGCGCGTGCGTTGCGTGCGTCGTCGCCGTACTTGAGGTCTCCGATCACCGGACAGCCTTCGCTGGCGGCGTGGACACGAATCTGATGTGTCCGCCCCGTCACCGGTTCGGCACGAACGAGTGTCATGCCCGCCCCAACCCGTTCGACCCAAAACCTCGTCCGGCTCGGCTTCCCACTCTCGTGGTCAACCCTGGCCCGACGCTCGCCACCGCCGCGCACCCACGTCGACAGTGGCCGGTCGACCATGTCGACGTCCGGCCACCGCCCCGCGACCACCGCGACATATTCTTTGTGCATCCCGCGCTGATCCCGGAGCAGCGCATGCACCCGGCGCAGGAAGCTCCGCCGTTTGGCAACCAGCAGACAGCCGGACGTTTCCCGGTCAAGCCTGTGGACGAGTTCGAGTTCCGCCTTGGGACGAAGCGCCCGCAGGCCCTCGATGACCCCCGCCCTGATCCCACTGCCGCCGTGCACCGCCAGACCCGCGGGTTTGTTCAGTACGATCAGCAGATCATCCTCATGGAGGATGTTGGATTCGAGGCCTTGCACTGCAACCGGTCCGGCATCCCGTGCAGCGACCCGCACCGGCGGAATACGGACCAGATCACCCTCGGCCAGCCGGCTGGATGGCTTCACTCGCGAGCCGTTGACCCGGACTTCGCCGCGACGAAGGATTCGATAGATTCGCGTGCGCGGCACACCTTTGAGGTGTCGCAGCAGGTAATTGTCGACTCGCTGCCCCGCATCGCCTTCGCCGACGGTCTCGGTTCGCGCCCTGGGCGGCTGTGGCGGTTGCCCGGCTGTCAAGTCATGACCCCCCAACGTGGCGGCGGAGCGCCTTTGTTGCTAATATTGCGGCCGGCGGATCAGGCGTGACGCGGTTTTCCGCGACACCCCAGGCGCGGCCTGCACCCGATTCCCGGCCAAAACGGCAGGGATCATTGTCCAGGGCCCTTTCGATTTCAATCGATATGGCGTCGTGGGGCAACAGTGAGTTCGCGCACTTGCCGCCGAAGGCTGGTTGATCCAGCCGAATGCCATCGTACCGGCAGCACAGCCGGGTAATCAAAACTGCGATCGGTCGAGCAACGAATCAGGAAGAATCAAATCGTTTCGATGCCAGTCAGGGTTTTCACGCGGCCAGAACGGCTATCCATCGCGCACGTACGGTGTTGCGTGCAATTTTGCGCCAGACACCGCACTTCTACCGCGCCCGTTTCAGTTCCGCACGAATCCTGCAGGCCCGACACCCTCGTCAAGCGGAGCTTGTCTATAGCACGTCCACACTAAAGGAGTGGGTCAAAGGAGCGGGTTTTTGAGGACTCCGGGTTCGTTCAACCGACGCGAACTCTAGCGAAGTCTGATGAAAAGAATGCTGATCAACGCAACTCACGCTGAGGAGTTGCGCGTTGCCTTGGTAGACGGGCAACGGTTATACAACCTCGATATTGAAAGCGAATCCAGGGAGCAAAAGAACGAGAACATCTACAAGGCGCGGGTCACGCGCGTCGAGCCCAGTCTCGAAGCCGCCTTTGTCGATTTTGGCGCCTCGCGCCACGGGTTTCTGCCACTGAAAGAGGTCTCTCACGAGTACTTTCCCGAGAGTGCCAAAGGCGGCCACCCCACCATCAAACAGGCCCTTCGCGAGGGCCAGGAAATCATCGTTCAGGTCGAGAAAGAGGAACGTGGCAACAAAGGTGCCGCGTTGACAACGCTCTATTCCCTGGCGGGGCGCTACCTCGCGCTGACGCGGGATCCGAAGGCGGGCGGTGTCTCACGGCGCATGAGCGATGAAGAACGCAAGATTGCCCGCGCAAGCCTTGCCGAACTGGAATTCCCCAAGAACATGGGCGTCATTGTCCGTACAGCAGCCGTCGGACACACCACCGAGGAACTCCAGTGGGACCTCGACTACCTCCTCCAGCTGTCGGAAATGATCACCAGCGCGGCCGAGGCAAAAGCGCCGTTTCTGATTCACCAGGCCCGTGATGTCATCATCCGCGCCCTGCGCGACTACGTGCGCGACGACATCGGCGAAATCATCATCGACTCGCCGGCTGCAAAGGAACATGCCCAGCGTTTCATTGACGACGTCATGCCGCAGTTCAGCAGCCGCGTGAAGTTGTATGACGGGAGCGTTCCGCTCTTCAACCGCTACCAGATCGAAGGCCAGATCGAGAGCGCATTCAACCGGGAAGTTCGCTTGCCTTCGGGCGGATCCATCGTGATCGACCCGACCGAAGCGCTGGTGTCGATCGACATCAACTCGGCACGTGCCACAAAAGGTGCCGACATCGAGGAGACGGCGCTCAACACGAACCTCGAGGCTGCGGACGAAGTCGCCCGTCAATTGCGACTGCGCGACATTGGCGGCCTGATGGTCATCGACTTCATCGACATGTCCTCGAGCAAGAACCAGCGCGCGGTCGAGAACCGCATGCGCGAGGCGCTCTCGCTGGACCGTGCGCGCGTCCAGACCGGCCGCATCTCGCGTTTCGGACTGCTCGAAATGAGCCGCCAGAGGCTCCGCCCGTCGCTCGTTGAAACTAGCGGCAGCGTCTGCCCGAGATGCAACGGTCTTGGCTCCATTCGTGACGTCGAGTCGCTGGCGTTTTCGGTCATCCGACTGGTCGAAGAGGAAGCCCTCAAGGAATCTTCGGCGGAGATCCGCGCGATCCTGCCCGTCCCGGTCGCTTCGTTCCTGCTGAACGAAAAGCGCGACTCGGTCGTGGAGCTGGAAGCGCGCCACGGCGTGAAGGTTGTCATCGTGCCGTCACCGGAACTGGAAACGCCGCAGTTCACCGTCGAGCGCATCCGGGAGGCCGAAGCAGAAGAGTCGGCCGGTGCCAGCTACGAACTGACGCCCGAAGTAGAGGAACCACAGGTTCCCGAGCGTACACAGGCCGCACCTGCAGTCCCGGTCCTGCAGCCACCCACTCCTTCGCCGCGTCCTGCGCCGCAGCCCGCCCAAGCCGAGCCGGCTGCCGCCAGGCAAACACGGGAAGCGCCCCCAACTCCCGCGAGGCAGACCCAGGATCAGCCCGCGCAACAGGGATTTTTTGCACGTTTGATCGGTGCCTTCTTCCCAAGTGAGCCTGAACCCGAGCCGGAACCCGAACCACGCCGCCGCAAGCGCGGAGGTCGTCGACGGGGAGGCAATGACAACCGTGGACGCCGCGGTGGGCGGGGTCGTGGCGGGAACGAAAACCGTGACGACAATCAGCGCGAAGGCCGTGGTGAGGATCGCCGTGACGACAGCCGCGGAAACGAAGGCGGTGAGGACGGCCGCAGTGGAGATGGTCGCCGTGGAGACGGCCGCCGCGGAGGCGGACGCCGAAACGGCAGGCGCGGAGAAGGTCGCGGAGACAACCGCCGCGATGAAGAAGGTCGCCGTGATGGCGGAAACGGTGACGAACGCCTCAATGACGATAGCCGTCAAGGTGAGGGGCGCTGTGACGACAATCGCAGGGACAATCGACGCGACAACGAGCCGCGTCAGGATGACTCCCGCGAAGAACAGCGTACCAATGGTGACGAAGGCGCACGCGAAGCCCGCGAGGGTGGTGGCCGCTCGCGGAGGCGCGGCGGACGCGGTCGCGGCAGGGGCGACCGTTCGGAGTCGACGCAGACCGAGGAGAGCGCAGCACCTGCAGCGGAAGCCCAGGTATCGGAAGACGACAGCCAGGATCGTGAGACGACCAGTTCGCGTTCCGGCCGTCGCCGGTCCGGATCGCGTCGCTCCCGGGTGGAGCGAATGCAGGCAGAAGATGCTGCATCGACGTCTGCCGACGATCCGGCGGACACCCCAGCCGAGGATGCAACTGCGGAGGGTACTGACGCGGTCGAGCCGGCAACTGCCGAAGCGACAACCACCGCGGATTCCTCCGCCCAGGTCGACGCGGTGCCCGAAACCCCCGCGGCAACCGAACCGGCGGCCAGAGCGGGCGCAGAGCCACCCGTCTCGCAAGACGCTCCAGACAGCACTGCGGTCGCCCGGAGTGATTCGACGCCGGCGGATACCGCAGAGGCCCCGTCAGCCTGGGGACGTGCCGCCAACGACCCGCGTCAGCACCCGGTCGCGTCAAGCGCCGACGTGGTGACGCTCGATGCAACGCCACGCGAGGTGCCCCCCGCCCTGTCGGAGTCCAGCAGGAATGCCGACGACGAGCACCCCAGCGTCTGGGGACGGGCGGCCAATGATCCCCGCGAGGACAGCAATGTCCCTGCCGCGGAAATCACTGACGGTGTCATCGCGCCAGGCCCGGACCCACTCCCTGAAGTTCGACAGCAACCAGATGCCGAGCATCCCAGCAACTGGGGACGCGCGCCAAACGATCCGCGTGGCGGCGACGGCATCGCCGCGGGATAATCGCTTCGCCTCATGGCTGAGCCCGACGCGCAATGCGTCGGGCTCAGTGCACTGATGAGGAATGCGATCCCTCAAGGCAACCGATCCGGTTCTACCTCGAGACCCACTCCAAAATTCTCCCGGACCCTTGCCTGGATTTCGGCGGTCAGGCGCGCAATGTCCGCAGGCGTCGCGTTCCCTCGATTCACGATCACGAGCGCGTGCAGGTCGGATACGGCCGCTCCGCCACATCCAGCGCCTTTGCAGCCGGCCTGCTCGATGAGCCACGCGGCGGCCAGTTTGTGAGCATCGCCCTCAGGCCACGCCGGCATACTCGGGTAGCGCTCATGCAACGCCGTCAGCCGAGCCGTGGAGACAACCGGATTCTTGAAGAAGCTGCCGACATTGGGACATCGAACCGGGTCAGGCAATTTTTCGCGGCGGATCGCAATGATCGCCCGGCGGACGGCTTCCGGCGTCGGATTCCGACCCGCACGTTCCGCCACGCCGGGGTAGGCAATCACCGCACGGAACGTCGCGGACATTCTCAGCGTGACCTCACAGATCACAAACCGCGCCCTGGCCGAGGATTTGAAGACGCTGTCCCGATAGCCGAACCCACATTCGCCTGGTCCCAACCGCACGAATCGGTCAGTTTCACGGTCGTATGCCTGGAGCCCCTCGAAGCAGTCCGAAAGCTGTACACCGTACGCCCCGATGTTCTGGACCGGCGCCGCACCAACCGTGCCCGGTATGGCAGACAGGTTCTCGAGCCCGCAGGCTCCGGCGCTCACGGAGAAGTCCACGAGGCTGTCCCAATCTTCTCCCGCCGCGGCGGTGATCATTTGCCCGCCGAGCGAGCGTCCGCGCAGAGCAAGCCTCAGGGTGAGCCCCGGAAGATCGCCGGTCAGCACGATGTTGGAACCGCCGCCGATCACATGCAGCGGCCATCCCTCAGCGCGGGCAAGCCGCGCAGCATCCCTGACATCCTCGCGACTGACGGCGGTGACCAGACGCCTGGCCCGGACGTCCAGGCCCAGCGTATTGAACGGTGCAAGCGACACGTCGCCGCGAATCTCCAATGTCCGGTCCTCCTCTCACCGAAGCTGAGTATACGATTCAGCAGATTGGCTGTTTTCAGGAGATGCATGCGACGGAGAGCGTAGAGCCATCGTCAACGTCGCATCCGTTGCGGCCTTCGACGGTCGGCTGGCAAGGTCGCGATTCGCCTGGACGCATCCATTCGCATGGCACCGAACCAGGCAATCAGCCGGGTCCGTCGCCCAGCACGGCACGGACACGGGTTAGGTCGTCTTCAGTGTCGACGCCACCCGGAATCGCACACGGCGCATCGACGACGAGAATGCGGACGCCGTGCGCCAAGGCGCGTAACTGCTCCAGCTTTTCGGCCGCTTCGAGCGGTTCGACGTCCCAGCCGACAAAATCCCGCAGAACGCGGGCACGGTAGGCATAGATCCCCAAATGCCGCCGCACGGGCAATCCAATTGGCAGCCGTTCAGGGGGACCATCGGCGAAGTCGTCCCGCGCAAAAGGGATCGAGGCACGGCTGAAATACAGCGCGGTTCCGTCCCGGGCGCACACAACTTTCACAATGTTGGGATCAAATGCGTCCCGGGCCTCCACGATGGGTTCGGCCACCGTCGCCATCGGGGTGTTCGCCTCGACCAGTTGCCCGACCAGCATGTCGATCACCGCCGGGGGCATCAGCGGTTCGTCACCCTGCAGGTTCACGACAATCGCATCGTCCGCCAGACCGCGGGCACTGCACACTTCTTCCAGACGGTCCGTACCGCTCTCGTGGTCCACGCGGGTCATGCACGCATCCCCACCCGCTTCGCGGACAACCGACGCGATTCGCTCATCGTCGGTTGCGACAATGACGCTGGTGGCACCACTTTCCTCGGCACGAGCCATGGCATGCAGGATCATCGGTTTGTCGCCAATCGGCAGCAGGGGCTTCCCCGGGAGACGGGAAGACGCATAGCGTGCGGGAATGATGACCGTGAATTCACTCACGCCGGAACTCGACGCCATTGGCCCAACGCCAGCGCAGTGAGACGATTGTCAGCCAAGGCGCTCATCCGTCGTCAGCGTACGCGCCTCGGTGTCCAGCATGACCGGAATTCCATCACGGATCGGATATGCCAGACCATCAGCCCGGCAAACCAGTTCCGACTCGTCGGCCCGATACTCCAGAGCACCTTTGCATACGGGGCAAACGAGGATTGCGAGCAGTTTCTTGTCCATGGAGCTACCTTCGTTGTCCGGGGCTACTGAGCCGCGACATTCACCTTTGAGTGCAGATCGAGCCGGGCAATGATCTCATCGGTCAGTTCCGACGGCACGTTCGCCGATACCTGCAGATAGAAGAACTCCGCATGGGGAAGCGCGAAGCTGCACTTCACCACGTCTTTCTCCGTCATGACCACGGGCAGTGCGTCGTCGAAGGTCAGGTCGCGTGCATCGAGCGGATGATGGTCGGGGAACGGGTGTTCAACCGGGTCCAGGCCCAGCGTTCGGAGTGTCTTGAAGAAGCGATCGGGATTGCCGATCGCAGCGACCGCGTGCACCCGGCTCCCCCCGTTCCACGCATCGAGCGAGACCTCTTCCCCATCGGAGACCCGCACCCAGGCCTGCGGTTCGAGATGCATCGGTTTGAGATTACCCGGTAGCGCCGTCTGACACCTGCCGTTGACCACAACGTAGTCGACCTCCTCGAGGCGGGAAGGCGGCTCGCGCAGGGGGCCCGCAGGCAGGCAGCGGCCATTCCCGACTCCACGAGCGCCGTCGACAACCGCAATCTCGATATCCCGATCCATCGCGTAGTGCTGCAGTCCGTCATCGCTGAGCACGACGTCGACATCGTGCCGCGCAACGAGCGTCGCAACGGCCTGCGGACGATCGGGCGCCACGTACATGGGAGCCCCGGTCCGCCTCACGATCATCACCGCTTCATCACCAACGTCGGCCGGATCAGACTCGGCAGTCACTTCACACGGGTAGCCGGGTGCACTGCCGCCATAGCCGCGACTCACAATCCCCGCTTTGACGCCCCGCTCCTCGAGCGACTTGGCGAGTGACATGACGAGCGGCGACTTGCCTGTGCCACCCACCGCGATATTGCCAATCACGACGGTAGGCGCTGGCGCGGGCTTCGGCTTCGCGAACCAGCGACGATGGAGACGCGCCAGGGTCTGGAACAGGGCGGCAATCGGCGCAAGGACCCTCAGCCAACTCCGGTCTTCGTACCACGCGCGTACGAGCGTCGTACCCCTGGCCGGCACGGGCGCGGCGGGTACGGGAGTGGACGCTGGCTCTTCGGCAATCTGCTGAGCGAGCGATGCGTAATAGCCGCTTCTGCCGAGCAATTCCCGGTGCGTCCCCTGCTCGACAATCCGTCCCTTGTCGAGCACCAGGATCCGATCCGCTTCTTCGATGGTCGACAGACGATGCGCGATAATGAAGGTTGTACGTCCCTCGATGACCGCTTCGAGAGCGGCCTGGATCAGCGACTCCGATTCAGAGTCGAGTGCGGAGGTCGCTTCATCGAGAATGAGGATGGGCGCATTTTTGAGGAAGGCCCGCGCGATCGCGATACGCTGCCGCTCGCCGCCTGAAAGCAAAATGCCGTCATCGCCCACGATCGTGTCCAGGCCATCCGGCATCGCATCGATGAAGTCCCAGGCGTTCGCCTGTTTTGCTGCCTCGACGATCGCGTCCCGCGGTGCATCCGCCAGCGCACCGTATGCAATGTTGCGTGCGATCGTGTCGTTAAAGAGCGTCACTTCCTGAGGCACAAACGCAATCTGACGGCGGAGGGACTTCAGCGTGATATCGTCGATCGGAGTTCCATCGACGAGAATCTGCCCGGTTTGCGGGGTATAGAAGCGTGGGATGAGGCTCGCGAGCGTACTCTTGCCGCTTCCCGATCGACCGACGAGTCCGACTGTCTCCCCCGGTTTGACCGCGAAGCTGATCTCGTCGAGCACGCGCTGTGCGGGTTCCGCTCCCGCGTAGCCGAAGCTGACATCGCGGAACTCCACTTCGCCCTGAACCGATTCGAGTTCCCTGACCCCTTCGTCACGCTCCGGCGGCTCGTCAAACACCTCAAAGATGTCCTGGGCCGCCGCAAGCCCCCGCTGAATCGTCGCGTTGACCTCCGAGAGCTGCCGGATGGGTTTAGCGAGAAGTCCCGCGGTGGTGATGAAAGCGATGACCTTGCCGGCACTCATGTCAGCCAGAAGGACAGGGTCCAGCACGAGATAGACCACCGCAGCGAGCGCAACCGCGACGAGGAACTGAATGACCGGCGTACTGACGGACGAGGTCACAACCATCTTCAGCGTTTGCTGCCGGTTGTAGAGCGAGACCTTCTGGAAGCGCTGGCGCTCATAGTCAGCGCCGTCGAACGTGCGAACCACCTGATAGCCCTGCACCGCCTCCGAGGCGACATGCGTCACGTCACCCATGGAATTCTGGATTCGCTCGCTGATGCGCCTGAATCGCCGCCCCGCGAAATCGACCAGGAAAGCCACAAACGGCGCGACAAGGAAGAAGATCAGGGTGAGCTTCCAGTTGAGGACGATCAGCACGCCAAGATAGCCAATCACCGTGAGGCCCTCGCGGATCAGCACCTTGACGGCATCGGTCGCTGCGCCGGTGACCTGGGCCACCTGGTAGGTGAGCTTGCTGACGAGGTGGCCAAATGCGTTGCGGTCGTAGTAGCTGCTCGGAAGTCTGAGCAACGAATCGAAGAGCTCGCGACGCAGGTTGTAGACGACCGCCGTCGACACGTAGCTCAGGAAATAGTTGCCGACGAAAGTGCCCACACCACGCGCGATAACGATGACGATCATGGCCGCAGGGATCACCGCGCGATTGAGTTGCTCACCCGACCCGAGCACCGAGCCCGCGAGGTCGGCCCAGGCAGTTCCCGCCAGCGGGTCATTCCCGTTCAGCGAGTCGACGATGTACTGCAGGAGCGCAACAAAGCCGATATTGGATGCTGAATAGATCAGATACCCAAACGTGCTTATCAGGAACGCGCCGAGCAGCGGTCGGACGTATTGCAGCAACCGGCCGTACACCCGGCCGTCCGCCGGGACGCTGCCGCTGGCGCTTTCAGTCTCGCGCGCCATCGCCATGCCGCGTCGTGATCGAGAGATGTACAAAGCCCAACTGGCCCGCCGCGTCCATGGCGGTGACAACCGCCTGATGCGGCGTCTTGTAATCAGCCGTGATGATCATTGGCCGGGAACTGTCTCCCCCGCTCACTTCCTGCAACGCGCGCCTGAGTGTGGCGAGGTCCGACTCGGCGAGCGGGACTTGGTTCACCGCATAGCCACCGTCTTTCGTGATGCTGATCTCGATCTGCGTCTCTTGCGCCGCGCGAGGCTCACCGGTCGCCTCTGGCAGATCGATCGACAACTGCGTCTGCTTTGTGAACGTCGTGGAGACCAGCATGAAGATCAACAGCAGAAACACCACGTCGATGAGCGGAGTGATGTTGATCTCGACATCGCGGCGCTCTCGCCGGGCGAACTTCACCGCGCCGCGGCCTCGGCGATCTCAGACTTCCGCCCGCTTTCGGTAAGGTCCAGACGGTCACTGTTGAGCACCTCGACCAGTTTGATCGCCTCCTGCTCCATGCCAATNACGAGTTCGTCGATGCGCCGCGTGAAAAAGCGGTGGAAGAACAGGCTGGGGATGGCGACCGTCAGGCCNGCTGCCGTTGTGATCAGCGCCTNGGAAATGCCCCCGGCAAGCAGGGCCGCATTGCCCGTCCCGTTCAGCGCGATCGTGGTAAATACGTCGATCATGCCGATCACAGTCCCCAGCAGCCCCAGCAGCGGTGACACGGCGGCTACGGTGCCAAGCGTGTTCAGGTAGCGCTCCATCTCGTGCACAACCTGCCCCGCCACCTCCTCGATGGCCTCTTTCATGGGATCACGCCCACGGCGGGCGTTCGAAATCCCCACCGCTAGAATCTGCCCCAGGGGCGACCCGGAGCGCAGTTCCCTCAGCTTCTTCGCGTCCATGTGACTGCTGCGAATCCAGTTCCAAACCTGCGAGAGCAGGTTGGGCGGTGCGATCTGACTCGGCCGCAGCGTCCAGAAACGCTCGATACAGATAGCCGCCGATACGATTGAGCAGAGGATAATGGGGACCATGAGCCATCCCCCTGCCTGAACGAGTTCGAACAACGGCGCCTCCTTTTCCCCGCCCACGACGGTCAGATGTGCTTGCCTACAGAAAACTGCCGGGCGTGCCCGTCTGCCCTGCCTGCGTTGCCGCCTGGAACCTTGCGCTACTCTAACACACGCGCAGCACTATACCGGTCATCGCGACGGGAATTTTCCCGTTAAATCAATCGATTCCGAGCCACAACCCATTCATCTTTCTAGAAGTGACCACATGAGTCACGCCGCCACAGCCGGGCACTTGGTCCACCTTCTGAGCAGATCGTTTCCTGTCACTGCCCTGGACCGGCGACCACCCCGGCATCGAACAGCTGTCCAATTTCGTGGGAAGGCAGACCAAGTTCGTCGGCGAGCACCGCTTCGGTGTGTTCACCCAGCACGGGTGCGGGCGCTGCATCCAGGTTCTGGTTCACCGTGAACCGCAGCGGCGATCCCGGAGCCAGGTAGCTGCCGAGCCCTGGCTGCCCGATTGCGGTGAACAGCGGGTTGTCGGCGGAACAGTCCGGATCTTCATCCACCATCTGCGTGAAGGAGCGGTACGGCCCCCAACAAACGCCTGCTTCTTCGAACTGCGCCGATACCTCCGCGAGCGAACGACTGGCCACCCACGGCTCGATCAGCCCGGCAAGCGCGGTGCGCGCTTCGAATCGCGCGCCCTCCGAACCGAGGTCAAGGCCCGTGTCCGCCTCGAGACGCGCGACAGCGTCCGCGATCCCCGTGACGGTCACGATGCTGCGCCACTGTCGATCCGTGAGCCCCACAACCATGACGCGGCGCCCGTCGCTGGTGGCAAAATCCCTGCCGAATGCGCCGTACAGATAGTTGCCGGTCCGTTCCCGGTCCGCGCCCAGGAGCGAGGCCTCGGCAATGTTTCCGAGATGTCCCGCGGTCGCAAGCGCAACGTCTTTCAGCGCAATCGAGACGTACTGGCCGTCGCCCGTGCGCCCCCGATTCCGCTCGGCTGCCAGCATTGCGACAGCTGCCATCTGACCCGTGATGTTGTCCCACGCCGGAAGAATCGCATTGGTGGGCATGTCACTGCTCTCGGGACCGGTGACGTCCGCGAACCCCACCGCGGGATTGACCGTATAGTCCACGGCCGAGCCACCATGCCGGTCACCCAGGACATTGACGTAGACGAGATCCTTGCGCCCCTCGGACAACCGGTCATAGGCCAGACACCCACGCGCGGGGAAGTTCGTCAGAAAGAGACCCGCGTCGTCACCCTCCCGGCAGATGAGGCGGGGCAGCAGCTCCTGGCCCTCGGGGCGCCGAATGTCGACCTGCACGGAACGTTTACCCTTGTTCATGCCGTGCCAGAACAATGACGCGCCGTCGCGCGTCACCGGCCAGCGCCTGTAGTCGAGTCCGCCGCCAATCGGGTCGAAGCGGATGACATCCGCGCCAAGCTGCGCAAGCGTCATGCCCCCAAGGGGAGCGGCGACGAACGCCGAGCCTTCGACAACCTTCATACCGGCCAGAATGGGCGTCATGGGCTTCTCCTGGCGCCAGAGTTGGAGCTGGTCACGCGAACAGGGCCGCAAGTTCCCAGTCGAGGACGTTCACGGTACTGCCCGGCTCGGGTGCGTCCGGACTCCGCTCGGCATCAACCGTCACATGCAGGTGCGCGATGCCACCCCCGGTGTCCAGGGCTTCCACGGACTTCGCCCGCACCATTGTGCTGAGGATGTCGGCCTCGAAGACGGGCCCCGTGTGATCACAGTGATGCCAGCCCAGGATCGAAAGCATGCCCGGAAACGCCCTGAGTATCTGGGCTGCAGCCATACTGATCGTGTGTCCACCGTACACGAGGCGTTGCGCGTACGCACTGCGTTTGACGTCGGTATGGGTCATCGCGAGATTGAGCGTCATCCGCACCAGCTCCGGCGCCGACGTGACCGTATCGCGGGCTTCAATCCGATAGCCTGAACCCGCTTCGATTCCGGAAAAATGGGGGCCGCCAACCGTAGACCGGTATGCACCCAGGTCCCAATCGGGAATGGAGGCACGGAGAATCGCAGGATCGAACCCTTCAGCGATACCGTCAAAGGAGTCCGCCCGCCCGGTGTCGGCCGCCGGGTCCCGACAGGGAATCATCGGACACCGGGCAAACGACATGACCTGTTCGTCTCGCTGATTGAAGACGTCGATCGCGAGCGCAACCATGCCGGATGCGGCACGTCCCGCCTTGATCCGGTTTTGCCGCAAAGCGACCACTTCGGTCGACACCCGGAGGGTATCCCCGACGAATACCGGCTGTCGGAAGACCAGCCCCCTGTAGAACAGGTTCCCGAGCACCCGTTGGGAAGGCACAGTCGATGCTCCGATCGCAATGTTGCCGACAAGCGAATTGTTGACGAGCCCCCGCCGGCCGGTGACCTGTTCGCAAAGTTCGTAGTCGAGCGGCAGGCGCGAACGGTCGCCGAAGAGTCCCTGGTAGGCCACCGTGTGTGCTTCGGTCACGGTCACCGCCGGCACGTCATCGAACCGCTCCCCCACCTCAAAGTCCTCGAACCAGGGACCACCCACCAGGGACATGTCATCGCTCAACGGTTGCACTCCCGGCCAAAAATTCAGTCGTATCCGGTGTCGACCGGTATTGAGTCACCCGGTATTGAGTCACTGTGAGCGCCCCCGGGCGGTGATCGGCCAGATCTCGTGGGCCGCACCGTCCCGGACGATCACGAGATCGTCGTAGAGGTTGACCGTCGGGTCACAATGCGGGGTCAGCATGGACAACCGCGTTCCCGGCGCGAGTTCAGCCGAAGGATTGTCGAGGCGAACGATGCCGTGTTCGTCGCCGCCCCAATAGAACCGCACGCCTTCCAGGTCCGCGAACTCCGGCTTCACGGTATCTGTCGCCATCGACTTGTAGCCGCCATCGAACGTTATCCGGTCGGCCTGCGGCTGACTGATTGCGGTCACAAGAACGAAAAGGGATGGCTCGAAGGCGGAGAATACAGGACCGGAGCGATCCCCGATGTTCCTGTATTCGACGTCCATGAATGCGTAGGACCCCGCCTGGATGTCCGTGAACAGTCCAAGGTCCGCTTCCATGTCCCAGGTCCCCGTACCGCCCCCGGTCACGATCGGCGTCTCGATGCCCGCTCGCTCGAATTCCGCAACGGTCGCGAGACCGGCCTTGAGCGTTTCGCGGTACTGACCCAGGCGCGCCTGCCAACCCTCGATGTGCATGCAGTTGCCTGCGTACATCTGAAGTCCGTCGAATCTTAGACCTGGACAGTTGTCGAGCACGTACCTGGCGAGGCCCAATGCGTCCCCTGGGGCGATGCCTGTGCGCCCCATGCCTGGATCGAGATCAATCAGCACGCTCTGAACCACATCAAGCGAGGCAGCCGCTTCCTGCAGCAATCCGGCCCCGTGACGGGAATCGATCACAATGCGGACGCCGCTCCCGGCAAGACGTGCCGCTCGCATCGCGGCGTCGGCCGTCGCCACGGGCGACGTGACGAGAATGTCGGGGATGCCGGCATCCGCCATGACTTCAGCTTCACCGACCTTCGCACAGCAGACACCTACCGCTCCCGCCGCAATCTGGCGGCGCGCGATCTCGGGACACTTGTGCGTTTTGGTATGGCAGCGGAGCCCAAGGCCTGACGCGCTCAGATCGGACTGCATGCGTGCGAGATTTGCCTCAAACGCCTGTTCGTTGAGATACAGCGTAGGCGTTCGGAGTTCTCCGAGCGGCACGGGTGAGTCCAGTACGACCGGAGCGTTGTCACGCTGGCGCCGCGTTTCGAGAAATGTCTGGTAGCCCGGCATCGATGTCACCGTCTGGATGGCTGCGCCGCGGTCACAGAAGCAGCGACCGTACACGCTCGCCGATTGCGAGCGATGATGTCAGACCCGGCGACTCGATACCGTACAGATTGACGAGACCATCGACGCCGTGATCCCCGGGTCCCTGGATGCAGTAGTCCCGCACGGCATCGTCCGGGCCCTGCAGTTTCGGCCGGATGCCCGTGTAAGCCGGCGCCAGGGCACCGTCCGGCAACCCGGGGAAGTACCTCCGAACCGCCTCGTAATAGTCCTCCAGGCGACCAACGTTGACATCATAGTCGGGCTCGTCGATGTACTCGACGTCCGGGCCGAACTTCACCTGGCCGCCCAGATCGATGGTGGCATGAATACCCAGGCCTGCCCCCGAAGGGTGCGGCACCGGATAGACGAGGTGGCGAAAGGGATTCCCTCCACTCATGGAGAAGTAGTTGCCCTTGCAGAGAAAGAGCGGCGGGATGGTCTCGGGGTCGAGACCCGACATGGATTCTGCGACTGTCTGCGCGCCAAGTCCCGCTGAGTTCACCAGCAGCCTGCAGCGGAAGGTATACGCCTCACCGCCGCTCTCCGTCCGCACGACGAATCCACCCGGCTCGACATCCACCCCGACCACCCTCGTGTGACTCACATAGCCACCACCGGCCGCTTCGATGTCACCGAGGTAGGCCGCCATCAGTTCGTGGCTGCTGACAATGCCGGTTGATGGCGAGAACAGGGCCATTGTGGCGTTCAGCTCGGGTTCGGCCTGCTGAAGCTGTTGTGGCCCCCAGTATTCGAGATCGGGAACGCCGTTGTCGTCCGCCTTTTGCTTGATCCCTTCGAGAACACCCTCTTCTTCCACGCTGGTCGCGACAATCAGCTTGCCGCAGCGCTGGTGACCGACATTATGGGAATCACAGTACTCGTAGAGACGGTGTTTGCCCTCGACACACATCAGCGCCTTCAGGGAGTCCTTGGGGTAGTAGATGCCCGCATGGATGACTTCGCTGTTGCGGCTGCTCACACCCTCGCCGAAGTGCGACTCGGACTCCAGCACAATGACCTCGCGCCCGGACTCGGCCAGCGCCTTGCCCACGGCCAGACCGACGACACCGGCACCGACTACGCAGACGTCCAACTCATCCATGGGATTGACCGGCCTCAGTTATGAACGGGCNGATTCTAAAAGAAATCCGCAAGCCCCACATGCCGACAGGCTACGCAAGCCATCTCTGCAATCCGCGCGAACGGCAGCCGTCCGGCGCCCTTCAGAACAGAGCGAGACTGATCTGGACGGGTGGGCCACCGTCGCGCGCACCGCGACTCGGGTAAACCCTGGAACCACCGACTCGCCCTTGGCCAATCTCGCGGTGACCGCACTCCTGACCCGATGACGGTGCGGCACGTTCAGCCACGTGCTTGCCTCGGCTCCGGCCTCGTCCGGCTGCNGCCCACGACGTTTCGACGCCTTGCCGCACCTGCTCGCCATCCCCGGCGGCAACGCGGGCAATCCGCGATTCACATGTCAGGGACACGCCAGTCCGGGACACGCCAGTCNGAGATCTGGCCCAGGCCTGGGCCGGTGTTTCCTGTGCTGTCACCTCGGGGGCGTGCGGACCGGTGCGACTCCTGCTCCGGCGGGTACCGGCAGCGGTTGGCGAGTCGAGCAACGCCAGAAGGTGTTTGCAGACGCGCAGACCGGCGGCGTCCTGCGCGGCTTCGTCACCGGATCTGGCGACCGTGGCCACCTTGCGNGCCGCGTTCATGGCCAGCCGGGCATGCCGTGTCGCCTGGTCTGTGGGAAGCCGACCGGNGGTGTTCGATGCACCGCCATGCCTGCTGCGGCGCTGCTTGCGCCCGCCCGGCCGGTGTCGCGCAAGCTCCACAGGCGCATGACCCTGCCCGACTTGCGGGTCCGTGCGATTGCGATGTTCTCGTTTCATCTCGTCATCCTCGTTCGGGCTGACCGCGAAGACCGGGAAGACCGGGAAGACCGGGAAGACCGGGAAGACTGCACACTNGTAAATNNGCAGACCTTTGGCCCGGNCGANCACGCCGCCCNGAGCTGTATGGGTATACAGTATACGGACCACTGGACAGATGTACAGCCCTCCCCGAACCCATCACGCGAAGGCGAGGCTGTCGCCGTCCCTTGACACGATGACCTGCTGGCCAGCTCCCACCCGGCCCNCCAGCAACGCTTCAGCCAGCGGATTCTCCAGGTGCGCCACGATCGCGCGTTTCAGCGGACGGGCGCCGTAGACCGGATCGAAGCCGCGTTCCACGAGCAGGCCCAGCGCGTCGTCGCGCACGTCGAGGCAAACCTCGTTGTCGGCCAGCCGCGCTTTGAGCGCACCAACGTGAATCCTCGCAATCTCGCAGATCTCGGCCTTGCCAAGCGGATGGAAGACCACCACNTCGTCGACGCGATTGATGAACTCCGGTCGGAAGTGCTGCGTCACGACACCCATCACAGCCTCTTTCATCGCCTGGTACTCATTGGGCCCCGCGAGGGTCTGAATGAGGTCGGATCCCAGGTTCGATGTCATCACGAAGACGGTATTCCGGAAGTCGACAGTCCGACCGTGGCCGTCTGTCAGACGCCCATCATCGAGCACCTGCAGGAGCACGTTGAATACGTCCGCATGGGCCTTCTCAATCTCGTCGAGCAGCACGACGGAGTATGGGCGGCGNCGCACAGCTTCGGTCAGANAGCCACCTTCCTCGTAGCCGACATAACCGGGAGGTGCGCCAATCAACCTCGCCACAGAGTGTTTCTCCATGAACTCCGACATGTCGATTCGCACGAGGGCNTCCTCGGTGTCGAACATGAAACGGGCCAGTGCCTTGCAAAGTTCGGTCTTGCCGACGCCGGTTGGCCCGAGAAACATGAAGGAGCCGTTCGGGCGATCCGGGTCGCTGATACCCGCCCGAGAGCGNCGCACGGCATTGGCGACGGCGGTGACCGCCTCCTCCTGCCCAATGACCTGCTTGTGCAGNTCCGCTTCCAGGACGAGCAGCTTCTCTTTCTCGCCCTCCATCATTTTGGAGACCGGAATCCCCGTCCACCGGGACACAACCTCGGCAATCTCTTCGTCCGTGACACGGTTACGCAGCAGACGCATGTCGTCCGTGTCAGCGGCGTTGGCGGCTTCCAACTGCTTCTCGAGCGCAGGGAGTTCGCCGTACTGAATCTCCGACAGGCGCGTCAAATCTCCGGCCCGTCGCTGTGCCTCCATCTCCTGGCGCAGCACATCGATCGCTTCCTTGATGTGCTGCGAGCCCTGCAGTGCCGCCTTCTCTGCGGCCCAGATCTCGTCCAGGTNGGCAAACTCGCGTTCGCCCTCTTCGATCGTCTCTTCGAGCGAGGCCAGACGCGCGCGCGAGGCACCGTCGTCCTCGTTCCTGAGTGCCTCGCGTTCGATCTTGAGTTGAACCAAGCGGCGTTCGAGACGGTCCATTTCCTCGGGTTTGGAGTCCATCTCCATGCGGATCAGACTCGCGGCTTCGTCCACGAGGTCGATGGCCTTGTCAGGCAACTGACGATCGGAGATGTAGCGTTGCGAGAGTCGTGCCGCAGCGATGATGGCAGGGTCAGTGATGTCCACGCCGTGATGAATCTCGTAGCGTTCCTTCAACCCGCGGAGAATGGCGATGGTGTCCTCGACACCAGGCTCTTCGACCAGCACCTTTTGGAAACGGCGCTCGAGGGCCGCGTCTTTCTCCAGGTACTCACGATACTCATCCAGCGTCGTTGCGCCGACGCAATGCAGCTCGCCCCGGGCGAGCGCGGGTTTCAGCATGTTGCCGGCGTCCATCGCCCCTTCTGCTTTACCCGCTCCCACCATGGTGTGGATTTCATCGACGAAGAGGATGACGTTGCCCTCTTCCTTGGAGAGTTCGGTCAGCACGGCTTTCAGCCGTTCCTCGAACTCACCCCTGAACTTCGCACCCGCAATGAGCGCACCCATGTCAAGCGCGAGAATGCGCTTGTTGCGCAGTCCTTCAGGAACTTCACCGTTGACGATCCGCTGGGCGAGGCCGTCGATGATCGCGGTCTTGCCAACTCCGGGCTCACCAATCAGCACCGGATTGTTCTTCGTCCGGCGCTGCAGGACCTGAATCGTGCGCCTGATCTCGTCGTCGCGGCCGATGACCGGGTCGAGCTTCTGCTGCTCTGCACGCTCCGTCAGATCGACCGTGTACTTGGCGAGCGCGCCGCGTTGTTCTTCTGAGTTCGGGTCTTGCACGTTGTCACCTCCGCGCGCCTGTTCGATTGCGTTTGCGAGTTTGTCCGTTGCGAGCCCGGAACCTTCGAGCAGCTTGCCGACATCACCGCTGTCGCGGGTGGCGGCAAGTAACACGAGCTCAGCGGAGATGTACTCATCCGAGCGCTGCTGGGAGAACTTGTCGCCCAGATTCAGCATCCGCAGCAGTTCCGGAGACATCGACACGTCCCCGTTGTGATCCTTCACGACCGGCAGCGCCTCCACAAGATGACGCGCCCCCCGGCTGACCGCATCGTAGTCAGCGCCGCTCTGCGTGACGAGCGCACGCATGGCGACGTCCTGTGCATCGAGCATGGCCGCCAGCACATGCGCCGGCGTCAGGTAGTTGTGGTCCCTGCCAACAGCCAGTGACTGCGCTTCAGAGAGCACTGTCTGGAGTTTGCTTGTAAGTCTGTCCATTCGCATTGGCGAGGACTCCGTTGTTCCTTGATGCAACCATAATGGGGACGCCCGGGTGCGATTCAAGAATCATCCTGCGGGCGTTTCGGGATCCCCCCAAACAACACCTGACCCCGCTCATGGGTGTCCGGCCGGGACCGGCTCGCAACGCTTGCGCCTGCGATTCTTCTCTGGCAGCGTGCATCGATTCTCGCCGAGACCCCGGGCCGGTCCGCCGCAGCCCCCGATGATGACAGTGCAATACGACAAAGCCACGAACACCGGTGTCCACCGCCTCGTCAATGCAACGAGGTTCTCGCTTCGCGGTTTCCACGCCGCTTACCGGCACGAGTCCGCGTTCAGACAGGAAACTGCCGGCCTTCTCGTCATCATTCCCGCTGCCATGTGGCTCGGCAATGATGCTGTCGAAGTCGCCATGCTCATCAGCGTGTATCTGCTGGTCTTTGTGGTGGAATTGCTGAACTCGGGCATCGAGGCGGCAGTCGACCATACGAGTACCGAACACCACGACCTTGCCGGTCGCGCCAAGGACCTCGGTTCCGCGGCGGTCTGCAGCGCACTCGTGATCTTCGGGTTGGTCTGGGCCGCCGTCATCTGTTCGCGATTCGTGTGACGCGCGGTCGTGAGTGACAAGGTCTACATCACACCGGAAGGGGCACGCCGACTTCGCGATGAACTGAACCACATCTGGAAGACAGAACGACCGGAAATCACCCGCCGGGTTGCAGCCGCTGCAGCGCTGGGCGACCGTTCCGAGAACGCGGACTACATCTACGGCAAGAAGCAACTGCGGGAGCTCGACAAGCGGATCCGCTATCTGTCGAAAACCCTGGACCGACTCGAAGTTGTCGACCGCAAGCCTGCCGACCTCGAACGGGTCTTCTTTGGCGCCTGGGTCACCCTCGAGTCCGAAGAAGGCGGCGATCTCCTCAACGTGAGGATTGTGGGCGCAGACGAGTTTGACCCCAAACGCAACTGGATCTCCATCAACTCCCCCGTCGCCAAGCAGCTCATCGGCAAGCGGCTGGGCGACGAAACGCGGCTCGACGGACCGGGAGGGCCGAGGACCATGTTCGTTGAAGCGATCAACTACGACGCACCAGAATGACCTACGAACGAGACAACATCCGAGCGATGCAGGGCTACACGTCAGGCGAACAGCCTGACGATGCACGAACCATCAAACTCAACACGAACGAGAACCCCTATCCCCCGGCACCGGGCGTATCGGAGGCGCTGCGGGCATTCGACCCCATCGACCTGCGTCGCTATCCGCCAGCGACCGCCCGGCCGCTGCGAACCCAGATCGCCGCGTTGCACGGCCTTGCAGAGGACGAGGTCATCGCGACCCGGGGCGGCGACGAACTCCTCCGGCTGCTCATCACGACGTTCGTCGAACCCGGACGCGCAATCGGCACCACCCGTCCGTCCTACTCTCTGTATGGCGTACTGGCGGCAATCCACGATTCTCCCGTGTTCGAGGTGGACCTCACGGACGACTTCGGTCTCCCTGCGGATTTTGCGGCGGACTGCAACCGGAACGACTGCGCGCTGACGCTGATCGTCAACCCACACGCTCCGTCGGGACGATTGTTCAGCGCGGAGGAAATCCGCGCGGTCGCGTCTGAATCGAAGGGCGTGGTCCTCGTCGATGAAGCCTACGTCGATTTCGTCGATCCCGGCATCCGGTACGACGTCCTGCCGCTGCTCAGGGAGTTCGACAACCTGATTGTGCTGCGCACCCTCAGCAAGGGTTACTCACTTGCGGGCCTGCGCCTTGGGTACGGCCTCGGCCCGGCCTCCCTGATCCAGCCCATGCTGCAGAAGACGCGTGACAGCTACAACCTCGACGCGGTCAGCCAGGTGATCGCCGCAAGCGCTTTGGCCGACCAGACCTATGCGCGCTCGACCTGGGAGAAAGTCCGCTCGGAACGGGTGCGCATGGAGTCGGCATTGCAGGGACTTGGGTTCACCACCTGGCCGACGCAGACCAATTTCCTGCTGGCAAAGGTCCCTGACGACGGGCCGTCAGCAGCAGACGTCTACGCGCATCTGAAGAACAGAGGGGTGCTCGTTCGGTTCTTCGGGACGGCGGGGATGGACGACAAGCTGCGCGTCACCGTGGGAACACCGGATGAGAACCAGCGCCTGCTGAATCTGCTGAATGAACTGTACGGCACATCCACGGCTGAGGGTCACTGAAACACTCAACCGGCGCGAGCCAGGGTCGTCTGACCATCGATACGGCGGGTTCGGTCGTGATGAACCCGTCCCGTAATCCAATCCGGACTGCACCCGAATCAGCCGTGGACAGGACGACCGCCCCGCGTCGCATGTAGCGCGCGACAACCTCCGGGGGGGTGTCCGAAGCGGTTGCGATAGCCCACAGAGACCACCGCGACGCGAGGAGCGCCCCCAGCACCAGCAGTGCGCTCGCGAGCGCGCGCTGCACCGGCAGCCCCATTCCGACCACGAACGCATAGCCCGTCA
>PBVL01000055.1 GCA_002728675.1 Gammaproteobacteria bacterium
CTTGCTCCGCGCAGGGTTCGGGGCGTACGTCAGGGAATCGCTGGACAGGCGACGCGCGGCAATCGTGTCGGGGCTTCTGGATCAGTGGGCCGATTCGTTCGGCTGAGCGATCGGTTAGAACCGGTAGGTCAGCGTGGTCATGATGCGGGAACCCGCGCGCATGAGTCGCCGGGTCAGACCGCTGAACTCGAGGCCGCCCGCATGGCGCGCGGTCTGCGCATGGCGCGCCTCGTCGTTGCGCATCTGCTTCACCACGGACGCGCTTGCCCGGTCCGACTCAGGGAGACTTGCCAGATGCCGGTCGAGATGTGCGCTGACCTCCTCTTCCGTCGCCGCAAGGAACCCGAGATTGATTCGGTCTCCGAGGGCACCTGCGGTGGCGCCGGCCGCGAACGACGTAGCGTAGAAAAGTCCGCCCAGGCGGCTGGTCTCTCCCCCGAGTTCAGCGATGCGCCTGCGGGTCCAATCCAGGTGGTCGAGTTCCTCCGTGGCCGCGTGCCGCATCACGGCCCGGACCCGCTGACTGCGAGCGGTAGCCGCCTGCCCGTCGTACAGCGCCTGCGCGCAGATTTCCCCAACGTGGTTGACGCGCATCAGGCCGGTCGAGTGTCGACGCTCCCGTGGGTCCGAAGGCACTTCGGTGATCGTGGAAGGGTATTCGCGGCGTGCGGGCGGTCCTAGGCCCGAAACGATTCCAAGGCGCTGCTGGAAGGCCGCAATTGCTTCATCAGCCCGTGAGAGCTTTCGCATCACCCCAGGCCCCGGAGCTGGCGCCCGCCCATCAGGTGGAGGTGAATGTGGTAGACAGATTGCGCACCGTCCGGGTTGCAGTTGACGACGAGGCGGTAGCCCGGTCCGGCGATCCCCTCGTTTTCCGCGAGACTCCGGGCTGTGAGCATCATATGCCCGACCAGGTCTGCGTCGTCAGCGGCCAAATCGTTGACGGTAGCAATGTGCCGTTTTGGGACGATCAGGATGTGGGTTGGTGCCTGGGGGTTGATATCCCGAAAGGCCACCACGCGGTCGTCTTCATGTTCGAAGTCCGTCGGAATTGCGCCACCCGCAATCCGGCAGAACAGACAGTCGTCAGGCACTGGCCTGCTCCTGATTGAGTACATAGGCGCTGAACCCATTCTCGTTGAGAATGTAGGCACCCAGTTCGCTGCGCTTGCCCCCGTCCGACGCGATGACATGGACCGCGTCGGGTCTCAGTTTGGGCAGTGACTTGCGCAGGAGCAGCAGCGGCACGTTCAGGCTGCCGTCGATCTTCTGCCCTTCTTCAATCTCTTTGGGGTTTCGCACGTTGAGGATATAGGTCTTGGGCTCGCCGGCTTCGACCATACCTGCAACGTCGTCGAGTGAGAGTTTTTCGATGACCGGATGCATCAGCAGGCTCTCGAAGTCCGGTTCAGACAACCGCTGCAGGACGCCGCCGGTCGTCATGGTGACCGTGGCATTGCGCGGGACGTCGGTCACGAGAGCGTCCTGACCAAAGTTGTTGCCGGACTTCAGCTTGGCGATCTGGATTTTTTTGCCACTGGCCTGGCGTTCCACGACTGCCCGACCGGACTGGATGACGTAAGAATAGTCGCCCTTGTCTCCCTGGCGGATCACCACGTCGCCGCGCTTGACCTCGATTTCCTCGAACTTGGAGAAAAGTGTCTGGATGTTCGCGGGCGGTATTAATTCGAAGAGAGGGGAGGACAGGAGCGAAGACATCCAGTCGACTTCGTCTTCGTAGTCGCTCACGTCGAAGTCTTCGGCCGGCAATCCCTGCAGGAACGCGCCAACCACTTTGCGCGTGACCTTGAGGACAGACACGTTGCTCGTGGACACCGCCGTCATCTCGTGCGGGTTGGTGTTGTCGAGGGTGTATTCACCGCCCTCCCCGCCGGCGGTGCGTTGGGTGACGTTGAAGTCTTTGTCGAGCAGGTCGACCGTTCCCTCGAGCAACCAGTAGACGCAGTGATCTTCATCGTCGCGCTTGAAGATCATCTTGCCTTCGGGATGCGTNAGCACCTCACCCTGCGAGACGATGTCCTGCAGATGTTCCTCTGCCATCGCGTTGAAAGGGATCAGCNTTTTGAGTGTTTCCGGNNCCAGAGCTGCCATGCTGTTCGTCGTGCACGTCTCCCAAANTTCAGCGGCCGGGATTATAGGTTATGGAGTCTGGCCACGCATGCGCTCTCGATACGACCGTTCGGGTCAAGGCGTGGACCTTGTTGTGGTGATTCCAAGCGCGGCAAGTGCGTCCCGCGCGGCTTCGATGGTGGCAGGGTTGTCGAACGAGCCCAGGAGTACCCGGAACTGATCGCTATTGTCATTCATCCGTGCCGGTTTCTCGACGTAGGCTGTGAGTCCGGCCCGTGACAGCCGTTGCTGCATTCGCTCGGCCTCTGTCAGCGTCGCGCGGGTGCTGCCGCTGACGGGCGCAGACGTCACCCTCGATTCCGACGACGAGTTGATCCTCGGCGGTACTGTTCAAACGATGCGTGCGTCCGGCAATGTGGTCCTTGGTGCCAATCATGTCCTTCTGGAGTCCGGCGGTGACCTGCAGTACGGCACCCTCGACGTCGATGCAAGGGAGGTCTCGCTTCAGGCCAACGTGAGCCCGCACTCCGCCCCGAGTCAAAGCTCGGTTGAGATCAATGCAGAGACCATCAACATCGGAACGTCGGGAGCGGATGCCGTCATCATCGAGTCGCAACAGGGCACGATCAATATCGGCGGTACGGCAACCGCGAATGGCACTCTGACGGTCACCGGGGAGGTCGTGATCGACTCCACCGGGCCGGCGAACACCGACACTGCGAGACAGCCCGCCGAGGCGCAGCCCGGGGATGTCGACCAGGCTGGCGCAGATGTCAGTCTGCGGGCGGGTGCGCAGATCGGAACGCTCAACGTGACCGCCGGGGCGGGGGACCGCCTGCTTGTCGTTGCCGGAACCGGCGACCTCGAGATCGGCAAGATCACGCGTACCGGGCTGACTGCGATCAATTCGCTGCGGCTTGTCGCCAACAACATACAACTCAACGCCGCCGGTAGGTCAGGCAACACGATCGACATCGATGCATCGGGCGACGTGACTGCCGCTGGTGCGCTGACGGACGATGTTGGCTCGATCACAATCGACGCGGCGGGAGTCATTCGCCTCGAGGGCATGGTGAGTGCCGGTGGCGAACTCAGCCTTGCATCCGCGGGCACCACGTTGGGTGGCTCGGATGCCGTCGTGCTGCAGGGTCCCGTCGCGGGCGCGATAGTGACGGTGTCGAGCGCTTCCGGCGGCGTGCGCCCCGATGACACAGTCACTTCGGACGTCGGGGCCGTGACGATTCAGGGTGCCGAAAGGGTCTCGGTCGCGGGCAACATCACCGCGGGAGGAGAACTCGTCGTAGCGCCCGCCAGTACGAACATCGTCTCTCAGGACGCGGTCGTGCTGCAGGGCACGGTGGCGGCAGGCTCAATCGAGGTGAGGAGTGAGTCCGGCAACGTCCGCCTCGAAGAGGCCGTCAGCATTGCCCTCTCGGGCGCGGAGCAGGTTGCGGTCACGGGAGCGATCACCGCGAGCGCCGGACTGACGGTCGAGTCCAGAGCTGCAACCCTGACCGTGTCGGATGCCGTTGTGCTCGGCGGCAGCGTAACCGCGGCAATCATGAGCGTGACCAGCGAGGCGGGGAACCTCTCGTTTGCGCAGCCCCTCACCACGACGGGCGAGGGCGCAAGCGACGGAGGCCTGACCATCGCTAACGACGGCGTGATCACGTTTGATGCGGACGTGTCGGCGCAGGGTGAGCTTGCTATGACCTCGGCTGCGGTGGCGCGAACGGATCTGCGCGACAGCGAAGACGACCTGACAGAGACGGCGATCAATGCATCCGGCCGGCTGACGGGTGGGCACGTCAGCATCGCGGTTGCGGCGGGGGACGTGTCGCTCGCCGAGGGTGTCGCGGCGACTGCATCGGGCGGACAATCGGGCGGCATCCGGGGCTCGGTGTCCGATGGTGACCTTACAATCGCGGCGGACGCTGACACCGGCTCCGCACTCCTCGCGCAGGCCGGCGAGGACGGAGGCGTAGCGCTCGACGTGTCGAGGAAACTGGATGTCTCCGGATTGACGAACAACAGCGGTTCATTTGCAGCGAGCGCCGAGAGCATCGTTGTCAGCCAGACCCTGACGGCGAGTGACATCACGCTGAACGCGACAGACAACGTTGACGTGACGGTCACCGATCCCGCCGGGGATGTGGGTGACGGCCTTGTTTCCACTGTTGGCGAAGTTTCGCTGACCTCCAAGACCACCGACGTGCTCGTGAACAGCAACATTTCCTCCGCATCGGACATCACACTCGTGGCGGTCGAGGGCTCTGTAGCCCAGGGGCGGAACTCGACCGCGGATGCGACCGACGGCTCGCTGACGATCTCTGCTCTCGAGGGTGTGGACATAGCGACGGTCATCGCCCAGGGCGATGTGACGCTGGTGCTGACCAAAGAGGTTGGGCCGAACGATGAGGCGCCGATGTTCCGTCGCGTCAACGATCCCATTGCGTTCGAGGACAGCGGCGACGTCAACGAAGGTAAGCTCGCCGACATCACGAGTGAGACCGGAACCATTACGTTCCTCGCGCCTTCCGCCAACGTTGGGTCAGTGGATGCAGATCAGAACTTTGTCCAGCGGGCGTCGGAGGGGATTTTCTACGGATTGAACTCTGGCCGCTTCTTCTCAGACGACATTGGCAGCACCTCGCTCCTGCAAACGATCCCGACTGATGCGCTCGCGACCTTCGAGACTCAGATTGACGAGCTCAACCTGCTGCCTCCGACGGATGTGAGCCTGCTAGTCAACAACCTTGTCGACTCCTCCCGCGCAACCGCCAGTGCCGGTAACACCACGGCCGCGTCGAGTTCCCGGTCCACAGCCGCATCACAGCGTGGCGAAGAAGAGGAGGTCGCCGAAGTCGACGAGCAGGCGTTCGTCAACCTGGTCACGTTCGATGCGCCGCCGGACTCGGTGCGCCTGCCGGAAGACCAGGTTCAGTTGGCGATCGATCGGGAGGGGACGATGTATTACCTCGTCGACGTCGACACCGGACGACGGTTCGACGAGCGTTCCTGGGTGTTGTTCGAGGTGCGACTCGACCTGCAGGCCCCGGCCACCATCCTGGCAGGGGGGGACAACCGCAGCCCTGGATTCACGCCGGTTTTTGTCACGCTGGACCAGAACGGAGCGGTCGGCGGCGCTGAGTGACAGTCCCTGCGGAGTGTGTCAGGGGCGCTCGATCTCCACACCGACGCCGCGTGCGTTGGCAACGGCTCCCGGTTTCGTGACCCGCACCATAAGGCGCTTGACGCCGAACTCACCAAGCACGGTTCGCGCGATCTCTTCAGCGAGCGATTCGATCAGTTTGTAGCGGCTAGCGCCTGCAAGTGCGGTGACGCGGCCGGCGATTGCGTCGTAGTCGAGCGCGAGGTCGATGTCGTCCGCCGCCGCCGCGGCGCCGATGTTGGTGTCCATCCGGAGATCGATGCGCAGATCCTGCAGCACGCTGCGCTCCCACGCGTATATGCCGATTACGGCACGGACCTGCAGGCCATCGATGAAGACCGTGTCTGGCATCATGCCTGGGCCGCTGGGGGCCGGGCCAGTTCGTCGATGGGCCAACGGGGTCGTACAGTGAGGTCGAGACCGCTCCGTTCACCGGCGGCGAGTCGTTGCCAGCCCGCGTACGCAATCATTGCGCCGTTGTCCGTGCAAAGCTTCAGTGCAGGGACGTAGAGCCTGGCGCGCTCCGTGTGGACCATGTTCTCGAGGCGCTGGCGAAGGCGCGTATTGGCGGACACGCCCCCGGCGATCACCAGTCGGCTCGATCCCGTTTCGCGCAGAGCCCGGCGGCACTTGATCGTCAGGGTGTCCACGACCGCGTCCTGAAACGCGAGGGCCACATCGGCCCGGTCCTGATCATTCGGCTCACCGAGGTCCTGGACACAGTTCAGGGTGTACGTCTTCAGACCGCTGAAACTGAAGTCCAGCCCGGGCCGGTCGACCATGGGCCGAGGGAAGGTAAATCGATCCGTTGTACCGTTTTCGGCAAGACGGGCAATGGCGGGCCCTCCGGGGTAGCCGAGCCCGAGCATCTTGGCGGCCTTGTCGAAGGCCTCTCCGGCGGCGTCGTCTCGGGATTCGCCCAGAATCTCATAGTCCGCGTGCGCGTGTGCGTTGACGAGCAGCGTGTGGCCACCGCTTACAAGGAGTGCGACAAACGGGTACTCGGGCGGATCGTCCGCGAGCATTGGCGCGAGCAGGTGCCCTTCCATATGGTGAACGCCGACCGCGGGAACGTCCCAGGCGAGCGCCAGTGACCGCGCGACCGAGGCACCTACGAGCAGTGCGCCGACGAGGCCCGGCCCCGCCGTGTACGCGATTCCATCAACCTCGTTCGGGCCGATACCGGCTTCCGCAAGGACCGAGGCGATCATTGGCAGGGTGCGTCGGATGTGGTCCCTGGAAGCGAGTTCCGGCACGACGCCGCCGAACTCCGCATGCATGGATACCTGACTGTAGAGTTGATCCGCGAGCAGACCCCGTTCGCTGTCGTACAGCGCAACGCCGGTTTCGTCGCACGAAGTTTCGACGCCCAGAACGCGCACGTCAGTCCTCCCCTGTGGCAGGGGCGCATTATTGCCGATTCAATGCGCGCATGTTTGGGATTGTGGCGGCAATGCGCTAGACTCCGCGCCTCGGTAAATGAGGAGGCATCGGTGCCTTTCGTCAAAGTCAAAGAAAACGAGCCGTTCGACGTCGCTCTGCGTCGGTTCAAGCGTTCGTGCGAGAAGGCTGGCATCCTCGCTGAGGTTCGCCGCCGCGAGTACTACGAGAAGCCCACGGCCGTGCGCAAGCGCAAGGCGGCTGCAGCGGTGAAGCGCCACGCGAAGAAGCTTCAGCGCGAAGCGAAGCGCATGGAGCGGCTGTACTAGCCGGAACAAGACCCCGGAGCCGCACCGAACACCGGTCGGCCCGAGCCCGGAGGCCGCATCCCGCCCCCGGGTGCAGTGGGCGGCGCTGCCGTTGCGTCTGCCCGCGTGACTTCCACTCCCGCACCGCCCCGGTGCATCGTCGGAATCCAGCACAATGACACTGCTTGCCCGTTTGCAGGACGAGGTCAAGAGCGCCATGCGCGCTCGTGAAAAGGAACGCCTTGCCACGCTTCGGCTCATCATGGCCGATATCAAGCGTATCGAGGTTGATGAGCGCGTAGAAATGGACGACGACCGTATCGTCGGGGTCCTGACGCGAATGGCGAAACAGCGGCGTGACTCCATCGAGCAATACCGGAACGGTGGTCGCGATGACCTCGCCGACAAAGAAGCTGCCGAGATCGGGATCATCGAGGCATTCCTGCCGGAACAGCTGGATGGCGACGAACTCGACGCAGCCGTTGCCGCGGCCATTGCCGAGGTCGGCGCGGTGTCGATGCGTGACATGGGCAAGGTGATGGGCAAACTCCAGGGCGAACTGGCGGGCAAGGCCGACATGGCCGCAGTCGCTGCCGCCGTCAAGCAAAAGCTCGCCTGACGAACCTCATCGGTTCGGTGTCGTTTACTGGTCAGCGGATCGGGCATGGCGCTACACTGGCCATCCGATGGTGCTCTGAGCGTCCTAACGAATCGCAATGCCGGGCAGAATCCCCCCCGCCTTCATCGATGAACTGCTCGCCCGGACGGACATTGTCGAAGTCATCGGGTCGCGCATCGAACTCAAGCGCAGCGGTCAGAACCACAAGGGCCTCTGCCCGTTCCACGGCGAGAAAACGCCGTCCTTCAACGTCAATGCGACGAAGCAGTTCTACTACTGTTTCGGGTGTCAGGCTTCCGGTCACGCGCTCCGCTTTCTCATGGAGTACGAACACCTGGACTTCCCCTCCGCGGTCGAGATGCTCGCGGGTCAGGCAGGCCTCGAAGTGCCCCGCGAGGCCATGGACGCGAGGGCGGAGGCCCGCCAGCGGCGGCGCAAGTCGATCCTCGACGTGCTGGCCCAGGCGGACGCGTACTTCCGCGAACAGTTGCGCAGGCACCCCAATCGGGCACGGGTCGTCGACTATCTGAAAGGGCGCGGGATCAGCGGTGAGATCGCGCGTGACTTCGGGATTGGCTTTGCGCCACCCGGCATGCGCAACCTGCAGGCGGCACTGCAGAAAAGTAATGAAGACCGCGACCTGCTGATCGCGGCGGGACTCGTGCGCGAGGATGGCGACCGGAGCTACGAGCTGTTTCGCGACCGCGTGATGTTCCCGGTCCGCAACCTGCGCGGTCAGGTGATCGCATTCGGTGGGCGCATCATGGGTGACGGGCAGCCGAAATATCTCAACTCGCCTGAGACCGAGGTCTTCCGCAAGGGCAGCGAGCTCTATGCGCTCTACGACGCGCGGCGATCGGGTCACCTGGATCGTCTGCTGGTGGTGGAAGGCTACATGGACGTCGTGGGGCTCGCCCAGGCGGGCATCAGGAATTCCGTTGCAACCCTCGGCACAGCCACGACCAGTGACCACATCGAACGGCTGTTCAACCAGGTCCCCGAGGTCGTGTTCTGTTTCGACGGGGACACTGCCGGCAACAACGCGGCGTGGAAAGCGCTTCAGTTGGCGCTGCCCGCGATGGAGGACGGTCGTTCGGCGAGATTCCTGTTTCTCCCCGACGGCGAGGATCCGGACTCTCTCGTACGCGCCGAGGGTGCCGAGGGGTTCAATGCGCGGCTCGATCAGGCAACTCCCCTTGCCGACGTGCTGTTCGATCATCTGAGCCAGGGGAAGTCACTGCGGGATCCCGCAGCCCGGGCAGCACTCGCCAAAGACGCCGCGGCCTTGCTGCACACGCTGCCAACCGGAGTCTACCGGGAACTCCTGTGGCGCCGGCTCGGGGAGCAGACGGGTCTCGAGCCTGAGCACCTGACCCAGCTGCATTGGACCAGGGAGCCGCCCCGGCCGGAGCCCGAGCGTGGGCCGACGCGTCCCGCCCGCCGTCGCCACCCGGCTGCGGACAAGGTTGGCGCGACGCTGATTCGCTATCCGGAGCTGGTCGATGAGCTGCATACCGAGCATCTGCGGCGATTCGAGACGTCGGAGGTCACCGTGTTCATTTCCGATCTCGCGGGGATCATTCTTGCAGATGAGTCCACATCACCACGGCTTTTGCTTCGCCAGATAACGGACGAATCTCAGCGCCGGTGGCTCGAGGTGCAGCTTCAGGCCGAGCGGCTTCTACCCGCAGACGCAATGCGTGCCGAGTTTCGAGCAAGCGTCGAACGGCTCGTCGGGGAGATGGAAAGCTATGAAAAACAGAGACATAAGCAATCGCTGATTGACGTCCCCATCGATCAGATGGACGAAGACGAAAAGAAGCTGGTCAGGCGGATGCACGGGAGCCCGGACGACGACGTGCCGTTCTGAGGCGCCGGGGCCTGGCGGAGTGAGCGGCGCAAAATCTGGAATGGGCGGAGGGCGGCCGCTATAATGGGCGGCTCGTCTCCAAACTCTGAGAGCACTCGAGGGCACTACATGGCAAGCGGTCTCGCACAACAGCAATCCCGGTTAAAAGAGCTAATAAGTCGCGGGAGGGAACAGGGCTATCTCACCTATTCCGAAGTCAACGACCACCTGCCAGACGAAATATCGGATCCCGATCAGATCGAAGACATCATCGGGATGATCAACGATATGGGGATTGCCGTTCACGAGGTGGCCCCTGAGCGAGACGAGCTTCTCCAGGAAGCTGACGACACGGACGAGCTGGCCGCCGAAGAGGCCGCCGCGGTTCTCGTTGCAGTCGAAAACGAAGCAGGTCGCACCACGGACCCCGTGCGTATGTACATGCGCGAGATGGGCACCGTCGAACTGCTCACGCGGGAAGGTGAGATCATCATCGCCAAACGCATCGAAGAGGGCATCCGCGACATCCTGCATGCGGTTTCCTCGGTACCGGGCGTTGTTCAGACGACGGTCGACACCTACGACGGGACCCAGGAAGAAGACGGCAAGCTGACCGATCTTCTGATTGGATTCCTCGACCCCGCAGAACACGTGCCGCCCGCGGCCCAGGTAGTGCCCGGCGCCAAGAAAGAGAAGGACGACGACGCCGAGGAAGAGAACAAGGGGCCCGACCCCGTGATGGCGAAAAAGCGTTTCGAGGCGTGCCGCAAGCAGGTCAAGAAAACCGAACGCGCCATCAAGAAGCACGGCCGTGACTCCGAACAGGGCCAAAAGGAACTGAAGGCGCTCGGAGACAAGTACCAGTTCTTCAAGATGGTTCCGAAACACATGGAAGTGATCGTGGCGATGGCTCGCCAGGGTCACAACGTGGTGCGCAAGCAGGAGCGCATCGTGATGGGGCTCTGCGTCAAGCACGGCAAGATGCCCCGCAAGGACTTCATCGAACGATTCATGGGCCATGAGGAAGATCTGAAGTGGGTCCAGAAGCAGATGAAGACCTACGACGGCCTCAAAAAGTGCAAGGACGAGGTCCTGCGTGCGCAGAAGCGCATCAAGCAGGTCGCCGATGAGACGGGCCTCAAGATCAGCGACCTGAAAGACATCAATCGACGGATGTCCATCGGCGAAGCGAAAGCACGCCGTGCCAAGAAGGACATGGTTGAAGCCAACCTTCGACTCGTGATCTCGATTGCCAAGAAGTACACCAACCGCGGACTGCAGTTCCTAGACCTCATCCAGGAGGGCAACATCGGCCTCATGAAGGCTGTCGACAAGTTCGAATATCGCCGCGGCTATAAATTCTCCACGTACGCAACGTGGTGGATTCGCCAGGCCATCACGCGCTCGATCGCCGACCAGGCACGCACGATCCGGATTCCGGTCCACATGATCGAGACCATCAACAAGCTGTCGCGCATCTCGCGCCAAATGCTTCAGGAGAAAGGCCGAGAGCCGACTCCGGAAGAACTGTCCGAACGGATGGAAATGCCAGAAGAGAAAGTACGCCGGGTGCTGAAGATCGCCAAAGAGCCGATCTCGATGGAAACGCCCATTGGCGACGACGAAGATTCCCATCTGGGCGATTTCCTCGACTCGGATTCCAATCTGGGCGAGGGCGCGTCCGTGGGCGCACCGGTCGACACCGCGACCGACGAGGGTCTGAGGGAAGCCACCAAGGGCATCCTGTCCGGGCTCACCGCGCGTGAGGCGAAGGTGCTTCGCATGCGGTTTGGCATCGACATGAATACTGACCACACGCTCGAAGAAGTGGGCAAGCAGTTCGATGTCACGCGTGAGCGCATTCGTCAGATCGAAGCGAAGGCGCTTCGCAAGTTGCGCCATCCGACCCGCTCGGATCACCTTCGGAGTTTCCTCGACGAAACCGTCTGACCCGCTACTGGGTGTCCCGTAACGCTTGAAGGACGGATGAAGAAAGGGGGCCTTGGCCCCCTTTTTTGCGCTACACTCGCGGGCCCGCCGCGCCGTCTCACGCGCTGGCACGGGCCTATAGCTCAGTTGGTTAGAGCCGTGGACTCATAATCCATTGGTCCCAGGTTCGAGTCCTGGTGGGCCCACCAAACTCACTCCCAAGGCTGTCCAGGGCGGCCTTTTTTATATCCTGAATTCAGTGCCTCACTTAACCGACTCACCCCAGGCGCCGATGCCTGCGAAACCCTCGCACGCCAGCTGATCGCCACTCAGCCGGCGCCCGCTCGGCTGACCTTCTCGGCTTGGTCCACCAATAGTCAGCGTCCATTGTGGGAGCAAGCAAGAAATCCTCGCCAGCTTCGTCGTCGCCTGACGCGACGACTCGGATGAAAGCAGTTGGATCTAGGGATACAGCTCCTGAGCTCGCAGTTCGATCAAAGATTCACTGCATGGACTCCGCGATCGAGTGGACATCCGGCCGGATCCTGCGATCCGGCGGAGAGCCGACATCGTATTTACCGCAAAGAAAATTGCCGTGTTCATAGATGCGTATAAAGTAGCTGCGCGATG
>PBVL01000001.1 GCA_002728675.1 Gammaproteobacteria bacterium
ACGAAACCAAAAGGCCACTTGGCACGTCAGAGAGGTGTTGCAGCCGTGACTCCCGAAGCGGTTCAGGACGCCATCCAGCACGGGCTTTGGATCACCGTGCTCATCGTGGTGATTCTCATCTTGCCCGCATTGGTCGCGGGCCTTGCCGTCAGCATGTTTCAGGCGGCCACCGGTATCCAGGAAATGACACTGAGCTTCATTCCGAAGCTGATTGTGGTGCTGGGCACGCTGGCGCTGGCAGGACCGTGGTTGATGAACACGATGATGGACTACACGCGGACGCTGGTCGAAAGCATCCCGTATCTGATCGGGCTATGACCTTCGCTGCCGAGTATCTGGTGGGTTTCGTGACTGCTTGGACGCTGCCGTTCTTTCGGATTGCGGCCGCAGTCACGACGAGTCCGGTACTTGGTAACCGGGCGGTGCCGGTCCGGGTCAAACTCGGGGTGGCGGTCGTGCTGACGCTTGCCATCGGACCGTTGCTGCCGGAGCTGCCGGAGGTGGACCCCACTTCGACCTCTACCGTGCTGCTCGTGATGCGCGAGGTGCTGATCGGGCTGGCATTCGGATTTACGCTCCGGCTTGCGCTGCTGGTGATGGAGCTGGCCGGACAACTCATCGCGCACCTGATGGGCTTGGGTTTCGCTGCACTCGTTGATCCGCAAACAGGGATCGACGTCCCGACGCTCAGTCAGTTCTACATCATTCTCGCTACGTTTGTGTTCTTGGGGCTCGACGGGCACCTAATACTCGTGACTACCCTCGCGGAGAGCTTTCGCGTCCTGCCCGTTGGATTACCCGCCCTCGATTTGACGTCTTTGTGGGAGATGACCCAGCAAGCCGGTTGGGCNTTCGGGGCAGCGCTCAAGCTTGCCTTGCCCGCAATCGTGACCTTGCTGGTCGTCAACTTCGCGTTCGGGGTCATTTCCCGGGCGGCTCCCCAGCTTCACATCATCGTGATCGGTTTCCCGCTCACCTTGGTGTTCGGTTTCATCATCATCTGGCTGACCTATACCACCGTAGTGGGNGAGCTCGGCGGGGTTTACGGGCGTGCTTTCGGGTACACCGAGGGATTGATTGCAGGCTTTCGTTAGCCTGTAACGGAGAAGCACCGTGGCTGAAGACCGCAACGACGGCCAAGAACGCTCACAACCAGCAACTCCGCGAAAGCTGGAGCAGCTTCGTACCGAGGGGCAAGTTCCGCGCTCGCAGGACCTCGCGGCTACCGGGTTGTTGATCACGATGGCGGTCGCGTTACTGGTTCTCGGCCCTCACCTCGTTCGAGGGCTGAGCGAGGTGATGATCAAGGGGTTTCGTGCGGACCCGANAGTCACTCCNGATGTGCTGGTGCGTTCGGTCTACGAGGGTATGGCCGACGTACTCCTTATTGCGGCCCCGTTTTTGGTGATTGCTGCCGTGGTTGCGGTAATCAGCCCGTTGGCGATCGGNGGATGGACGTTCAGCGGCAAGCCGCTCGAGCCGAATCTCTCCAAGCTCGACCCTATCAAGGGGCTCACCAAGCGGGTTTTCACCGTGCGCGGCTTGATGGAGATGGTGAANGCCGGCGCCAAGTTCTTGCTGGTCGGCGCGGTNGCTGTCGCGCTCATNCGAAGTCAGCTCGCTGAGAATCTCGAATTGGCGTCGATGTCGCCGGAGAACGGGCTAGANCAGGCGGTATGGACGCTCGGTTTCTCGTTCCTNGTGCTNGCNGCGGTGATGATCTTGATCGCTGCGGTGGACGTACCGTTTCAGCGTTGGAACTTCGCGCGGCAAAACCGTATGTCGTTNGAAGAGATCAAACGCGAGAACCGCAACGAGGAAGGCGCCCCTGAGCTTCGCGCGAAAGTCCGCGCGATGCAGCGTGAGATCGCGCAACGGCGCATGATGGAAGCGGTCGGTGAGGCCGATGTCGTCATCACGAACCCGACCCATTACGCGGTTGCGCTGAAGTACGACGCTACGTCGCGCGAAGCGGCGCCCAAGCTCGTTGCGGCTGGCGTGGACCTTGTGTCCTGGCAGATCCGTCGNCGCGCGCACGACTCAAATGTGCCGATCGTGCCCGCCCCGGCGCTCGCACGAGCCATCTATCACACCACCGATCTCGGCCAGGAGGTACCTCATGGGCTCTATGGAGCCGTTGCCGTNGTCTTGCGCTATGCGTACCGGCTGGCNGGCAAACGGGGTTATCGGGATGCGCCGCCCCCGGGCGAATTGCCGATNCCTGACGAGCTCAGATTCGACTAGCGGATGATGAATATGGACGTGCTCTCGACGCTGCAAAATATGGTGCGCTCGAAACTCGGGGCGCCAGTGCTGTTGTTGTTGATGCTGGCGATGGTGGTCATTCCGCTGCCACCGATGCTTCTCGACATGTTGTTCACGTTCAANATTGCTCTGGCAATTGTCGTCATGCTGGCGTCGATCTATTCGGAACGACCGCTGGACCTCGCGGTATTCCCGACCGTGCTGCTTCTCGCGACATTGCTACGTCTCGCGTTGAACGTNGCCTCAACCCGGGTGGTTCTGCTCGACGGCCACACTGGAACCGATGCCGCGGGCAAGGTGATCGAATCCTTCGGCGAGTTCGTCATTGGCGGCAACTACACGGTGGGTTTCGTCGTGTTTGCGATCTTGGTCATTATCAACTTCGTGGTTGTGACCAAGGGCGCTGGCCGTATCTCCGAAGTCAGCGCACGGTTCACATTGGATGCGATGCCCGGTAAGCAAATGGCGATCGATGCCGACCTCAACGCCGGCATTCTGAGCCAGGAGGAAGCGCGGGAACGCCGTGCGGACGTTGCTGCGGAAGCGGATTTTTACGGATCGATGGATGGCGCGAGCAAGTTCGTCAAGGGCGATGCGATCGCTGGCATCTTAATTCTGTTTGTCAATATGCTCGGTGGCCTCGCGATTGGCACGCTGGAGCACGGCATGGCGTTTCAGCAAGCCGGGCAGTACTACGCCTTGCTCACCATCGGTGACGGCTTGGTCGCGCAGATCCCGTCGTTACTGCTCTCGTCTGCGGCCGCAATCATGGTGACCCGGACTTCGAGCGCGAACGACATGGGCGACCAGATTGTGTCGCAGCTATTCCGCTCTCCCAAGACGCTGTACGTGACCGGCGGGGTGTTAGTAGCGCTTGGTGTATGGCCCGGTATGCCGAATATTCCGTTCTTGGGGCTCGCCGCGGTGATTTTCGGCGCCGCCTGGTACCTCGGTCGGCGCGGTAGCGCCGAGGCGGAAGAAGAATCAGTCGAGCCCGAAGCCGAGACGGCTCCCACGGTGCCGGAAGTGAGCTGGGACGATGTCCAGCCGCTAGACGCGTTGGGGCTCGAGGTCGGTTACCGCTTGATCAGTCTCGTCGATCCGGAGCAAGGCGGTGAGCTGCTCGGGCGGATCAAGAGCGTGCGTAAGAAGCGCACCTCCGAGCTCGGTTTCCTCATTCCTGCGGTCCATATTCGCGATGCACTGGATCTGGAGCCCAATCGTTATCGCATTCGCAGTCACGGTGTGACGGTGGGCGAGGGCGAAGTGTTCCCGGGCATGGAACTCGCGATCGATTCCGGCAATACGACCGGCCACCTGGAAGGGCATCCGACGAAGGACCCGGTGTTTGGGCTCGATGCGACTTGGATCGAAGCGGGGTTGCGCGACCAGGCCCAAGCGATGGGCTACATGGTATTCAGCCCGGGGACGGTCATCACGACCCATCTCGACAAGCTCATCGTAGACTTTGCCCCGGAGCTTCTTGGCCAGAGCGAGGTTCAGCATCTGCTCGATCGGTTGAACGAACGGGTGCCCAAGCTCGTGGACAGCGTGATTCCGGAACCGTTGCCGCTCAGCGTCGTTTCCCGAGTGATGCAGAACCTGCTTCAAGACCGGATCCCGTTGCTGCACGTGCAGACGATCGTCGAGACCTTGGCGGAGCACGCGCACTTGAGTCAAGACCCCGACATTTTGACGGCGCAGGTGCGGGTTGCCTTGGGTCGGTACATCGTCCAAGAAATCAATGGGTTACGGCCAGAGTTGTCAGTTGTCGTCCTCGATCCAGGGTTGGATCAGATCTTGCATCAACATATTCAGACATCAGGCCAAGCGCGTCCCGCGCTCGATCCGGAGACATTGATGAGATTGGACACGGCAGTAAGCGAGGCAGCGGAAGTATGCGGGGGCGCAGTAGACCCGACCGTGCTTCTCATCGCCGATCCTTTGCGTGCCTTGGTGCAGCAAATGGCGCGCCGGTACGACCCGAGTCCACGGGTGCTCGCGATCAGCGAGTTGCCCGACACGCAGCAGATCAAGTCCATCGGGCGGGTAGGTGGTGCCGAAGCGTTGGCCCCGGCGTGAGGCAACGTTCAGCCGCGACTGGCAAGTTTTAGCCGGTCCGGTGAGGACGCAGCGAACTGAACAACAGATTAGGGTGCGAAGGAATTGGAGCTGACATGAGGATAAGACGATTCACGGCCCCGGAGATGCGCGAAGCCATTCGAGCTGTGCGCGACGAGCTGGGCCCGGACGCGGTCATCCTGTCCAACCGCAAGGTGCCGGAAGGCGTAGAGGTTGTCGCCGCCATCGATTACTCCGAGGAGTGGGTGGAGGATAGTGTGACTGCACCAGCGCTACCCGTGGCGCCGCCTCCGGTGGAGCCGGTTGTTCGGGCTCCCGAGCCTAAACAGCCGGTCCCCTCTGAGGCGCTTGCCTCACTTGACGCGTTTACCCGCTACGAGCAGGCAGCGGAGCGTGAGCCCGTCGAGCGCCGTCGGCCCGCACCGGCAGTAGCCCGGACGCAGGAGCCCGTTTTCTCAACCGCTATCGAGCGTGAGCTGCGATCGCTTCGGGGACTCCTTGAGAATCAGGTATCTTCACTTGCCTGGGGCGATTTCGGACGGCGTCAGCCGGTTCGTGCGGCCCTGGTACGCCGTTTGATGCAGCTGGGGCTGACGCGCACCGTCGCCGATCCCATTGCCGCGAATGCGCACACGCATGCCCGGCGCGACGTCGGTGACGATGAGGCGCTTTGGCGCCGGGCCTTGGGCGAGCTCTCGCGGCGTATTCCCATATCGAATGATGACATTCTCTCCACCGGCGGCGTGGTCGCGTTGGTTGGTCCCACCGGGGTGGGGAAAACCACAACGATTGCGAAACTGGCCGCCCGCTTTCGGATCAGCAACGGCGCCGACAGCGCGGCATTGCTGACGACCGACAATTACCGGGTCGGTGCCCAGGAGCAGCTTCGCAGTTATGCGCAGCTGCTTGGATTGCCGTTTGCCATGTGCAACGGGGCAGACGAGCTTCGCGACGCAGTAGAGCGTTATCGAGACCGCCGTTTGATCTTGATCGACACCGCGGGCATGAGCCAGCGCGATATTCGCCTCGCTGAACAAGCGCGGCTAATCGAGCACGGGGCGGAGAGCGCGCACCGAGATCCGCGGTTGTACCTGGTGCTGTCGGCCAATACCAACTATCCCACGCTCGAAGAGACAGTAGAGGCGTTCGGCGATGTCACCTTAGACGGCTGCATCCTAACGAAAATTGATGAGGCGACAAGCCTCGGAGGAGCGCTTTCCATCATGCTCGAGCATGCGCTACCCGCGCTCCACACGTGCGACGGTCAGCGCGTGCCGGAGGATTTGCACCGCGCCGACGCGCGCCAGCTTGTCTCCCGGGCCACGCAGTTTTCCCGTCA
>PBVL01000056.1 GCA_002728675.1 Gammaproteobacteria bacterium
TTCACTTCGGACTCCCCCCGGAGCCGCTCTTCGCTCGCGTCAAGATGGCGGGCTCACGGTACTCAGCTCCGCGACTTCGGTCGACGAAGCACGATGGCTCGAAGCCTGCGGCTGCGACGCGATCATCGCGCAGGGCGCCGAAGCGGGCGGGCACCGTGGCACGTTTCTTTCTGATCCGATCCAAAGCGCCGCGACCCAGACGGGCACGATCGCGCTCCTGCCGCAGATCGCAGACGCGGTCTCAGTCCCGGTCATCGCCGCGGGCGGCATCGCCGACGGACGCGGTGTCGCGGCGGCGTTGATCCTGGGCGCCGCGGGCGTGCAGGTGGGAACGGCCTACCTGCATACCCCGGAGGCAACGATCGGTACATTGCACCGTGAGGCCCTCGGCCGGGCCACCGACAACGGGACGGCGCTGACCAATCTGTTCTCGGGCCGTCCTGCACGCGGCATCATGAACCGCCTGATGGAGGAGCAGGGACCCATCTCGGCGAGCGCCCCGGCATTCCCGACCGCCGGAGCCCGGCTTGCTCCGATCAGACAGGCGGCCGAAGCTGCGGGTCGACCCGACTTCACGTCACTGTGGGCGGGACAGGCCGCGCCGCTGCACCACGCGATGGACGCCGCGGGCCTCACCCGAAGGCTCGCCGACGAGGCGCGCGTCTGCCTGATGGGTCTGAGCGGCTGAAGCGCACGTGTTGCTGCCCGAGCGCCCACGTACCGCTCTCGCAAATCACCGCAGCGGCCCCCTCGGATTCTCCAGACCGCAGGCACCTGGAATATCCTCTGCCAGGACTCCCAGAGCCTGCAGCACTTCCTCGTTGTGCTCGCCCACAAGCGGCGCGCGCCGGCTGATCCGCCACGGCGAACCGTTGTAGATCGCCACCGGGCCGGGGTAGGTATAGCTGCGCCCCAGGTCCGGATGCGCGACCTCGGTCCAGAACTCCCTGTCCGCGAGATGCGGGTCACCCAACAATTCGTCCGGCGCACGGACCGCACTCCAGGTAAAGCCCCGTTCCTGACCGCCATGATAGATCTCGTCCGCGGTCATGTTCGCGGTGAAGCGGGCCGTCACGTCAACGACGTGGCCGTGGTGCTGACGCATGAACGCGGCGTCTGCATAACGTTCATCCAGCAGGTCATCGGCCAGGTCGTGCTCGGCCATCCACTCTGCCAGGCGACGCAGGTTCGATGGCGTCATGCCCCACAGGATTGCATTCACGTACTTGCCGTCGCGGCAACGGAACTGGGTCGGCGGTGTGGCGTTCGCGCTGTGATGTCGGCCGGTCTGCCGGATCACGGGCTCGCCGCGAAACACCCAGGAGGCGACCGCGCTCTCCGTCGACAGCGCACACGCTTCATGAACGGACGCGTCGATGTAGTCACCTTCACCCGTGACCGTGCGCTGCACGAGCGCCGCCATGATGGCGATGTACGCGTAGTGCGATCCGGTGTGCCACGCATTGCCGCCGTCCGGCGCAATGGGAGTCGCCGCCGGATCGTCAGCGTCATCGTACCCACAGGACGCCATCTGCCCGCCCGCCGCGAAGTGAGTCAGGTCACTCGACACGTAGTCCCGCCACGGGCCCGTCTGGCCGAACGGGGTCAGTGAGCACATGACAAGACCGGGATTGTCGGCACTGAGTGTCTCGTAACCGAGCCCAAGGGCGGGCAGCGTGCCTGGGGCGCGCGACTCGAGCAGCACATCCGCATGCGCGACCAACCGCCGGAAGGCATCGAGTCCGGCGGGATGTTCGAGGTCGAGCGTCACGCCGCGTTTCGATGTGTTGTAGTGCCAGAATGAAAGACTGCGGTCAGGTCCGGGCTGATCGGCAAGGAATGGCCCAATGCCGCGCGTGGCTTCGCCGCCCGGCGGCTCGACCTTGATGACATCGGCACCCAGATCCGCAAGCAGCTTGCCGCAGAACTGCGCCTCCGCGCCCGACAACTCGACGACGCGCACGCCGTCGAGAGGCCCCTGCCCCTGGCTCATGTCAGCATCTCCTCGTGATACGCAAGCAACGGCTGCCCCTCCGGCCAGAAAGTGCCGTCCGCATAGCCTTCCGCCAGCGCGGCGTCATCCAGCCCGAGCAAACCCTGCAGGACCTCCCGATTGTGCTCGCCGATCCGCGGACCAGCGGAGACATTGTTGACCTCCGCCTTGGCAAATCTGAAGGGCGCGTTCTGCAGCGCAAAGCGGCCCATTTCCGCATGATCGATCGGCTGATACATGCCGCGCGCCGCAAGCTGCGGATCGTTGTCGACACGATCTTCCGCGCCTTGCACGGGCAGCGCTGGCACACCCGCCGCCTGACAGCGTTCCGTGAGTGTGTATTTGTCCATCGTTCGGGACCACGCCCCGATCTGCTCATCGAGCACTGCCTGAGCCTGCAGCCGACCTTCGAGCGTGGCGTACTGCCCATCCCCTGCCCACTCCGGATCGCCCATCGCTTTGCGCAAGGCGAGCCACTCATCGTCCGAAGTGCAGGTGATGGCACACCAGTCGTTGTATCCGCCCGGCGCCGTGGGGTACGCGTTGTGCGGCGCAGCGAGCGGCCCGCGATAGCTCTGCGGTGCGCGTCCGGGCCACTGACTGCGGTTGCCCGTCGGATACCCGTCGCGTCGCGATGCGCGACCGTTGACGGTGCGGTCCAGCAGCGCGGGACCGGTCAGCGTGATCCCCGTGATCATCTGCGACTGATCGATGTGCTGCCCCTCGCCGGTCATATTGCGGCGATACAACCCCGTCAGCACACACATCGCGCCATAGAGCCCACCGGTGTCGTCCAGGTACGACCAACCCCACCCCGCCGGCGGCGAATCCGGCAACCCCGACATGAACGTCAGACCCGATGCCGCCTGCGCGACCGGTCCGAACGTCTTGTAGGTGTGGTGGCGCCCGGTATGCCCGTACCCGGACATCGAGACGTAGACGATGTCCGGTTTGATCCTGCAAAGCGCCTCGTAGCCAAGACCCCAGTTGGTCAGGACCCGCGAGCTGAAATTCTCAATGACGACATCCGACTTCGCGACGAGGCGTCGCGCAATATCGAGCCCCTCCTGCGTGCGCACGTTGAGTGTGACCGACAGCTTGTTGGCGTTCGTGTCACTGAAGTTGCCCGAGTTGTTGAGGTTCGGCGTGAGCCCGTGCGGCGTCGACCCCGGCGTGCGGCGACCGCGCTCGTTGTCTGGCCATTCAATCTTGATGACCTCGGCACCTAATGCTCCGAGCCAGCGGGTCGCCCAGGGGCCCGCGCGGACCCAACTGAAGTCGAGCACGCGGATCCCATCGAGCGGTCTGGGTCGATTCGATGGCTTGGGAGAGTTCTCCATTGTCCTTTGTCGTCCTCCGTTCTGCAGGCCCGGCGTCGCAACCGCAGGCAGTTCCGTCACGCCCCGCCGACGAGATCGCGCGGCCTGTAGACGAATTCACCTGCAGCGTTGGTGACGGTCTGCGATGCGATCACGTCGCGCAGACCGGCAACAGGGCTGTCGAGAAACACGCCCGTCCGGGCGGGTACCGGCGCAGTCGGCTGGTCCGAAGTCACGGCCGGGACGGAGCCACCGCCACTCCCGCCACACGCGGACGCAATCGCGCAGTACAGTACGCCACGCATATCAGAGCCTCGGGATCGCCGGGTGACCCAGTGTGGCGCACGGATTCGCGTGGCTCAAACCGACCGCCCGCTATCGCTCGGGCAGCGACCAGTCCGGCGCGGTCTCAGGATGACTGAGTTCGCCACTGGCGTTCCGGATCACGCGTCTCTGCGCATCGAGCCAGCATGCCCACTCGGAGCAGGCCACCAGTTCGTCCCGGCGTTGACGCTGATGGGCGCTCAGCTTCTGTTTCAGTTCGGCGAGCAACGGCGCCTCGCAACTCGCCGCGATGTTCGTCATCTGCAGCGGGTCTGCAGTCAGGTCGTACAACTCCTCGGTGCCGTCGAGGCGCACACAGTACATGTATGTGCGGGTCCGGATGCCGCGCCACTCGGCGCCGTCCTGAAACCAGTCGAAGTATTTGGAGAAGTTCATCAGAAACACGCTGTCAGGCCCCACGTTCGCAGGATCGCCGGTGAACGCTCCGGAGTGATCAGTACCTTCCACCGAACGGGGGATCGGTACGCCCGCAAGCCCGCAGACGGTCGGAAAAAAGTCGACCATGGAAGTCAGCGCGCCGCTGCGTGATCCCGCACTGATGCTGCGCGGATAGCTGATGATGGCCGGAATATGCACGGAGGCATCGTAGGGATTCTTCTTCGACCAGGGATTCACGCCCTGCGAACCACCCTGGGTACCGTGGTCGGACGCGAACAGCACAATCGTGTCGTCGAGCAGGTGGTTTGCTTCGAGGTAATCGAGGAGCCGGCCCAGCATCTCATCGATCGCGAGGATCATCGCCAGATAGTGCCGGTACATCTCGGTCGACAGTGCCTGCAGCGGCTCGGGTACATTCGCCGGGAGTGTCAGCGTCTCCGGCAACTGCGCGTAGAACCGGTCGGGCGCAAACTTCCCTGGTGTGAAGTGAGGCTGGTGGGGGGGAGACGAAGAGCAGGAACGGATCGTCCTTCGCCTCGTCCATGAACTCGAACGCGTAGTTCAGCAGCCCGTCAGTTTCGTAGCCGTCCCAACGTTCGTAGTTCCAGTCCCCCTTCTGCACGAACCCGTCGAAGTACACCATGTGCTGGTTGTAGGCGCGCCAGTAGTCGAAACCCAGCCGATCACGCCCTTTCGGAACCCAATCCGGCTGCATGGGCATCCGGTCGAGCGCGGGCCAGTGACCGGTATGCAGGTGCCACTTCCCCACCCAACCGGTTCGGTAGCCGGCATGCGCGAACGCATCGGCGATGGAGATCTCCGAGTGCCGCGTCCGCGTCGAGTTGATGAGATGCCCGGTACTTTGCGGATACCTGCCCGTCACCAGCATCGCACGCGCAGGCGTACACACCGGACAATTGGAGAATGCGTTGTCGAGCCGCACCCCCCTCGCGGCAAGCCGCTCGATGTTCGGCGTCTCGATCTGGTCCTCGCGCAACGCATCGGTGCCGTAGAGGGGCAGGGACTGCGCGCGCAGCTGGTCGGGAAACAGCACGACCACATTGGGTTTCTTCGACGCCACGGTTCACTCGCCATCGGGCCATTGATCAGACGCCGATCGTACCAGCGCGCCGGTCGGCAGGATCAAGGGGTCGTCGCCTCAGTCGGCAATTCGCTCCACCGCGAACTGCAGCGCCATCGCGCCACCCCGCTCGTCGAACCCGTCGGTGCTCGGCCGGTCCACGTACTCCGCAAGCGTCTCGAGAGGGCCGGTGCCGACGCAGACACGCTCGAGATCACCTTCGGACGACGTGCGCTCCGCCACGCCATCCCATGCGCGTGCCGCACAGGCGGCAAAGCTGTCCGGCAGCCAACCCTGGCGCAGCCCACGCGTGATTGCGTAACCCAACATCGTGGTGCCGCTGTGTTCGGGATAGGTCGATGGATCGTCGATCACCTGATGCCACATACCGCTCGCATGCTGCAGGTCCATCAGGGCAGTCAGGTGGCGGACGTTGCGTTCGATGAGCTCATCCCGGCGCCGATGTTCAGGAACGTGGCTCAGCGCTTCTGCAATGCCGAGCGCCGCGAAGGCGTTGCCGCGCCCCCAGAAAAACGGCGACGCGTGGCAGTGCCAGTAGAGACCGTTCGGCTGGAGTGTGTCAGCGGAAAGGAGCAGATCGAACAGCTTGTCCGCGAACGCGACATCTCCCGTGAGTTTTGCCGCGCGACCGAGCAGCGTCCCTGCAAAGAAGAAGTCCTCCACGCGCACGTCCGGGTCCCATTCGAAGCGATTCGCTGACTCGACGAGAAGCGTTGGCAGGCGCGCATCCCCCGTCACCTCGGCAAGCTCGTCCGCGAAACACGCGGTTGCGAGACACGGCGCGGCGTCCGGCAGTCGGGACTCGCCGCTGACGATTGGCTCAGCGACCCTGGCGACATCCGCCGCGACGTCGTCCGCATTGCCTTCGAGCGCGGCCAGGCGTAGACGCCCGAGCAACGCGACCCCGCTCGGATAGGTCAGGTACTTGTCGAGCGCGTGACCATAAACGGCCGCGAGGTTGCGCGCCGCGACGGCGGCCGTCACGACGTGTACCGGGTTGCGAGCCCTTGGCTGACGCGAATTTCCATCGTATGCGCTGTCGCCTTCTGGGTCGCGAGGAACACCGCCGCATCCGCTATATCTTCAGCCTGAATCAGGGAATCCGGGTCTTCGGTGGGGAACCCTTCCGTACGCATCTGCGAGACGGTGGCGTCCGGCAGGATCACATGAGAGCGAATCCCCAGGCGCAGGTACTCGGCGACGAGCACCTTGGTGAAACCCATGACCCCATGCTTCGACGACGCGTAGGCCGAACGGTTTGCCGGACCCACAACGCCGGCGCCGGAAGAGATGTTGATGATGCAGCCGCTCGACCGTTCCAGCATGCCCGGCAGCGCGTATTTGGAGCAAAGGAACAGGCCGCGCAGGTTCACGTTGATGACGTTGTCCCAGTCTTCAGTTGCCAGCTCGTGCACCGGCTCGCGTGCGACCGCGCCCGCATTGTTGATGAGGATATCAATCTGACCGTTTGCCTCGATCGCACCGGCCATCAGCGCCTTGATCGAGTCCTCGCTCGAGACGTCACAAGCGATCGCCGTGCCGCCAATGGCGTCCGCCACCTCGCTGATCTCGTTCTCGCTGCGCGCGGAGCACACGACCTTCGCACCCTCCGCGGCGTATGCCTCTGCGATCGCTTTGCCGATGCCGCGACCCGCGCCGGTGACGACAGCAACCTTTCCCGCAAGACTCGTTCCCATGACGTTTGTCCTTTTTGTTTTGGACCCCGCCGCGAGCGTAGCAGAACCGCCTGTGCATTGAGGCTGGTCATCGCGTGGACACAATCGTGCCGATCAATGCGGGTATAGTGCTCACGACCCGTCTGACTCTCATGAGGCCATTGATGCAGATCAAGAACGGCGGCACGACCCAACTCGCCCCCATCACCGCGACCAATGATGAAATCCGCGAGGCACTCACGTCTGCCCATCTCGCACCGCTCATGCTCACGATCGCTCACCTGAGCGGTGACATGTCCATTCTTCGCGGCGACATCCGCCCGGAAAGCGCCTTCCTCGGGCCGCCCGACGCGGGAATCAGCGATGAGCAGGGGCGCACCATTCGTGAGCGCGCGTTCGACGTCATCTCCGCCTGGCGGGACAACCCGGGAGACCTTCACGAACTGAGCGACGACGAGTTGGAGGAGATGATCTCGTTTCTCATTCAGCGCGAGGAACTCGCCGAGATCTACACACCGTTCCTGCGTGCGGAGTTCTCATCCACGGGCGAGGATCCGTTTGCCCAACCGGCCATCGAGGCCGTCCCCGAGGCTACCCGCGCGAACTACCACGTGCTTGTGATCGGTGCAGGCATGTCAGGACTCCTGGCCGGGATCCGGCTGAAGGAAGCAGGCATTCCCTTCACCATCGTCGAGAAGAACCCCGGCGTCGGTGGCACCTGGTTCGAGAACACGTACCCGGGCTGCCGGGTCGACAGCGCCAACCACGTCTATTCCTACTCCTTCAAACCCAAAGACTGGCCGCAGCACTTCTCGCCACAGGCGGTGCTGCGCGAGTACTTCGAGGAATGTGCGGACGAGTTCGATCTGTACGGGTCGATTCGGTTCGAAACAGAAGTCACCGAAGCGCGTTTCGACGGCGCGAGCCGCAAGTGGCAGATCACCGTGAGCCACGGCGGCCAGTCGGAGACCATTGTCGCCGACGCCATGATCAGCGCAGTGGGCCAACTGAACCGCCCTAAACTGCCAGACATCGACGGCGCCGGCACATTTGACGGACCGCAGTTCCACTCAGCCGAATGGGATCACAGCGTTGACCTCACCGGGAAGCGCGTGGGCGTCATCGGCAGCGGCGCCAGCGCGTTCCAGTTTGTGCCGATCATCTCCGAGCAGGCCGCCGACGTGACGGTCTTCCAGCGCACCGCGCCCTGGGTAGTGCCTAGCCCGGACTATTTCAAGGATGTGCCGGCGGGCAAACACTGGCTGCTCAACCACGTGCCCACCTACGCCAAATGGTTCCGCTTCAGCATGTTCTGGCGCTCCGCCGAAGGTCTGATGGAGGGTGTTGCCGTGGATGAAGGCTGGAACAAGCCTGAGGTCTCGGTCGGGCAGCAGAACGACGTGCTGCGCGAGATGCTCGTCGGCAACCTCAAGGCGCATTTCGAGGACCATCCCGACCTGCTGGAGAAGTGCACACCCAACTATCCGCCCGGCGCCAAGCGCGCGCTCGTCGACGATGGAAAATGGCTGACGACCCTGAAGAAGGACAATGTCCACCTGCTGACCGACCCGATCGCGAACGTAAACGCGGGCGGCATTGCCACACAGGACGGTACGCAACATGACTTTGATGTCATCGTCTATGCAACCGGATTCCGGGCGAGCACCTTCCTCTTTCCGATCGACATCTACGGCGCCAACGGCGAGGAACTGCACGAACACTGGGGCGTCGATCCACGCGCGTACAAAGGCATTACGACGCCCGGCTACCCGAACCTGTTCTTCTGCTACGGCCCGAACACGAACATCGTCGTCAACGGCAGCATTGTGTTCTTCTCGGAGTGCGAGATCCGCTACATCCTCGGCTGCCTGGCACTCGCGATGGAGCACGGCGCCGCGCTCGACGTGAAACAGGAGGTGCACAACCGCTACAACGAGTGGATCGATGACGGCACGACAAAGGTCGCATGGGGACAGTCGTCGGTCAGCACCTGGTACAAGAACGTCAACGGCCGCATTACGCAGAACTGGCCCTTCACGCAGGTGGAATTCTGGAAAATGACCCGCGAGCCGGACGCCGCCGACTTCGACTTCGTCTGAGGCAGGCGGCGTGGCGGACCTCGGGGACCAGGTTGCGAAGATCTGCGTACGGATCACCGGCGATGGCGGCGATCGGTGCCTGATGTCCCGCAAACGCTCGCGCGACACGGACAAACACGATCACCTCGAGTTTCTGGGCGGGCACCTCGACGATGGCGACACGCCGCAGCAGGCGATCACGCGCGAGCTTGCCGAAGAAGAGGCAACCGGTGGACTCGCCGCCGCGCTCCCGGCCGACTGCTCCCCCGTTGCGGATGCCGACGCGGGCGGGGCACACCACTATCTGTTCCGGCTCGAAATCAACGCGGCACTCGCCGCGACGCTCNAAGCGGACCCGGAGGAAAGCCTCGGCTTTCGTCTCGTNAGCGTCGAGGCGCTCCGCAACCGCGAACTGGACGACCAGCTGACGTCGCGCACCCGCGCGATACTCGAAGTCTTCGGCCCNACAATTTTCTGAGCAATCTGCGACCGGTCCCCATNANTCAGGTCCAACCCAGGTACCGTCTGGCACAACTCACGCAAAACANCGACAAGAAAAGGAACCTTCAATGCCCCAACGACGCGATCTACTGAAAGCCGGCCTCGGCCTGGCTGCGGCCGCCACAACTCTGACGTCCGCCGCCTACACCCCGGCGCGGTATCCGCACACGGACATGATCACGCACGATCCGTCCTTCGCGGGCTTCATCGGCAACACGCCCATCAGACGCCTCTTCACCAATCCCGACATGTACTGGGCGGAGGGCCCCGCGTGGAGTGGGTGGGGGAACTATCTCGTCTGGAGTGACATCCCCAACAACCTGCAGTACCGCTACCTCGCGGAAGACAACCACGTCTCGGTCTTCCGCCGCCCGTCGAACATGAGCAACGGCAACACCTTCGATACCGAAGGTCGCCAGATTTCCTTCGAGCATCTGACCCGGCGTGTCACCCGCTACGAGCCGAATGGCGAGGTCACGGTGCTGGCCGACAGCTACGACGGCAAGAGCCTGAACGCGCCGAACGACGGCGTCATCCATCCGGAAACGGGCGACCTGTGGTTCAGCGATCCCGGCTATGGGGCGCTCGGCCGATACGAGGGCACCGAGGCCGACACCGGTTCCGTCGCGCCCTATCAGAAAGAAGCCATTTATCGCATCGACATGCAACGTGGCCGCATGCACAAGGTGACCGACGAGATCTTCAAACCGAACGGCGTCTGCTTCTCACCTGACTACAAGAAACTCTACGCGGCCGACACCGGCTTTTCGCACTATCCGAACGCCACTCCGGAGATCAGGGTCTGGGACATCGACGGCGACAAGTTGAAGAACGGCCGCACGTTCGCCTCGATGGTGATGGAAGTCGACGGTGTACAACGTACCGGCGGCGCGGACGGCATTCGCTGCGACGAGAAAGGTTACATCTGGGCAAGCGCCGGTTGGGCCGGTGCCGGCTACGACGGCGTGCACATTTTCAATCCGGACGGTGACCGGGTCGCGCAGATCCTGCTGCCGGAAATCTGCGCCAACGTCGCGTTCGGCGGCCCGCAGCGTAATCGCCTCTTCATGTGCGCCTCCCAATCCCTCTACGCGGTATATACCCACACCCGCGGCGCACACTTCTGCTGAGTCCCGCCATGGAACTGAAACTGCTGAAATGTGACTGGGGCATGGAGCATCTCGGCGAGATGCCCGAACGCCTGGGCAAGTACGCCGAGGCCGGATACGACGGCGTGGAATGTGCCTCGATCGGGATCGACCCTGCCGAATTCTCGGCACGCACGGCCGAGCTTGGCCTCGACTACGTTGCAATGATGTTCTGTGATGATGAGGCCGCCTTCGCCAAGCAACTCGAAGCCGTGAAGCAGACGAAGCCCATTCTCGTGAACTGCCACCCCGGCAGAGACTGGTTCGATCTCGATCGGTCCGTCAGATTCTTCTCCGAGGTGCGCGAGATGGCGGAGGGCATCGACGCCCAGGTGGTCTTCGAAACCCATCGCACCCGCTGCCTTTACGCGCCATGGGCAACCGCACGTATCCTCGAAGCATTGCCGTGGCTGCGGATCACCGCGGATTTCTCTCACTTCACGAACGTCGCGGAAAACCCGCTGAAGAAGCCGCCCTATTCGGACATGATGGATCTCGCGATCGAACGCACCGATCACATCCACGCGCGGGTTGGCAGCCCCCAGGGCGCACAGGTGGCCGACCCAAGGGTTGGCACCGGTCTGCGCTGGACCGAACGTTTCGAGCGCTGGTGGGACCGCATCATCGACGCGCGCGCTGCGGAAGGCAGACCGTTTCTGACCATCAACCCAGAGTTCGGACCGCCGCCCTATCAGCCCATCAACCCCGAGGACGATACCCCGCTCGCGGACGTCTGGGATGTGTGTCTCTGGATGACGGAACGATTCAGGTCCCGGCACGCGGGTTGATGTCACGGAACCACGTCGAACACACACATCTCATTTAACCCGGAAACGCCCCGGGGCCCAACTGTTGGCAGACAGCCGCCTCGTTGATGAGTGACCCGATTCAGGCCGCCCTGGCAATCAGGTGGATGCCCGCCGTCACGCCAATCCGCGGCTTGATGCGTGTCATGCGCCGCCCACCGTACACCTCGACCTTCGTCACATCGTTGGCACCGATGCACTCAATGGTGGCGTCGAGATCTTCAACGACGAGGAACAGTGCGGCCATCGTGTCGTCACCGTGCGCAGGGTCAAGGCACACAACCTCCAGTCCGACTTCGGTATTGTCGAGCGGCCAGATGCAATAGTGGATGCCCTTGTCGTCCTGTCCGTCGACGGGTGGCGCACCCATGTCCGTCACAGCCGCCTTGAGACGCTCGACCGCACTGCTGGTCTTGGAACAGAGAATCACCGCTTTCATGGCATGCGTGACTCCGTTCGCATGGGCCGTCCCTGCCGCAGGCTGGAGCGATCCCGCGATGTCGAGGGCCAGCCCACCGGGTACAACCGATTCACTGTCCTCCCGGCCATCAAAACCGAGCGACCACGACGACACGCCGCCGTCACCCGCGCCCGTCAGGTGAATGACGAAGCTCTGGCCAATCGTCACCCGGTCATTTTCGACGGTGAATCCCGCGGACCGCCAGGCGTCCGGGTGATCAGCAACGGTGATTTCATTGATTCGCATGGTGGTGTGCCCTTTTCTGTTTCTCGAGTATGGGAGCAGGTCAGTCAAACAAGGTTCAGGCGGATTCCGCAGATCGAAACTTCATCCTCACCCGACAGACATCCCGCCGCGCGCGCGTTCGCGACCACCGCCGCGCGATCGACCGTTCGAATGTCGAGCGCACACAGACCTTCGGGCCGGCCGTCGGTGAGCGGCACAAACCGCAACGTCGAACCAGCGAGCGCGAGCGCCGGGCGCCCGGCATCGTCCCGGCCAACCGGCTCGTTCAGGACCTCGCCCCAGCGCGCCGCGAGCGCGGTCGGATCGTCCGCCTGAATCTCCGCCGCGACGATCGCATCAACGAGATCGGTGTGCTTTGCCGCCTGCCAATCGGGGCCTGCAGGCCACCAGCCACCGTCTTCCCGGTCTTCTTCCATGTTCCAGCGGAATTCGGCAATGGCGCCCGGCACGTCTTTGGGATGCAGTTGGATGCCGCCCGTACCTTCGAGGCCCGTCCCGGGCTCCGATATGATCCGGACTCCTAACGACTCCACTCTGCTGCGATAGGCCGGATAGCTGGCTTCGGGAACCTGCATGATCACCATATACCCGCCATCTCCGCCCCGGCGCGCAAGGTAGCGCCCGCCCGCCGTGTCGTGATGTCCCGGGAGCGGCGCAACGGTCTCGAGCAGCTGATTGCCAACCGGCATCAGGATGTTGTGCAGCCCGTGTCGGCCCACACCCGGATCCCGGTACGCGACCGCAATACCGAAGACCCGCTCCAGCTGATGCTGAATGCGCTCGAGATCGTGCGCGACGAGGCAGATCTGACGGATGCGGATGTCGCTCATGTACCCGGGCCAACGGAGAGGAAGCGTCGAATCTAACCCAGCGCGGGACACGCTGCCACGCGGCACGCCCATGCTCCGGCGAGCGCGTGACGTCAAACAGCCTTGCCGCAGGCCCTCGCTGATCCACAGCCACCATGTCATTGCGAATGTCCTGTTGCACGCTCACGCGATGAGCCGACCCGCCTGATAGTCGCGAACGGCCGCGAGGACCTCGTCCTGCGTGTTTATCACGAACGGACCGTGCTGCACGACGGGTTCAGACAACGGACGGCCCGTGAGGACCAGCACCGCCGCGCCGTCCGGACCTGCCTCGAGCACAAGTTCGGCATCCGCTCCAGGCGGATAGAGACCGAGCGACCCAGCACTCATCTCTGCAGTTGCCCCAACGAACACGGCGCTGACCGAGGCGCTACAGAACACCTGACCACAGGGCCGACGGGCGAGCGCCCACTGGTCGCAAAGACGGGAAGTCGCTACGCTGTCCCGACCAGAATCTGCACCGCACGGTACGGCATGTCCCAGAACCAAGTGTCGGGGGCGATACCCGCCCCCAAGCCAGCGGACCCCGAATCCGCGTTCGGTACCAAGACCAAAGCGGCCCACGCGCCGCGCCCATCCACCCCGGATCTCGATCCACCGGGCGCAGACCAACTCGGGCTCTCCCCTGAAGAGATTGCCCAGTTCCGGGAGCAGGGCTACATCATCAAGCGCGGGCTGATTCCGCCCGAAGTGTTCGAACCGTTCCATGCACTCTGGTGGCAACAGCCACCCATCGTGAACTCGGGCGTCAACGAGAACGACCCTCGCACGTGGGTCGCGCCTGGCAAACACTGGCCACCCAATCAGCGTTGGTCGACCGCCGACAACTGGATGGGCGAAGGCGCCTGGCCGGGGGATGAGGACGCACGCCGCGGCGCCGAAGCAGGCGAGCGCGTGGGCCGCCTGCCGCACAAACTCACGCAGGACATCGCCAACGACGTCTGGCGTTGGCACGGGATCGGGCACGACCCCGACTTCGTCAACGCGACCACCGCCCACCCGAACGTGCTGCACATGGCCGAAGCGCTGATGGGCGGACCCGTGAAGCGCCCCCATCGCAATCGCGGCATCTACTCGATCTTTCCGCGCGATCCCGAAGGTGACGAATCCAATCTCGGGCCGCACATGGACGCGAACATGACCGAACTCATGGTCGTGACCTACATGAGCCGGATTGGCCCGCGCCAGGGCGGTTTCACGATTTTTCCAACGTCTCCCCAACGTCTCTATCCGACGTCCGAGCAGGCTTACAACTGGGTGGCAACCGATGCCTCCAGGGAAGCAATGGATGCCATCAAGGAAGACGTCGTGCCGCTCGAGTTCGTTGGCGAACCCGGAGACGTGCTGTTCGCGCACGCGCTGATGGTCCACTCCGCGGGCATTCACGAGGGCGACAACATCCGCATGGCGGTCATCCAGGACATGAACCGGTCGCGCCAGCGCACGCATATGCGGTGGACCGCCGCCGGCAAGAACGGCGCGCCGCGCGTGCACTGCGACATGGACGGCTGCTTTCGATTCCCCACCGACAATACGGACGATGACCCCGCTGACGGCGACCGCGAAGTCACCAACCAGTGGATCATGGACTCGAACGAGTTCGTTGAGTCTCGAGTGCCTCCTCACGAAGACATCTTCGCGGAGTGGAACCTCGGCCGCGAACCCGTCACCGGCAATGTGATCGACGAGCAACCATGGTGGGAGCGATACAACCTGCCGCTGCTGCCCGAAGGAGACGTGCCGCGGGGCGGCGGGGGCATGCCCGCGGTGTCGCTCGATTCCATAGCGGAATACGAAGGTGACGGCGTCTGGCGGGTCGATCGTCATGTGTGGGAGCCGACCGACACGTCAGGCTGAGCGCACCGCCTGAATTGTCTACACATGCCAAAAGTGCTTTATTCACCCACACTTCAAATCCACGACCACTGCGGATACTTCGCGCCATGCAGACACTGACTGACGCCCAACGGGAACTCTGGAACTCAGACGGATATCTCCACCTGGAAGGTGCTTTGAGCCCTGAGCAGGTCAGGTTTTTCTCGGACGAGATGGATCGCATCCGCGGCATACCGGGTTACGAACCGGACCCCAACCCGGAACTGCCCATGGGCCACTACTCATGGCAGGACCACGCGCCCGACCCTACGGTCGGCGGGTTCATGGATCGGCGCGAACTGCTGACTTACGGTCAGGAGTTCATTGACCTCGTCGACGCATCGCCCATTTTTGACCTGATCGTCGACATCATGGGCACCAACATCATGCTGAGCATGACCCAGGCGATCGAGCGCCCACCCAGCGAGAAGTTTCCGGGTTACACCCACACCGACGGGGGCGAGTCGCTGCGCATGATCCGCCCCGTGCCGAACAGCCCGCCGATCGCCCTGAAGGCGATGTATCTGCTGACCGACGTGACCGAAGAAGACACCGGTAACCTGACGGTCTTCCCGGGCAGCCATACCCGCCAGATCCCGTTCGGCGGCGAGCGGACGATGACGCCCTACTCACCGGGTGCAGCCCAACTGATGGGCAAGGCGGGCGACGTTTACCTCTTTCCGCATTCGCTGTGGCACGGCCCGGCCAAAAACCTTGGCCAGCAGAGCCGCAAGGTCTTGCTCTACAACTACTGCCAGCTCTGGGTGCGCACCTACGACGGCGACGCCCTACCCCACGTCGGCCAGAAGTGCACCGCCCGCCAACGCCGCCTGCTGGGTGACCTGGGTTACGACTTCCGGCCCGGCTCGTACTTCTACGTGCCGCGCGACCAGGATGACGTCATCCTCAACGCCGCGGGCTAGTGACGGGCGACCGGGTCACCGCCGAACACATCGCGCACTACCGCGATCACGGTTTCGCGGTCATTGAAAACTTCCTGACCGCGGAGGAACTCCGCGGCGTGCGTGAGGACCTGCGCGCTGCGGTTCCGGGGTGGGTCGAGTACTGCGACGACCCGCAGGCCCACCCCTGCCCCGTCGACCCGGGGAGCGTGGTCGGCCGCGCCGACGTCACGTCCTTTCCCTTCGCGGGCGAACACCTGAACGCCTTCTACCTGCATCCGGAACTGCGCCGGTTCGCGGCGCTGAACGCGCAGACGGAAGACCTCTACATCGAACAGGCGAACGTGCTGACCAAGTGCAGGGGGCATCCGCGCGACATGGATCAGGTCATGCACTGCGACTACGGGAACCACACGCTCGCCTATCCGCCGGACCTGCCCGAGTACTGGCAGACGGCGTACCTGTTCTACTTCACCGACGTGGATGACGACCACGCGCCGACCGCCGTCTGCTCATGGCAACACTATCCGGAGCGACTCCGCGTGCCGGGGAGCTTCACCCGTGAGAAGCGCCCGGAACTCTACGAGAAGGAAGTGAAGGTGACGGTCCCGGCAGGCTCGGTGCTTGCCTACAGCATGCGCACGTTCCATCGCGGGACGCAGTTCTTTGCGGACGCGGGCCGAATCGTCGGCTTCCTCACCTACGCGCCCGCGGCGTGGAAATGGCTGGGCATCGTCGGTTGGTCACAGGAAGCCATCCGGCCGGACTTCAGAACGTGGATCGAGGCCGCGACGCCTGAAGAACGGACGCTGTTCGGCTTTCCGCCCCCCGGTCATTCGTACTGGACCGAGGAGACTCTGGAGGGGGTTGGGGCGCGCTATCCGGGGATGAATCTCACCCCGTACCGCTGAGTGCCACCGGGAACCGGAACGTCCCATCCATCAGAGCGCGGAGCCGTGGTCGTGGGTCGCGCGCGCTTCCGCCCGCAAAATGATGGCACTGCAGCAACGCACGCAGCGTGAAGTAAACCCGCATGCGCTCGTCCGCGTCGCTAACGAACAAGCCGGGATACCGGTCTTTCAGGGCCTGCAGCACACCGTCAAAGTCTCGCCGGGAAAGGCGGACCGACTGACCGGGCGCAGCATAATCGGCCGGGTCCAGCAGCATGTCGACATGCTGCCTCGAGTTCCCGGTCCGCTGCAAGATGGGTCGCCACCTCGAAGTCGATCAGGGTCAGGCCCTGCTCCGCGTCCCAGAGGACATTGTTGAAGTGCGCGTCACCGTGGACGAGGACTGCCCGGTCGTTGGCAAAGAGCCCTACCCGCTCCGACAGCCAGGCGTTGGCTCAGTCAAGAAGCGCGTTCGACAGCCGGTCAGCACGCCGCAGACTCGACAGGACCACATCGAACAGTTCGGGGCGCGTGCGATACGCGTCCGCCGCCTTGCCCGGCTGCGTCACGGCATCGGACAGCCAGGGGTTGATCAGAGGGTCTGGAAACCGGATGCAGGACCGGACACAACGGTGTTCCTCGAGGTCCTGCCACAGGTCGAGCCGGACGAAGCTCCGGACCCCGTCAACATCTGTGACGCGGCGCGCGGGGTCTTCGAAGCCGAGCTCCGCAAACGTCGGGTGCATCCCCGGGACGCCCGCGTCGAGTTCAAGGTTCACCCCTCGTTCGATCCACGTTTGAAGTAACTCTACCCCGGGGGGACCGCACGTTTCCGCAGCAACCAGTTCTGGGAGTGCCGGTTCCAGTATCCCGACCCGGACCTCAGGATCTGAGGCGAGCGGACCGCTGCGCGCCGGGTGACAGGCCGCCCGGCCTCAGCGCGACGGTCTTACACGATACGCGCCGCGGTTACGCCAACAGAGGGCGCACGCGCGGCGTGCTATGCTTGGAGCCTGAGCAAAGCACGGCTTTGCCTCCGCATTGGGATTGCTAGCCGCACCATCCCAACGATCAAGCCTCGACGTTCGACAAGACCGCAGCAGCAAAGCTCGGCGCGACAGGTCGCAGGGCGTTCGCCTCGAATCTGCGGCTGAAGGTAAACCGTGGACTACACGTCGGCTCCGCGACCGAGACACGAGCGTTCGTCGTTCAAACACCTCGGTCATCTGAAACACCTGGGCACGTACTTCGGACGGTACGGGCGAGTGCTCGCGATCGCGGTGACCGGCCTGCTGATCACGCGCATGCTCGATGCGATCGTGCCCCTCTTCATGAAGACCGCGATCGACAGCCTTGCGATCGAGACGACCGAGCCCAACGTCATGTGGCCGGCGCTCGGGATCATTGCGATCGTTGCGATCCGGTTCGGCATCTTTGTCGTCTCGCGGCGGGTGATGCGGCGCGTGTCGATCTCGGTCGCGTACGACCTGCGTAAACGCATCTTCAATCACGTCCAGTATCAGGGCCCCGGGTTCTTCGCGAAGTTCGGCACCGGCGACCTAATGTCCCGGGCCATCAACGACATCAACATGGTCCGCATGGTCGTCTCGTTCGGGGCGGTCAACATCATTCTGTTCGTCTTCACGATCGCGACCGCGCTGTACTTCATGATCGACCTTTCGCCGAAGCTCACCCTTTGGGTCGTCCTTCCGCTGCCGCTGGTCGCGATCGTCGGGTTCGTCATGGCCCGCAACATGTTCCCCTACTACCGCGACCAGCAGGAGGCCATGGCGGCCGTCACTGCATTCACGCAGGAGAACCTGAACGGCATTCGCACGATCCAGGCGATGGCCCAGGAAGACAGCGAGATCGAACGTTTCAACAAGGTCTCCACCCACTACGCGAAGATGGTCTACCGCACGACCCGGTACAACGCCTGGGTCGGGCTCATGATGCCGCTGCTCACGACGGCATCGCCGGTCATCATCATTTTCTACGGCGGCTCGCTTGTCCTGTCGGGTGAGATCACGCTCGGCACGTTCATGGCGTTCTTCTCGTACATGATGATGGTGGTCATGCCGGTGCGGATGATCGGCATGTCTCTCGCCATGTTCATGTCCGCCGCCGCCGGTACGGAGCGCATCTTCGAGGTGCTGCTGCATGAGACCGAAATCGAGGACACGCCCGCAGACAACCTGCCACGGCAGATCGGCGGTCACCTGGAGTTCCGCGGCCTCACCTTCACGCACGCGGGCGTCCACTCCCCGACTCTGGAAGACGTGCGGATCGACGTTCCCGCCGGGGAGACCATTGCATTGCTGGGACGGGTCGGCTCCGGCAAGTCGACCGTCCTGAAGGCGGCGGTCCGGCTGGTCGACACGCCGCGCGGAACGGTATTCATTGATGGTCACGACATCTGCGACTACCCCGTACGCGAGCTGCGCCGCATCGCAACGCTGGTCCCGCAGGACCCGTTTCTGTTCTCGACCACGCTGCGGGAGAACCTGACCTACGACGAACCGGGACGAGAGGAGGCGCTCCTGTGGGACGCCGCCGATGCCGCCGGTCTCTCCGACGCCATCGCGGACTTTCACGACGGNCTCGAANCGATGGTCGGAGAACGCGGCCAGACCCTGTCCGGCGGACAGAAGCAGCGCGCAACCCTGGCGCGGGGTCTCGTCCGTGACGCCCCAATCCTGTTGCTCGACGACTGCTTCTCGAGCGTCGACACCGAGACGGAAGAGCGAATCCTGTCGGGGCTCGCCCGGCTGCGCAACGNCCGCACGACCGTTCTCATCTCACACCGCGTATCGACGGCGCGCCACGCCGACCGCATCTTCATCATCGACGACGGCCGCATCTCGGAGCATGGAACGCACGATGAACTGATGGCGCTGGGCGGCTACTACGCGGACCTCGCCGCAATCCAGAGCGACCAGGACGCCGACCGCGAGCGCAAGGCGCGGCTGCTCAGCAACCTCGAAGACGAAGTGTCCGATCTGGACCTCGCGCAGGCGGGAGCCCACACGTGAGTGACGCGACCACCACGCTGGACGCCGAAGNGCCCNCCAAAGAGGCGCCGGGCAAGACAACCGGCCGGAACTACTCCGCGTTCGACAACGAGCTCACACACCAGGCGCTGAACCTGCACCTGTTCGGGCGCCTGCTCGGCTGGATGCGCCCTTACAGGATCACCGTGCTCGTCAGCATCGTGCTCGTCATCATCGCTGCAACCGGCTCGGTGTTGATGCCGGTCATGACGGGCCGCGTGATCATCGACACGATCCTGCTGCCCAATGCGGAAGCCAGCTCGCTCCCCGACTACGGACTGATCGCGGCGACCGAGGGTCTGACCAGCACGTTCGGCATCGCACCGCTCACCGCGGCGGGGCTCATCTACATTGGCCTCGTCCTGGCCCAGGCACTCTTCATGTTCGGCCACCAGCTCACGCTCGCAAGCGCCTCGCTCAAGGGCCTGCGGGACCTGCGACTGGACCTCTTTGCGAGCCTCGAGCGCAAACCCGTGTCGTTCTACGACAACGTCGCGGTGGGGCGGGTCATGACGCGGGTCTCGAACGACGTGGAAAACCTGTTCGCGCTGCTCACCGGCTTCGGCATGCTCGCTGGCGAGTTCGTGCCGTTCTTTCTCGCGGTGTTCTTCATGCTCGACATCAGCGCCGAGCTGACGGGTATCGTCGCCCTCACGATGCCGGCCGCCGCGGCGGGAACCTACGCCTTCCGGTACGTGATGCGCCGCATTTTCCGGATCATCCGCGACTCGGTATCGGCCCTCAACCAGTACATGCAGGAGGACCTTTCCGGCATCGACGTCGTGCAGTTGTCCGGTCGCGAAGCCCTGAACATTCAGCAATATCGGGAGCGCAATCAGGAGAACCGGTTCTGGGAGTTCAAGGCGATCGACTATGAAGTACTGTACGAGACTTTCAACAACAGTCTCGCAAGCATGGCCGTCGCGGGAATCATCTGGTACGGCGGCGGTGAAGTGATCCAGGAAGAAGTCTCCCTCGGGGCNATGATCCTCTTCACGCAACTGGTCAACATGATGATTCAGCCGATTGTTGCGCTGGGTCAGCAGTTCAACACTCTGTTCCGTTCGATGGCCTCGGGCGAACGCATCTTCCAGGCGCTCGACTGGGACGAGCGACTCCACGAACCAACCGAGCCGCTGGCGCTCCCTNAACGCCTCGAGGGGCGCGTCGAGTTCCGCAACGTCCATTTCGGCTACTACCCCGACGAACTCATCCTGAAGGACGTGTCGTTCGAGATCGCACCGGGCGAGAAGCTGGCCATTGTCGGGCCCACCGGCTCCGGCAAGAGCACAACCATCCGTCTGCTGGTGCGGTTCTACGACTTTGACGACGGCATGATCTTCCTCGACGGAATGGACGTGAACCACATCGCGAGCGCGGATCTCCGCAGGCGCATNGGCGTGGTGCTGCAGGACTTTCACATCTTCTCCGGGACGGTCCGCGACAACATCACGCTGAACGATCCGACCATCACGCCCGAACGAGCCGAGTGGGCGGCGCGCATGGTCAACGCCCACCATTTCATCATGGAACTCGAAGGCGGCTACGACAACGAACTCGGCGAGCGTGGCCGCTCGCTCTCCCAGGGCCAGCGCCAACTCCTCGCGTTCGCCCGCGTGCTTGCGAAGGACCCGGAACTCCTCGTACTCGATGAGGCGACCGCCAGCATCGACACCGCAACCGAGCTCATCATNCAGGACGCGCTGCACAAGCTTACTGAGGGGCGGACGTCCATCATCATCGCCCACCGCCTGCAGACNATCCGCGAGTGTGACCGCATCCTCGTGCTGCACCACGGCCTCGTGAAGGAAGTGGGCACCCACGAAGAACTGCTGGCGCGCAAAGGGATCTACCACACCCTGCACGAGCTGCAGTTTCAGGAAGGCGCGGTCATCGACGAGCCGGGCGAGTCGGAATAGGGCGGCCGAACACCCGTGCCCCGCTTGTGCGACCATGCGCTGCACAAGCGGCAGACGAGCAAGCGCATGGCAGACCAGGAAACAGCACTCATCGTGGGCGGTGGCCCGGGCATCAGCGCAAGCTGCGCGCGGCTGTTTGCGCGCGAAGGCATGCGGGTCGCGGTCGCGGCACGCAACCCCGACAAGTCGNTCCTGAAAAAGCTCGCCGAGGATCACGGNATCAGAAACTATGCGTGCGATGCCGGTGACCCTGACGACGTCAACAAACTGTTCGACTCGGTGACTGCAGACCTCGGAAATCCGCGCCTCGTCGTGCATAACATCGACGGTCGCATGCAGGGGATTTTTCGCAATCCTCTGACGGAGGCGGACCCGGCGCTTGTACTCCAGGTGCTCACGAACTCGGCCTACAGCGCCTTTCTGGTCGGCCAGCAGGCCGCGAGGCGGATGCTGGACAACACGCCGGGCGAAGGTGAGCACCGGGGCACCATCCTCTTCACCAATGCCAGCGCTGCGATCAAGGGTTACCCCAAGAGCGGCGCGTTTGCGATGGCATCCCACGGCAAGGCAGGGCTCGCCCAGAGTATGGCGCGGGAACTGATGCCGGAGGGCATCCACGTTGCACANCTGCCGATTGACGCGGCGATCGGCTGGACCCAGGAAGACGGCTCACGNAAACACTGGGCGGCCGGCACGACCGTGGACGACAACATGGCGGACCCCGACCGGATTGCGGATACCTACCTGCACCTGCACCGGCAACATCGCTCAACCTGGGCGTTCGAAGTGGTGCTGCGGCCGTGGGTCGAGAANTGGTAGCGTCACGCGTGGGCGAACGNGGNGCTGCATCGCTCCCNCCACACACTCCGCACACGCAGTGNCCCGAAAGTCTCNCCGGAGCGGGAATACGGGGCACGGCTCGGCCGTATGTACAGCCAGACGGGTCTGCACACCGGCGAAAGCACTGTGGCGCCCGCAGATGGGCGGGCGTCGGCGACACCCGCGACCGTCGCGTTGACATCATATGGCGTTGACATAATATGTCATTCCACCGATGCGAGAGGGAACGTCGAGGATGAACGAAGAATGGCCCGCCATCGAGGTCGAGGGACTGACCCACACCTACAAGGGCGGGCACACGGCACTCTCTGACGTCAGTCTCTCCTGCGGTACCGGTGTGTTCGGGCTGCTCGGCCCCAACGGCGCGGGCAAGANNACGCTGATGCGCATCCTCTGCACCCTGATACCTCCCGCAACCGGCTCGGTCCGGGTATGCGGCTTCGATGTCACCACCGATCGACAGTCGGTCCGCGAGAATCTCGGCTATCTGCCCCAGGAGTTCGGCGCCTGGCGGCTCCATCGGGTCGAAGAAGTGCTGGACACACTCGCGCGCCTCTCAGGCATGCATGACAAGCAGGCGCGCCATGCGCGGGTCGACGAGGTGTTGGAGCAGGTCGGTCTCGCCGAGACCCGCGACCGCAAGGTCAAGAAGCTCTCCGGCGGGATGTTACGCAGGCTTGGCGTCGCCCAGGCCCTCGTGCACGAGCCGAAGGTGATCATCGTCGACGAACCGACCGTTGGGCTCGATCCCGAGGAACGCATTCGGTTTCGCCGGGTGATGGCAGATCTCGGCCGTGACCGCACCATTCTGCTCTCGACCCACATCGTCGCCGATCTGGGCGCGGCCTGCCGCGAGGTGGCCCTGCTGGATACCGGCACGATCGTCTACCAGGGTCCACCCGCGGAACTCGTCCGGCGCGCGGCCGGCGCCGTGTTTGAAATCAGCGCCGAAGGTGACGCGATCGAGTCGCTGGAGGCGCAGTACGACATCGTCTCGACCAACGTCTCCGGCAACAATGTCACCCTGCGGGGGGTCAGCGCCGAGGGGCTCCCGGAAGGCGCGGCACCCGTTGCGGAGCCCTCTCTGGAGGAAGCCTACATGGCGTTCATGGCTGCCAGGGGGCGATCTAGCGCGGCTCGTCAGGACGAGGAACCCGCCCCAACGCCGAAAAAAGGCCGCCGTAAGAAAGGCGCACGCGCATGATGCCCCGCGCCAACATGCTCCGCGCCATCGCGGGCGCCGAAATGCTCTCGACGCGCCGCCTCGCCCGCTATTGGGTGTTCGTCGTGATTTCCCTGCTGCTCGGGGTGTTCTCGTTTGGTCAGCTGATCGTGATGCACGGGCTCTTCTCGCACATGTCCGCGACGGTCGGCACGATGAGCCCGCGATTCCTGATCGCAAATTCCGGGCTGAACCTGATGCTCGGCTTCCTGACCGGTCTCATCTTCATCGCCTACGACGTGCGGGCGCGCGACGTGCGCGAGCGCATGTCCGAGGTGCTCGATGCAAGGCCGTTCACCAACCTCGAAGCGCTGCTCGGACGCGGTATCGGGCTCACGCTGATGGCGTGGTACCCGATCCTGGGCATCCTGCTGCTGATGCAGCTCTTCGGCTTTGCCGCCGGTGCGTTCGGCTGGCCGTTCGGTGAACCCGTCGAACCCTGGTCCCTGCTGGGGTTCCTCATCTACGCGCTGACCACGATGGCGCTCTGGTGCGCCATCATCCTGCTCCTGGCGATGGCCGTGCGATTCCGCATTCTGGTCGCCGTTGGCGCGCTGGCGCTCATCGGACTGCAGATCTGGGTCGTGATCACGCTCCCGCTCGGGCAATCCCAGTTCTACACGATCGTGCCGACGTTCGACCTGGCGTCCGATCTGGTCACGAACATGCTTGCCGAGGGCTCGTTCTTTCGCCTCACCGCTCAGTTCGCGCTTGCCGGCGGCTGTCTCGCGCTGGCGATCGGGCTGCACCCACGCAGCGATGACGGCAACCGCAACCTGCGGATGAGCATCGGCGCGGCGCTGGTGGTGGCAGGCGTTGCGGTCCTTGGTCTGCAGAAGCTGCAGTTCGATTCGGGGCAGAGCGACTTTGCACGGTGGACCGATGCGCACCGGGCAATCGGCGCACTGCCGGTCCCCGACGTGCAACGTGTCGAGGGCGATGTCACGATCGAGCCCGGCGGCGACATGCAGTTGGATCTGACCTACACCGTGCGCGGACGCGGCCAGCACGACTCACTGGTCTTCACGCTGAACCCGGGCCTCACACCCGGGCGGATCACGGTCAAAGGCTCGCCCGCTCAGCACACCTTCGAAGGCGGCCTGCTGCAGATCGACTCGCCACTGGCAAACGGCGCTGAAACCACAGTTCGCTTCGAAGCGGGCGGCACGCTCGAGACGACCTTCGGCTACCTCGATTCCAGTCTGGACATGCTCTCGGGGAACGCGGCCGACGCACAGATTGCGTTGCTCGGCACCGACGTGAGCCTCAACAAGGGCAGCTACGTCGCGCTGATGCCAGGTGGCTTCTGGATGCCAACTGCCGGTCCCGCGGTGCCAAGCAGCAATCCACGCACACATCCTGTTGATCACTTCGAAGTCGACCTCTCGGTCGGCGTACCGGAAGGCTGGCTGGTCGCAGGCCCCGGCCGGCGCGACGCCGACGGTGCCCGGTTCCGGTTCTCGCCGCCACAGCCTGTCGCACCGTTTGGCCTTTTCGCTTCACGTTTCGAGCGTCTCGCGACAACCGTGCGCGGCGTGACCTTCGAACTGCTGATTCATCCAACCCACACGCGCACCCTGGCGAGCTTCTCGGACCTCGGCGACGCAATCGCGGCGGACCTCGACGAGGCGCTTGCCGACGCGGAACGGCTGGGGCTGCCCTATCCCTATCGTGGACTCTCGCTCGTCGAGATCCCCAACCGCCTGCGCGGCTATGCGGGCGACTGGCGCCTTGATACCACGCAGTCGCTGCCGGGCGTGATGCTGCTGCGGGAAACCGGCTTCCCCACGTCGAGGTTCAAGATCGCGTTCCGGAACGAGGAAGCGCTGCATGCGGCCGAAGCGTCGGAAGACGGGATCGAAGGCTACAAGATGCAGATCCTCGAACGGTTCTTCGAGAACGACTTCAGCGGCGGCAACGTGTTTCTCGGCGCAAGCCGCAACTTCTTCGCGTTCCAGACGTCCGCCCGGGGCGACGGGGCACTGGCGCTCAATTTTGTCCTGGAAGAACTGGTCAACCTGGTACTCACCGGGCGCCGGGGCTACTTCTCCGCACACGAATACAACAGCGGCACCAACGTGCTGCTCGGGCGGACGATGACCGAACTGGGCCAGGGCCGCACGGAGTCAGTGGCAGACGCGATCACCCGTGCCGCGACCGATCGGCCTTCGGTCTGGGACCGGGCGCTCGGCCATGCGCTCTCTGGTCTCGACCCCGAAGACGAGCCGGGTGAAGTGCTCAACGTGCTGTCGCTCAAGTGCCGCGCGGTCGCACAAACGATTCTCGACGGACTGGGCGAGGAAGACACCGCGCGACTGCTCGCCACGCTGCTGGAGCGCCACCGCGGTGGCCTCTTCACGCAGACGGACTTCAATCACGCGGCCGCGAGTCTCGGCGTCGACGTCGACGCGCTGCTCGGGGACTGGCTAAACGACGCCGCACTGCCCGGCTTTCTCGTATCCGGTGCCGAAGGCGTGCGCCTGAACGACGATGGGAACGGCAATCCGCGTTACCAGACCACGTTCCACATCCGTAACGATGAGGCGGTTCCGGGACTGCTCCGGGTGCGCTACCTCGAACAGGGCGAAGGCGACATTCCCTGGATCACCGAAGGTCCCTTCCGGGTTGCCGGCAAAGACTCCATCGAGATCGGCATTGTCAGCTCCATGCCCCTCGCCGAACTAATCGTCAGCCCGTATCTCGCGCTGAACAGAACCGAAATCCAGCTCTCCCCGCCCCGTATCGATGCGGAGAAGCAGCTCGCGGGCGACGCGTTCATCGGCTTCCGCCCGAGCACCTGGCAACCGGCGCCTTCACAGGATGTCATCGTCGACGATCTCGACCCCGGCTTTACCGTCGCTGGCGGACCGAAGGAACCCCCGAGTCGGGGCCCCTTCGTCGCGGCCCCCGACCTGGACCAGGGGTTGCCGGAATACGAGGACATGTTCGGCATGCCCCCGGTCTGGAGTCGCGCGCCGCGCTACAAGGGTTTTGGCAAATACCGCCACACACTCGCGATCATCCGGGCCGGCGAAGGTGAGCAGAAGGCCATCTTCCGCGGCGAACTGCCGCATTCAGGACGCTGGCGCGTTGCGATCTACATCGCCGAGGACTTCGGCCCCGAAGCAGACACGGCCCTCCGCGGCGCGCTGGGGGAATACTCAATGTCGCTTGTCGCGTCTGGCGAACGCACACCGATCGAGTTCGACGCGGCCGCTGCGGAACCCGGCTGGAATCCGCTGGGTGAGTTCCGGTTCGCGGCCGGTGACGCGAGCATTGAAATCACCAACGAGACCAACGGCCGCGCCATCATCGCCGACGCGGTGCGCTGGCGCCCCATCACGGAAGCCAAGTAGGATTGCGCCCCATGAAACGCCACTTGCTGAAGGTGGCTCTGCTGCTGCCCCTCGCACTGGTCGGTTGTGATGGCGCGGTGACAGCGCCCCCGGTCGAATTCCGCATCCCGGTCGAGGTGGCTGAAGTCAGGGAAGACGCGGTCGAAGACCGTATCGTGACAACCGGCACCCTTCGCGCCCGCGAGTCGGTAATCCTGAACGTCGAGACGCCGGGCTTCCTTGAGATTGGCCGAGCGGACGGCCGGCGCATCGCCGAGGGCGACTTTGTCGAGAGCGGCATGCTGGTCGCCGAAACGACCGGAGAAGACGCTCGGTTGGCAGCGCGACTCAATGCGACCCGACTGCAGCTCGAAGCAGCGCAGCAGGAGCTCGAGCGTCGCCAGCAGCTCTTCGACAAGAAACTCGCCTCGGAAGAAGAGCTTTCACGCACCCGCGCCACCTACGAATCCGCGCTGCACGACTACGAGATGAGCAAGCGCACGTCAGAGCGGGCACGGATCGTGACGCCGATCGACGGCGTCGTGCTGAAACTCGCGCGCGACTCGGACGGGCGCCCAATGGCTGACGGGCAGAAAGTCCTCGCCGGGTTCGAAGTTGCGCATATTGCTCCGACCGACACGCTGATTGCCGATGTCAACCTCGTGGGACCCGAGCTTGCGCGGGTCCGACCCGGTCAGGAGGTGATGGTCAGCCACTATGCGTTCGAGGGCATGTCGCTTCCCGCGCGCGTGTTGCGGCTGTCGCCGCAGATGGATCCGCGAACCCACACGTTCCGCGTCGAGGTCGAGGTCGATAATCCCGCCGGGTTGCTGAAACCGGGCATGTTCGTCCAGGCGGCAATCGTCGCCGAGCGCCGCGAGGGGGTCTCGACCATTCCCCGCGAGGCGGTCGCGAAGCGTGCCGGACGTAACGTCGTGTTCGTAATCGACGGACAGCGTGCGGCGATGCGCATCGTGTCGCTTGGCGTGGGTGAGCGCACGACGATCGAAATTCGCGAAGGTGTCACACCCGGCGAGCGCGTGGCCGTCCGCGGCCTCGAAACCCTGACCGACGGTACCCGGGTCAGGGTCATCACTCCCTAACAAGTTCACCAAGGGGCGAGTTGAGCAAACCCAAGGCAATCTCCCTGCCGGAGTCGATCGCCTCGCTTGCGGTACGACGCCCTGTAGCCGTGACGGTGCTTGCCATCGCGGTGGCTCTGGTCGGTTATCTCGCCTGGGAGCGTCTGCCGGTTGATCTGCTCCCCGACCTGCAGAGCCCGACGGTCGCCGTTTCCGTCACGAGCGGCGACCGGCCTCCCACGGAAATGGAGCGGCTGTACGGCGAGCAACTGGAACAGCGCCTGCTGACCGTCTCGGGTATCCGGGAAATCACCCAGGTTGCGCGGTCCGGCAAGCTGATTGCGACGGTCGTGTTCGACTGGGATGCCGACGTCGAGATCGGACTGATCGAAGTCCAGAAGGCCATCGGCCCGATGGCGGCCGACCCGGCCGTGGACGAAGTCCTCGTCCGTCGTTTCGACCCCCGACAGTCGCCGGTACTCACGTACGGCCTCGTTGCGCCGAGCGGTGCACCCGATCTCGCGGAACTGCGGCGCCTCGCCCGCCGGCAGATTGCGCCGGGTCTCGAGCAGCTTGCGGGCGTCGCCGAGGTCTGGGTCACGGGCGGCCGCGAGAAAGAGGTGCGGGTTGAGCTGGACCGGTACCGGCTCGAAGCGTTCGGTGTGACGCTGGAGACCATTGAGAACCGGCTCCGCTCCGAGAACGTCGACCTGTCCGCGGGAACCATCGAGGACGGCCCTGACGTGTTTCTCGTGCGCGGGCTGTCACGCTATCGAACGCCGGCGGACGTCGAACGCGTCGTGGTGCGCTACGTCGAAGGAGACGACGGCACCCGCAACCCTGTGCGGGTCAGAGACCTCGGCTCCGTCAATCTGACCGACCAGGAGATCGACCATGTGGTCCGGGTCAACGGCACCGAGGGCGTCGGGCTCGCGATCTACAAAGAAGCCTCGGCCAACACAGTTGAAGTCTCCACTGTCGTGCGCGAAGCGATTGCCGGACTCGCGGACGATTTGCCGAATGTCGAGCTGATCGAGGTTCAGGACGATGCCGCGCTCGTCACAGACGCGCTCGAAGACCTCCAGGTCGCGGCGGGCGTGGGCATCGTACTGGCGATCCTCGTATTGGCCGCGTTTCTCCGGTCAGCCGGCGTGACGCTGGTTGTCGCGGCCTCTGTGCCCGTGTCCATCTTCGCCGCGTTCTTCTTCATGCGCCTCGGCGACTACAGCCTCAACATCGTCACACTCGCCGGGCTCGCACTCGGCGCGGGCATGCTGGTCGACAATGCCATCGTGGTCGTGGAGAGCATCTATCGGCGACTCGCCGAAGGCGATGACGGTCCCACCGCGGCCGCGCGGGGCACCGGCCTCGTTGCGGGCGCAATCACGGCATCGACCCTCACCACCTGCGTGGTCTTCCTCCCCGTCCTGTTCGTCGAAGGCCTTGCCGCGCGGCTGATCGAGGGGATTGCCTTCACGGTGGTGGCGTCGCTCATGGCCTCACTCGCCGTTGCCATGCTGCTGATTCCCGCCCTCGCCCGCTGGTTCATGCCCGCGAGCAGCGCCGGCCACGCGACGCTGCCGCGCTACCGGGCGGCGCTCGAGAACCTCGTGCGCCGGTTGCTCGGGCGCCCGCTGGTCGTCGTGCTCGTCGCTGCGGCCGTGGCCGGCACGGCCAGCTTCGGCCTGATCCGGCTGGGCACCGAGCTGTTGCCGACCGTCGACCCAAGACAATTCTCCGTGCGAATCGTCGGGCCTTCGAGCCAGCGGGTCGAGTCGACGACCCGGGTGGTCGAGGGCATCGAGGCGTTGCTGAACCAGGCGACCGGCGGCGAACTGGCCGCGCTCATGAGCGAGATTGGCCGACTGCCCGAAGACTCGCGGCTCGTCCGCGTCGAACTCACCGAGGAAAACACGGCCAGACTCAACGTCCGCGTCAGCGCGGAAGGGCTCACGGGTCGGACGCTCGCGGACCACCTTGGCCCCACGATCGACGGATTCGCCGAGACGACCGTGACCTGGGAGGTTGGCTCGTCGGCCATTGCGAGCGCCCTGGGCTCATCAGGGCCGCCGATCGTTGTCGAGATCTCCGGCCAGGCGCTCCCGGACCTGCGGCGTGCCGCCGAGCAGGTCAAGGACCGGCTCACCGAACTTCCTGAGGTGTGGAATGTGAAGTCGAGCTTCGAGGGCGGTCCGCCGGAATTGCGGATCGAGCTCGATCGGCCAATGGCGGACGGGATCGGCGTTGATCTTGCAATGCTGGCCCGCGTGCTCGAAGCCAACATCGACGGTCGCGAAGTCACGCAGCTTACAACCGGAGACGAAGAGCGCCCCATCCGGCTGCGCGTCGACCAACCCACCATCGAAGACCTCGACTCAGTGACTTTCTTTACGCCACAGGGTCGCAAGGTTGCCATTGGAGAAGTGACGCGCTTCGTCGAGACAGAAGGCGCCCGGGAGATCTTTCGGCGCGACCAGCGCCGCACCGCCCAGGTCACGGCCCATATCGCGGACGGTGCCCAGTACCCGGCCGCCGTCGCCGCCGTCGAAGAGACGCTTGGCTCGCTCGACATGATTCCCGGGCTGACAGCTCAACTGAGGGGTGAGGAAGCCGAGCGTGCGCGCACGTTTGGCGAACTGCAGCTGGCGGGAATCCTCGCCCTTGTCCTGGTCTTGATGGTGTTGGCCGGTTCGTTTGAATCCCTGCTGCATCCGATTACCGTGCTCTCGGCAATCCCGATCGCGCTGATCGGCGTCGCGTGCGTGCTGGTTCCTGTGGGGGAGCCCATCGGCGTAATGTCGATGATGGGCCTCATCGTTCTGTCCGGCGTGGCCGTCAACGACGCGGTGCTGCTTCTCGTCACCGCGCGTCAGTTCATCAACGAGGGCGAAGAGAAGATGGAAGCGCTCGCCCGGGCCGCGGGCATTCGGCTGCGGCCAATCATCATGACCACGCTCACAACCGTGCTCGTGATGATGCCGCTCGTCTTCGGCACCGGCGAAGGCGCCGCGCTGCGCGCGCCGATGGCGCTCACGATCATTGGCGGCATCGTCGCCTCGACCATCGGCTCGCTGACGGTATTGCCGTGCCTGTACCTGCTGCTCGACGGGGTGCGCGGCCTGTTCCGCCGCGCCGACGCTGTCGTTGAGGCAACCACGTGAGCTTCCTGCTGCTGCCCATTCACCGCCCGACGGCTGTTGCCATGTTCTTCCTTGGCGTCCTGCTGCTGGGCGGCATTGCGTGGCAGCGCATGCCGGTCGAGCTTTTTCCGGCCCTCGAGGGCAGCCGCGTGTACGTCAACTTCAGCCGCCCCGGGAGCGAGCCCGAAGTTGTGGAGCGGGAAATCCTGCTGCCCCTCGAAGCGCGCGTATCCGCACTGGCCGGGATCAACGAAACGCTCGGCGAGGTGCGCGGATCGGGCGGGCGCTACGAAGTGCTGTTCGAACCGGGCACTCCGGTGAAGGTGCGGGAACTCGAGATCCAGCGCATCGTCGCGGCGCTGCAGCGGGACCAGCCCCGCGATACGTGGATCAACGTGTCGTCGTCGGGCACCCAACTCCTGTCGAGCCTCGCCATGTCAATCCACGTGCTGGGCGGCGAGTCGACGGACCGCAACGCCCTGCACGACATGACCCAGGAACTGATCGCACCGCGATTTGCGGCCATATCCGGCGTCAGCCAGGCGCTTGTGAGCGGCGGTGCTGGCCGTCAGGTGACCATCGCCGTCGACAGCGACCGTGCCGCCGCAGCCGGCGTGACGAACGAGGCGGTGACCGCCGCGGTACGTCGCAACGCGGGTCGTCTGCAGTTCGTCGGCGGCGTCGAAACCGAAGCCGGACGTATCAATGTCATGCTCGACGGTCGCCCGCGGGACATCCGCGCGCTCGGCGAAATCCGCGTGCAGCGGGACCGGCCCGCGCGCCTTCGGCACGTGAGCGACGTCGACTTCGGCACGGCACGCGAAGAATCGATGTTCCGCGTCAACGGCCAGGCAGCGGTGGGCCTCGTGCTCTTTCAGGAAGACGGCGCAAACCTTGTACGTCTCGGCCGTACGCTGCGTGAGCGGGTCGGGACCGTCAGCAACGAGTTGTCCGCCCAGGGCATTCAACTCATCATCGGTCAGGACGCGTCAGAGCAGGTCGAAGAGCAGATCGGGCGGCTCGGACGGCTCGGTGCGTCTGGCTTCGTCATTGCCCTCGTCGTGCTCTTTTTCTTCCTGAAGCAATGGCGGGCGGTTGCGGTCGTTGGGCTGGCGGTTCCGGTCTCGCTGTTCGCGGCGCTTGCCCTCCTGTTCATCTCCGGCCAGTCGCTGAACCTCGTGTCGCTGTTCGGACTCGCGCTCGCGATCGGACTGGTCGTCGACAACAGCGTCGTCGTCTTCGAGGCGATCACGCGTCAACTCGAGCGCGGCGCGCCCATCGAAGATGCTGTTGCCACGGGTCTGCGTCGTACCGTGCGCGCGATCGTCGCGGCCAGTGCCACTACTGCGGTCGTGTTCCTGCCGCTGCAGCTTGTGGACTTCGAAGACCAGATGGTGACCCAACTGGTCAGGGTCGTGACGCTCGCAATTCTCATCCCGCTCGGGGCGTCACTGTTGGTCGCGGTTGGGCTTGTTCCACTGCTCGCGCATCGCCTCGCGGCGCCCGCCGCCAGACGCCGACTGGCCGACAACAGGGCGCGGCGGCAAGCGCGCGGCGGCCTGATCCCGCCGGACCAACTGCGTATTCTCTTTACCGGCGTCGTGAAGCGCGCGCTGCGACATCCGCCGGCCTGGATCACGGGAACGCTTGCCGCTGTACTCGTGACGCTTGTCATCGCGCTCAACTGGGTCAGTTCCAACAGCAGCAGCAACGACCCCGATAACGTTGATCAGCTCCAGTTCGCGACGCGTTTCGCCACAACCAGCGGCTCGCTCGCAAAATCGAGTCACGCCATGCTGCGCCTCGAACGCGTGGCGCTGGGCCTGCCGTCGGTCGAATCGGTCGAGACCCGCATCGACGAAGATGGCGGTTCCCTCACCGTCCACCTGATCGATCGCGACGACCGCCCGGCCGACTTTCGCGCCCAGGACATCCGCAACGCGGTCAACAAGGCGGGCAAGAAGATCGGGGGACTGCAGATCCTGCGTCCTGGTGAGGAAGAACGTGGCACGGGGAAAGCGGGTGGCGGCGGACAGATGTTCGGCGGCGGCGCGGACGAGATCGTGATGTCCGGTCCGGACAGCGCAACACTCGAACGCCTCGCCGCCAGCGTTCGGGCACAGCTCGAATCCATGCCGCAGGTCTCCAAGGCGTGGTCATCAGCACGACCCGGTCTCGAAGAGTTTTGGGTCGAACCGGTTCACCGGGCGTTCGAATCCCTTGGACTGACGTTCGACCAGGTATTGCCATCGCTGCGCATCGCCGGCCGGGAGGGTGAGCGTCTGCAGACCGGGTTCGTTCAGGCGAACGGCCGCGAGCTACCGCTGGTCGTGGAACGGCTGGGCGCGCGTTCCGACTCCGCGGCGACGATGGAGCTACAGAGCATGCGAATGCAGACCGAGGCGGGGGTCGTGCCCGTCGCGATGCTTGCATCCATGCGCCAGATGCCTCCGCCGCCAACCATCGTGCATCACAACGGTCGGCGCGAGCTGTCGGTGTTCTACCGAATGGAGTGGGGCATCCCCCAGTCCGGGCCGACGCGGCTGGCGATCGACGACCAGATCAGGGAAGCGGTGCGCGCGGTTCCGCGGCCGCCCGGCTACACGATCGAAACCAAGGCGCGGGACGAGTCGAGCACCCAGTTCAGACAGGTCATCATCCCCGTGATCCTGCTGCTGTTTCTCGTGCTCGCGATGACGTTCGAGTCTCTGGCGTTGCCGCTGCTCGTGCTTGTCGCCCTGCCGCTGACTCTACTCGGCGCAACCTGGGCACTGGCGTTCGCGGGCCTGCCGTTCGACATGATGGCCATGCTCGGCGCGGTTGCGCTGATCGGACTCACGGTGAATCCGGCAATCCTCCTTGTCGATCGGATGCAACAACTGGTGCGTGGTGCGCACTGGTCTGCGGGCGCCGCTGCGCTTGCGGCAGTGCGCGAACGGACCCGGCCCGTCATGATGACCACCGCGACGACGCTCGCGGGGCTCTGGCCGCTCGCGATTGCGACGGGCCGGGAAAACGAAATCTGGCCCCCGTTCGCGACCATCGTCATGGGTGGTCTCGTGACCTCGAGCATCCTGACGCTGTTCATGATGCCGGTCGGCTTCATCCTGCTCCGCAAACTCGATGTCATCTTCATGCGCGTGGGCCCCTGGCTCGGACTTGCCTGGTTCGGCTCGACTGCCGCGATCATGGCGGGTTTGATCGTCTCGGGGACGATCCAATCCCTCGGCTGGCAAGTGACGCTGACAGCGCTCACGGGAGGCCTGCTGCTTGCCGCGGTCGTGCTCGTGTTCCGACCACGCGAGATGCCAGCACCCGACGTCTCGTCGGGACCGCCGCGTCTCGAAGTCAGCCACCTGCACAAGATTTACGGCGAACCGAGCCCGATCCAGTCGGCGCTGCTCGCCCAGGGTCGGTACGCCCGCAAGGTGGTCGCGGCGGGTGCCACGGCGTTCGGGCCGGCGGATGCCCGGGAGCGCCTGATACCGCTGTTCCTCGCGACGGCCGGTATCGGCTACCTTGCGTACATGGTCAGTTCGGGATTCTGGACGCTGGTCTTCCTGCTGATCGCAACACTGTTGACCGTTCGGTTCGGGCTCGAAGTTCGCAAACTGAGAGGATACGCAACCGCCCTCGGCCAGGTTCAGCCCGGCGGCCCGGAAAACATCTTCGCGTTCGTCGCACCCTGGCTCTCGCTGGCGTTGTTCGCCTGGATCACCACGGTCGCACCCGCGATTGGCGGCGACGGGGTCAACGGCGGGCAGGCCGTCTTCCTGACGCTCGCAGCGGTGGTCGTCCTCGCCATACAGATGTTGCGCGATTCCGCGCGGAGACAGGCGGACGGGCGTCTCAGCGCGCGCGCCATGCGCGGCAGCCTGCGTCCCGTCAGGAACGTTTGGCGCAGTTTTGCCGCTCGATGGTTCGGCCTCGATCTGCCGGTGTCACCGGTCGCCGCCCTGAACGGCCTGAGTTTCACGGTGACCCGCGGGATGGTGGGAATCCTCGGGCCCAACGGCGCGGGCAAGACAACCCTCATTCGCCAACTGGCCGGCGTGCTCAACCCGAGCCGGGGCGTCATCAAGTACGGCGGCGTGCGGTTACCGCTGATTCAGCGGTTCCTCGCGCGTTGGGTGGGTTACCTGCCGCAGGACGCGGGCATCCCCGGCAACATGACCGCCCGCCAGTACCTCACATGGTTTGCGGCGCTGTACGACATCCGCCCCGCCGAGCGAGCAGAACGGGTCTCGTCCCTGCTGAACGACGTCGGCCTCAGCGACAAGATGGACGCCACGATCGGCTCGCTGTCCGGTGGGATGCGGCAGCGCGTCGCGGTCGCGCGGACATTGCTCCGGCTGCCACCTGTGATCATCGTGGATGAACCAACCGTGGGGCTCGATCCACGGGAGCGCATCCGCTTCCGGAATCTCCTCTCGCGCCTCGCCCGCGACCGTATCGTCCTGTTCTCGACCCATGTGGTCGAAGACGTGGCCGTTGCCTGTGACCGGGTGTTGGTCATCGCGCGGGGCGAACTGCGCTTCGACGGAGATACGGGAGATCTCGCAAACGAGGCGGCGGGATGCGTATGGGAGCTACGCGCCCCGGCGCATGTCGAGCCGGAACTGCCGGCCGGGTCCATTCACCTGGAAGAGAAGCCCGCGGCAGACGGCTCGATTGTCCACCGCATCCTGTCTGCCGGCGCACCGACCGGCGCAACCGCCACTGACCCGACGCTCGAAGACGGTTATATGCGGTTGCTGGCGCGTACCGGTGAAGACGTCAACGCCGCCCAGGACGCGCAGGAGCCCGCTTGAGCATGCCGTTCGATGTCGGTTTCGCACGCCAGGCCATCGTGTTGATGGCGGGGAGCAGATGGTGGTTGCTGCCGCTCCTGCCGCTCGCCTGGCCGATTTTCGTGCGCGTCCTCTTCATGTTCAACGGCGAAACGATCGAGCCCGAGGCAACCCAGGGCACGCTCATCGGAATCCCACTTGCGGCGCTCGCGATCTTCCTTGGCATACGCGTGATCGCCGGCGAGATCGACGACGGCAGCCTCGAGGTGTCCTATACCGTGCCGGGCGGCATCCAGAAGCTGTGGTTTGCAAAGCTCGGCGCCTCGCTCGCGATTCTCATCGGCGCGGAAGCACTGCTCGCGATCGCGGCGCTCGTCCTGTTTCATACCTACCCGCCGGGGGTGCTCTACGGCGCGCTGCAGGCATCTGTGTTCTACCTCGTCCTGTCGACCGCGTTTGGCGCGCTGTTCCGCGGTGAGGCGGCAGCGGCCATGGCAACGGGCGTCGTGTTGGCCTTCAACGGAATGATCACCGACATGGGCGACAACCAGATCGTGATCTCACCGTTCTACAACCCGTTCGCGCTGGCGGCCGACCCCAACACCATCCTGAGTTCCGGCGAGATTCTGGCGCGCACGCTGCAGAACCGCATCGGCATCGTTCTGGTGATGGCGGGCATCCTCGCGCTCGCCTTCATGCGCGCCAACCGCAGAGAGCGGATGCTGGAGTAAGGATGCCGGCGCGGCGCGTTCAGGCGCGGTGCTCATCCAGGTCGCGCCGGACCGCTTCGAGGTCAGCCAGCCTGTCGGCACAATTCGGTGAGTTCGAATTCACCTCGGGAGACAGCCTGACTGGCGCTCTGGTGGGCAGCCCCGACGCCTCGACCCCCATCATGTTGGTACCCGCACACTGAAAGGGATGTCGCGGTGACGCGGGCATGCTACAACGGGCCAAAGCGCAGGGAGAACCAGCATGGTCCGCACCACCGGCGGCGACGTGCGCGGCGTCACCGCGGAAGGCGTCACGAGCTTCAGGGGAATCCCCTACGGAGCGGATACGGGCGGCGCTGCGCGCTTCCTGCCGCCCAAAACACCCGACCCGTGGACTGGTACCCTGCACGCGGATGCGTACGGGGCCGATGCCGTTCAGTCCCGCGGCCCGCGCCCCAAGGCGGGCGCGACCACGAACAATTTCGACCTGCCGCCGGGAGAGGACTGTCTGCGCCTGAACGTCTGGACCCCGTCAGCCGACGACGCAAAGCGACCGGTCATGGTCTGGCTGCACGGCGGCGGTTTCTACAGCGGCTCGGCCTCCGGCTCCATGTACGAGGGCGCGAACCTCGCCAGGCGGGGCGACGTCGTGGTCGTCAGCATCAACCATCGTCTTGGGGCGCTCGGGTTCCTGCACCTTGCCTATCTCACCGATGCGCCCGACTCCGTCAACGTCGGCATGCTGGATATCGTGCTCGCACTCGAGTGGGTCCGTGACAACGTCGCCGCGTTTGGCGGTGACCCCGGCAACGTCACGTTGTTCGGCGAGTCGGGCGGCGGCCGAAAAGTCACCACGCTGCTCGCGATGCCGGCAGCACAAGGGCTTTTTCACAAGGGCGTGATCCAGAGCGGTCCGGCCGTCTTCATGAACACGGTCGACGGCGTGACGCGGCTTGGTGAGTTCATGCTCGACCGCCTCGGAATTCACTCCGACGTTCTGGAGTCGCTCCAGGCGCTGCCCGCTGACACGATTGTTGAGGCGCAGAAACAAGCGATCGCGCACTTTGGCCGTGGCGCTCCGGGCCTTTCCCAGGTATTTGCGCCCGTTGCGGACGGGCGCATCCTGCCGGGCCAGCCGTTCGACCCCGAGGCTCCCGCCATTTCGGACACCATTCCGATCATCGCCGGCTACAACGAAACCGAGTGGACGCTCTTCATGGGCAGAGACCCGGACCTCGGGGAACTGACGGAGCAGGGCCTCGAAGCCCGGCTGGAGCAGGAGGACATTGCGGCCGAGACCCTCGCGGCCTACCGCGCGCACTACCCGCACGCGACACCTTCGGATCTGCTGGCATTCATCCTGACCGGGAGGTCCCGCTACCCCATCGACACGCTCGTGCTCGCCGAGCGCAAGGCCGCGCGAAATGCCGCGCCGGTGTTCCTCTACACACTGACCTATCGCACACCCGCCGGCCGCGGCACGCTGCGTACACCGCACGGCCTGGAAATCCCCTTCGTCTTCGACAATGTTGCCGTGTCCTCCCGGTTTGTCGGCGAGGGTGGCGCGCCACAGGCGATGGCCGACCAGATGTCCGAAGCGTGGATCGCGTTCGCGCGAACCGGCAATCCCGGGCACGCGGGTATTCCGGAATGGCCCGCCTACGAGGCCGCCGATCGCAGCACGATGGTGTTCGACCAAACCTCCCGGCTCGTGTCCGATTTCGGCGCAAACGAACGCGCCGTATGGCACGAACACTTCTATTCAGCCTGAAGATCCAACCTGCAGGTACACACTCATGATCGACGGGAAACAGTGCACGGCGCTGAAGGAACTGCACGAGGGTAACGCCCCTTTTGTCATTCCCAATCCCTGGGACGCCGGCTCGGCGCGGGTACTCGAAGGCGTGGGCTTCAAAGCGCTCGCGACGAGCAGCGCGGGCCTCGCCTGTACGCTTGGGCTGAGTGACGGCGACATCACGCTCGACGACTGTCTGGCCCACTGCCGACTGGTCGCGCGCGCAACCTCCATTCCCGTGAACTGCGATTTCGAAGACGGGTTCGCCGCCGACCCGGCCGAGGTTGCACACAACGTGCTCGCGGTCGCCCACACGGGCATCGCGGGATGTTCGATTGAAGACTGGTCGCGGGACGAGTCCCGCCTGTACGACTTCGACCACGCGGTCGAGCGAGTGGCGGCCGCCGCCGAGGCTGCCCGGTCACTCGGCGCCTTCCAGCTGACTGCCCGCGCCGAGAACCTGCTGCGCGGCGTGGATGATCTGGACGACACCGTGCGCCGCCTGCAGGCCTTCGCGGATGCGGGCGCACACGTGCTGTACGGCCCCGGAATCCGCTCGCTCGACGACCTGCGCTCGGTGACCACTGAACTCGATCGTCCCTTCAACGTGCTTGGGAGTTTCTTTCCGGATGCCACCCTGACCGAGCTCGCTGATGCGGGCGCGCACAGGATCAGCCTCGGCGGCGCGCTGAACTGGGTTTCGATCGGCGCCCTGCACCGCGCGGCGAGGGCCATGCTCGACGATAGCTCAATGACCTGGCTCGCCGAAGCCGCCGAGGCCACTCCGGTTCGGAAGTACCTGGGGTGAGCCCTGGCCGGATCGGCCGTCGCTCAGGCCTGATCCTAGAACAGGTGACATGCCACCTCTGCGCCACCGGCAGCGCGCAGATGCGGCTCTTCCGACCGACATCGATCGGTGGCGTGCGGACAGCGCGGATGAAAGTGACAGCCCGCAGGTGGGTCGCGCACAGACGGCACCTCACCCGTGATCAACTGCTGTTCACGCGTCGCTTCGAGTTCAGGGTCCGCCACCGGGACCGCCGCAAGCAGGGCCTGCGTGTACGGATGGCGCGGATTACGAAACAGTTCATCGCGATCCGCAATCTCCACGATCTGACCGAGGTACATGACGCCAATCCGGTTGCTGATGTGCCAGACCACCGACAGGTCGTGCGCGATGAACAGGTACGCAAGGCTCAACCGCTCCTGCAGTTCCATGAAAAGATTCACGACCTGTGCCTGGATCGAGACATCGAGCGCTGATACCGGCTCGTCACAGATCAGCAGTGACGGTTCGAGGGCGAGCGCTCGCGCGATGCCGATGCGCTGCCGCTGACCCCCCGAAAACTCGTGCGGATAACGCTCGGCCATGTCGGGCAGCAGTCCCACGAGGTCCATCAGCTCGCCAACACGGGTCCGGTACTTCGCCTTGTCCTGCGCGCGGCCGTGCACCCGCAAGGGCTCGCCGATGATGTCACCGACCTTCATCCGCGGGTTCAGCGAACCAAACGGGTCCTGGTAGACCATCTGCAGACGCTGCCTGATGGGTCGCATCTCCGCCTGCGTGAGGTGGGTCATGTCCACCCCCTCGAACTCGATCCGCCCGGCAGTCGGTTCGAGCATGCGCAGGACCGCGAGCGCGGTGGTCGACTTGCCGCACCCGCTTTCTCCGACAAGTCCAAAGGTCTCACCGGAGCGCAAATCGAAGCTCACCCCATCAACGGCCTTGACCGATGCAACCTGCTTCTGCACGAGTACGCCTTCGGTAACGGGGAAGTGCACCCGCAGGTCGCGAACCCGCAGCAGCGCGTCCGCGGGTGCCTGTTCCATCACCGGTTGCTCACTCATCGCCGTAACAGGCCATCAGATGCGCCTCCTCCACAAGTTCGAGCGGCGGCGGTGCACCACGACAGACGTTCCGCGCAAATTCGCAGCGGGGCGCAAACGCGCAGCCAGGGGGCAGATTTGCGAGATCGGGCGGCTGACCCACAATCGACTGCAGACGTTTGCCCGCTTCGCCGTCGAGACCGGGGATCGACGCCATCAGACCGCGCGTGTACGGGTGTTTGGGTCGCTTGTAGAGATCGAGCGCCGACGCGGACTCGACGATGCGACCGCCGTACATCACCGCGACCCGATCCGCATAGCGCGCGACGACCCCAAGGTCGTGCGTGATGAGAATCAGCGCGGAGTTCGCCTCCCGCGTGAGTTCTTTCAGAAGCGACAGAATCTGTGCCTGCACCGTGACATCGAGCGCGGTGGTGGGCTCGTCGGCAATGATGAGCCTCGGCTCACAAGCAAGCGCCATCGCGATCATCACGCGCTGGCGCATACCGCCGGAGAAATGATGAGGGAAGTCGCCAAGGCGTTTGTCGGCGTCCGGAATTGCAACCCGAGCGAGCAGTTCCCCAGCCTGTTCCAACGCGTCCGACCAGGATTTCTTCCGGTGCAGCCAGATGGGCTCGGCCACCTGTTTGCCAATTGTGAGCACGGGATTCAGCGACGACATCGGTTCCTGGAAAATCATCGCAATCCGGTCGCCGCGCACGTCGCGGATCGCGTCACCGTCGAGCCCCAGCAGGTTGGTGCCGTCGAAGCGAATCTCACCGCGCTCAATCGAGCCGTTGTCGCCAATGAGCTGCAGGATCGACAACGCGGTGACGCTCTTGCCGGACCCGCTCTCACCAACGATCGCCAGCGTCTCGCCGGCGTCCACATGCAGGTCAACCGAGTCGACGGCCCGCACCATGCCCCGATCCGTACGAAACGTGACCGACAGATCTTCGATTTCAAGCAGACTCAACCGGCTACCCCCCACGCATGCGCGGATCAAGCAGATCCCGCAGCGCGTCTCCGAACACGTTGATGGCGTACACCACGATCGCGAGGCACAGCCCCGGTGCGAGCGCGAGCCACGGGCCAAGGTACATGTAGGTGCGCCCCGTGCCGCTCAGCATCGCGCCCCAGGTGGGAGCGGGTGGCGGCACGCCGAGACCCAGGAACGACAGCCCGGCCTCGGTCAGGATGACCGCGCCGATCCGCGTTGTGAACAGCACGATCACGACCGGCATGATGTTCGGGAGGATGTGTCGCCACAAAATGTAGACCGTCCGCGCGCCGATGGACTGAGCGGCGTGGATGTACATGTTCTCCTGCACGGAAACGACCGCGCCGCGGACGATCCGGGAGCCGGCGATGCCGTAGAGACAGCCGAGGATGATCACGATCTGCGGAATCCCCGGACCGACGATCGAGACAACCACAATCAGCAGCACGAGATCGGGGAACGTCATCCACGCGTCCACCATGCGCTGGATGAGCATGTCGACCTTGCCGCCGAAATAGCCGGACACGAGCCCGATGACAATCGATATGACCGTCCCCAGACCTGCCGCAAGAAACCCAACGATCATACTGAGCTGCGCACCGATCAGCACCCGGGACAGCACGTCCCGGCCTAGGTGGTCGGTGCCAAGCGGCGCTTCGAGCGACGGACTTTCGAGCCGCATGTGCAGATTGGTGTCGTTCATGCCGTGTGTCGCAAGCACGTCGGCGAAGATCCCGCAGAACAGGAAAATCACGAAGATCAGGCCGCCGGCGGCACCAAGCGGCTTCTCGCGGATCACCCGGCGGACGAAGCCCATGAGTGGCGAAGACGTCGCAGGCGGGGCGGTCCCGGTTTTGGCTTCGAGTACGGCGCTCATTGGTGACGTACCTTCGGATCGAGCAGACCGTAGCTGAGATCGACAATCAGGTTGATGACGAGAATCGCCACCCCGACCACGAGGAATACACCGGAAATCACCGGGTAGTCCCGCTGGAAGACGGCTTCGAGCAACAGCAGACCCATACCCGGCACGACGAAGATCTGTTCGAGAATGACCGCGCCGCCAATGAGCAGCGGGGCCTGCAGTCCGATGAGCGTGACCACCGGGATCAGCCCGTTACGCAGCGCGTGCCGGACGACGACAAGGTTCTCTTTCAGCCCCTTGGCGCGCGCCGTGCGGATGTAATCCTGCCGCATGACCTCCAACATCATCGTCCGGGTCATGCGCATGGTGACCGCCGAGATCGACAGGCCCAGAAGGATCGCGGGCACGATCATGTGCGAGAGGTTCGCGATCGGATCGTCAAGGAATGGCGTGTATTCCAGCGCGGGCGACCAGCGCCACCACACGGACGGAAACACCATGACCAGCGTACCGAGCCAGAAGCTCGGAATCGCCAGCATCACCAGCGAGAACGAACGCGCAATGTAATCGCCGGCCGTGTCCTGGCGCATCGCCGAGTAGATGCCGATCGGCAGCGCGACGCTCAGGGCAACAAGCAGTGAGAGCAAACCCAACTCGAAGGTGATCGGCAAACGTTCGAGCATCTGCTGCCCGACCGGGGTGTTCTGCCAGAGCGAGTTGCCGAAATCGCCCTGCACCACGCCTGCCAGCCACTTGAAGTACTGGATGTAGACCGGCTGATCGAGACCGAGCGCGGCTTCGATCTTGGCTCGGTCCTGACCTGTCGCGAGGTCGTTCTGCGCAAGCATCAGATCGATGATGTCTCCCGGAATGAGGCGCATCGACACGAAGACGATCAGGCTCGCAAAGAGCAGTGTCGGTATGAGCGCCAGCAACCGGCGAATGATGTAGGCCTGCAAGGGCACCCCCCCTCTGTCAGAGCGCGGGGAGTGTACATGAGGCGCACCGCCGCCGTTGCGCTTGCCAGGGCGGTCCGTTCAACAGATAGTCCGGCTTCGAGCGTCCCCAGAGGAGAACCCCATGGCCTTCGTGAATCCGCTGTATCTGGTCGAGCCCGACTGGCTCCACGCCCACCTGGGTGAGGTCGTGGTGCTGGACGTCACCGCCATGCTCACGTCCAAACTCGAGAACCGTGCGCTCGCCGAGTGTTTCGAGCCGGCGCACATCCCCGGTTCGCACTTCCTGGACGTCGCTTCCGGATACGGGGACCTGTCCGCGCCGGACGCGGTGCTGCCGTGGACCTGGCCATCCGCGGACCGCTTCGCCGCGACAATGGAACGATTCGGAATCAGCAACGACACGCGTGTGGTCATCGTCGCACGGACCCCGCGCGACGGGATCGACAACGGCACGATGTGGTGCACGCGGGCATGGTGGACCATGCATCACGGCGGCGTCGACTGCGCCATCCTGAACGGCGGCATCGAACGTTGGGAAGCCGAAGGTCTGCCAATGACAGACGCGCCGGCAGAGACGCCCGCTCCGGGATCGTTCACTCCAAAAGCCGACTGGCAGCGCGGTCACGCCGGCCGCGACGACGTGCTGGCCGGAGTCGAGTCGGCCGACACGTGCCTCGTCGACGCGCTCGCGCCGGAGTCCTTCGATGGCACCAGCGCCGGCTACGGTCCCCGCAAAGGCCACATCACGTCGGCCATCAACGTGCCGATGGGCGCGTTCGTGACCGGCAATACGGCACGCTTCCGATCCGATGATGAGATCGAGGCGATCCTCCGCGACTCGGGGCTACTCGACGCCCCGCGTGTCATCACGTACTGCGGCGGAGCGATCGCGGCGACGGTCGACGCCTTTGCGCTTGCGCTGTTCGGGCACGACGACGTTTCCGTCTACGACGGCAGCCTGATGGAGTGGACCATGGACGCCGCCTTGCCGATGACAGACCCGAACCCCGACGCCGCCTGAGCGCGCCGAAAAAGTCAGCGATTCATTTTTCGATCAATAGCGCGCAAGGCAGCATCAGGCATTCCGTTCAGTCCCGGAGCCCGTCCGCACCTCCGTGATTGCGCTCCGCCTGTCACGACCCAGCGCCACTTCATTGGTGTCCATCGGGTCGAATTCACCCATCCGGATTCTCTGGCCGCTCCAGGCTCTGACTGACGGGGTGCAGCCAGTGGGCGAACTCAGGCACATCGCCCGCCACGACCGCATCGAACCGGGCCTTGAGCCTCGCCGTCTCCGTGCCGACCGCACCGTTGCCAACGGGCTCACCGTCAATGCGGATGACAGGCCAGACTCCGACGGACGTGCCGGTCATGAACACCTCCCGCGCAGTGTCGAGTTCGTCCACGCCGATACTGCGCTCCTCGACCGCAAAACCCAGCTCCCGCGCGATCTGAATCACCGAGTCGCGCGTGATCCCGCGGAGCGCCTGCTCCCCGGTCGGCGTTGCCAGCGTACCGTCCGCGGTGACGAGAAAGAGATTCGAAGTGGGCGCCTCCGTCAGCTGATCGTGTTCGTCCAGTAAGATGATGTCGTCGAAGCCCTCGCGGCGCGCCTGCCACTTGGCGGGCAGGGAAGGCGTGTAGCTCGCGGCGACCTTGGCCTGGGGCGGGATGAGGTCGTGCCGACGGCTGCGTTTGACGCGTTCGACCTTCAGCGACAGTTCCGCGGCAAAGTGCGGTTTGCCTGGCTTCCCCTCGATGATGTCCTTGCGACTGTCGTAGGCGGCAATGAAGACCGCAATATGAGGGTCCTGGGGCACCAGCTCCACTTCGACCGACGGGAACAGCGCACTGATCCGAACCGACCGGGCCCCTTCGTTGCGCCGCACGGTCTCAAGCGTAGCCTCGATCAACTCGTCGACTTCGTACGCGATCGGCAGCCCCATGATCCCGCACGTGTTGAAAAGCCGCCGGATGTGGTCATCAACCCGGAAGACAGCCGGGCCGCGCGATGGTCGGTGCACCGCCATGTAGTCGAACGCAAGCGAACCCCGCTGCAGGCTCTGGGCCAGCACGTGCACTGTGGCATCGGCCCAGGCAATGAACTCTCCGTCCCGCCAGATCACTCTGTCTTCAGCGCCCAAGGTCACCTCCCCAACACGACTTCCGCGGCCACGCGGCCGTACCCGTTCCGTACTCCACACCGCGCACCCGGTCCCCCCGAAGCAGCAGTCCACCATCGAGGTCGACGAAGCGCGCACCCTGCGCCACGAGCAGCGCGGGCAGCATCCAGAGCGACGTTGCGACCATGCAGCCCACCATGACCCCGAGCCCCGCGTCGCGCACCGCGTCGCGGACGGCGAGCGCCCGGGTGACGCCGCCCGTCTTGTCGAGCTTCAGATTCAGCACCGTATATTTCTCGGCCAGCGCATCGAGCGCAAGACCATCGTGCACGCTCTCATCCGCGCCGATCGGCAACGGCGCATCGAGCGCAACCAGGGCATCGTCAGCGTCCGCGGGCAACGGCTGCTCCAGGAGCGCGACGTCAACCTCGGTCAGCGGCCCGAACATAGCTTCCAGATAACTCACCGACCAGCTCTCGTTCGCGTCGACGATCAACCTCGCCTCCGGCGCGGCCTCCCTGACCGCCCTCAATCGCGCGGCGTCCGCGCCCACGTCGTCTCCGCCGAGTTTGCATTTCAGAAGCGGCCAGGGCCGCTCCACCGCGCGCGCCATCGCCTCCGGCGTGTCGAGCGACAGGGTCAGCGCCGTCTGGACCTGCACGGGCTCCGGCAGTTCGAGCACCTCCCATGCCGGGCGCCCGGTCAGCGCCGCTTCGAGATCGACGAGCGCGCAGTCGAGTGCGTTGCGCCCCGCACCGGCAGGCATCGAGGCAATCAGTTCCTCGCGCGTGGGCAATCGCCGCCGGCGTCCCAGAAATTTACGCAGTTCGTCGATGCACCCGCGCACGGATTCACCGTACCTGGCGTACGGCACACATTCACCGGCGCCCACAGCGCCGTCTTGGGCAACTGTCACAACCACGACATCCGCCCACCGCTTGCTGCCCCGGGCAATCCGGAAGTCCCCGGCAATCGGCCACGCTTCGTGAACCGCATTGAATGCACACCTCATAATGACGCGAGCAGCCGGTCGAGAATGGGTGTGACACCGTCAACCAGAGGGTCGATCACGGGGAGCGCGTGACGTGTCGCAAGCGCCTGCTTCGCGGCTACCGCCTGCGCCTCGCTCAGGCCCGATGTATTGAGCGCAATCCCGACGCACTGAATCGAAGGGTTCGTCGCGCGCCCCAGGCGAATCGTCAATTCGATGACCTCTGCCGGGTCCGGCATGGGTGTGTCGACATTGCGCATGTGGGTGCGGGTTGTTTCGTGACACAGCACGAACGCATCCGGCTGGGAACCCTGCAGCAGTCCGAGCGTGACGCCTGCGAACGACGGGTGCAGCAGCGACCCCTGACCCTCGACGACGTCCCAGTGCCCGGGGTCCGCTTCCGGCGACAGCGCCTCCGCCGCGCCCGACACGAAGTCCGACACGACAGCATCCACCGCGATGCCCGTTCCCGCGATGAGGATTCCCGTCTGCCCGGTCGCTCTGAAGTCGGCCGCGTGTCCGCGTTTGCGCAATCCTGCCGCCAGCGCAAGCGCCGCGTACTTCTTGCCGATCGAGCAGTCGGTGCCGACCGTCAGCAGGCGCTTGCCCGCCCTGGGTTTCCCCGTGCCCACCCCAAGCGCCCCGTCGTGATGGCGCAGATCGATCAGCCGGCAACCACGCAGTTCGGCGCGCGCCACGAGTTCGGGCACGTCCGCCAGGCGTCGGTGCATTCCGCTTGCGACATCGAGGCCGGCGTCCAGCGCCCTTTCCAGCAATCGGAGCCAGCTGCCCTGCAGCGCGCCACCCGGGCTGACCGTACCGATCACAAAGGTCCTAGCGCCTTCCGCGGCAGCCTGCTCGGGTGACAACTCGCGTACACCAAGGTCCGCGACGCAGCCGTCCATCCGACACTGGCCGAGTACTCGTTCGGGGCACCAGTCGACCAGGGCGTAGCCCGTCTTGGCCGCAAGCCGGTCATGGGCGTTGGCCAGAAACACGAGATAGGGCGCATGCACGTCCATCAGCTTGCCTCCTCACCAGCAATGGCCGCGTTGAGCGTGCGCTGCCAGTCCCGGGCTGCCTCGACAAGCTCCCTGACGGCCGCGTCCTTACCCCGCATGTAGCCGAAATTGTCATACCGGTTGGCCCGGGCGAGCGACGTCTTGAGCGCGCCGTAACGTGCCCTCGCGTCGGCGTTTCCGCGCAGGTAGTCGCGCACGCCGAGCAGCAGTTCGATCTCGAAATGCCCTTCGTGGACGACGTGCACGTGGACACGATGCACCGACCCGTCACGCAACACGAAGTAAAAGCGCCCCGGCATCCCGGGTTGGGGCGCGTCGAGACACTCACCTCTGCAGTCATAGGACAACTCGGCCATGCGCGGGTGGCGGGCCTCGACGTCGATTCCACGCGGCAGCACGACGAGAATGTCGATCGTCGGCTTCGCCGAAAGCCCCTGCACCGCGGTACTGCCAATGTGATGCCAGGCACGCGCCTCCGGCCACACGCGCTCGAGCGCGACCCGCGCCTCGGCATAGCGCGCCGCCCACTCGGTACTCCAGGGTTCCACTTCGATTCGGCGCTTCTGCATGCCGTCCTCCTGCACGCTCATTCTGATGAATGCGCGACCGGTTCACCACAGGCAGGCTCACCACAGGCCGTCAGGGCGCGCTAAACTCCGCCCCCCGGTCCCCGAACCGGACCCCACAGAACCAGGCGAGGAGAGAGTCGTGTCAGAGTCGAAGGTACAAAACGGAGTGAACGTCGACGCGCTGCTGGCAGCGCGGGATGCGCTGAGCAAAGAGCCGGCCGGTGCGCAGTTCGAGTGGCGGGCGTCCTGCAAATGGGTCAACGGCACCCACAGCCAGTCTGCCGTTCGCGGCTTTGGCGGCCTTGGTGGCGAGCAGAATCACAAGACGGAGTTCACCTTCGACTCCGACCACCCGGAAGTGTTCGCAGCCGAAGACAACGGCGCAACGCCGGTCGAGTACGTGCTGGTTGGTCTCGCAAGCTGCCTGACCGCCGGCGTTGCCTCGGTGGCCCAGAACAGGGACATCCAGCTCAAGTCGGTCGAAGCGAAGCTCGAAGGCAAGATGGACATTCTCGGCATCCTCGGGGCCGACCCGGACGTCCGCAACGGCTTCCAGGACATTCGCGTCACGTTCGATATCGACGCGGACGCCTCGGCGGAAGACATCGAAGCACTCGTGGCGCAATCGCAGAAGCGTTCCGCCGTGTACGACATCCTGACGAACCCGACGAACGTCACGGTGCAGGTCAAGTAACAGGGACGGTCGCCAGAGCGATGTGCGCATGAGTGAGTCCCGGGACGTAACGACCGTCATCGTCGGCGCGGGCCACAGCGGCCTCGCCATGAGCTACCACCTTGCGGCGCGCGACGTGCCGCACGTGGTGCTCGAGCGGGGCGCGGTGGCGAACAGTTGGCGGCACGAGCGCTGGGATTCCCTGCGCCTGCTGACGCCCAACTGGCAAAACCAGTTGCCCGGGTTCACCTACGAAGGCGCGGATCCGGACGGCTTCATGCGCTGCGCCGAAGTCGTCAGTTTCATCGACGCCTATGCCCGGACGATCGAGGCTCCGGTGCATACCGGGACATGCGTGACCTCAGTACGTGCCGACGACTCCGGCTACGTCGTGGATACGAACAAGGGGACATGGACCTGCCNCAGTGTCGTCCTGGCGAGCGGCGCCTGCAACGCGCCAGCGATCCCGGAAGCGGCGGCACGCCTGCCTGACGANGTCGNCTCCATCACCGCTTTCGATTACAAATCCCCGGCGGACGTTCCGGCAGGCGGTGTCCTCGTCGTCGGCGCATCCGCNAGCGGCCTGCAGATNGCGGCGGAACTGGCNGGCGCCGGGCACCCGGTGACGCTCGCCGTTGGCGAACACGTCCGCATGCCGCGCACCTACCGGGGCCGGGACATCCAGCACTGGCTGCAGGAGACCGGGCGGCTGGACGAAGGCCTCGACGACGTCGACGATCTGGTCCGGGTCCGCAACGTCCCCTCGCCACAGCTCGTAGGTACCGAGGATCGCAGCACGCTCGATCTCAACGCGCTGACCGCGCGCGGGGTCGAACTGGTCGGCAGGTTTGCCGGCTACAACGACGGCAACGCGCAGTTCTCAGGTTCGCTCAGGAACGTCTGTTCACTTGCAGACCTGAAGCTGGGCCGCCTGCTCGGCCAGATCGACGAGTGGATTGACGAGCACAATCCGGACACGCAACCGGGCGAGCGTCCCGCACCGACGAACGTCCCCGACTCGCCGCGTCTCATGATCAACCTCGAACGGGCGGGCATTGCCTCAGTGGTCTGGGCGACCGGTTACCGGCCCGACTACAGCTGGCTCGATCTGCCGGTGTTCGATCGCAAGGGCAAGCTGAGCCACACGGGCGGGGTGGTGGACGCCGCGCCCGGTGTCTACGCGCTTGGCCTCACATTCCTGCGCAGACGCTCATCAAGCTTTATTCACGGTGCGGACGCGGACGCCGCCGACCTTGCCGAGCATCTGACGGCCTGGCTCAAAGCCGGCGGCTGAGCGCGCAGCGGTCGTCGATCGCCTCAGCGCAGACTGCGGAGCAACACAACCTGCTCTGGGCTCAGCTCATTGCGCAACTGCGCCCGCAACAAGATGTGTCTGCGCCTGACCGTGTTTTCCATTGTAAAGAGGGCATCCAGCGCGGCCTCAAGCGCCTTCCCGTCAATCCGCCCGGCTTCCAGCTGGGTCCTGACCGCCGCCTTTGCATCCAGCAGTTTCCACTGCGTCTCGACGACTCCGGATTGAAACCCCGATATCAGCGACACGATTTTCCTGCCCTGCGACTTCGACAGATCCAGCGACTCGCGATGACGCATGATCAGCTCAGGCGGGAAGAGCAATTCGTCCAGCGGATCCTCCGCCCGGTTGCCGCCCTCCTGATGCGCGCGCCGCGCGCGTTCCATCTTCATCATGCGTTCACGGGCCTGCGCCTGTGCCTGCGCACCTCCACCATGGCCGGATTGCGCCCCGTGGCCATCTGCGAGGACGTTGGTTCAAGCTGAAAGCGCGCACAGCACCGCTGGCAGAAGAAGAAGTCTCATGGATTGCTCCTCGGGTTGCGTCCACGCAGCGGGATTGTCGTATCCGACAGCGCTGGCACGGCAGTTTGATCGACGGCTTGTGGTTCAACGGGGCCAGAACGCCGGGGATTCCGATGCCTGAGTGGAGGTACAGGGGTCTGCATGAGACAGTCGCTCTGTGCCACCCACGTGGTGGCTGATTATTGGTCGGCAACCGTATTCAGCATGTCATGGGACAGCCGAACCGCCTCACGAGTCGCACCCCAACCCAGCAGCAGACGCAACCGCGACCCGCCCAGCTGGCGCCACAGGACAGCCGAGCGAAACCCGGCGAGCAGCAGCGCCCGCACCCGAGCGACGTTGGCCTCCCGCTGCAGGTGCTCACGGGCACCGATCACCTGAATCCGTCCGCCATCCCGGGAGAGCGTCTGTTCGAACACGCCTGCAATGGCATCAATACACCCGGCGTCAAAGATCGCGTCATCTTCAGCAAGCCCATACCTGTTCGAAATCTGCTCGAGCGACTCCCGTAAGTGCGCCATGCGCTGACCGTCCCGGGCGATCGGGCGTTCCCGGCCCAGCAGTTCGACGGCGTAACGTACCGCAGGGACATGACCCG
>PBVL01000057.1 GCA_002728675.1 Gammaproteobacteria bacterium
TGAGCGCGAGGAACAGGAAGCTGTGGTTATGGAGCGCGAGTACGAGGTGCGCCGGAGGCTCCGCTCGCGCTGCCCGCAGTCATGGCAAAAGCGCCTCCGCAGCGCGCCGCCGCAGTTGAGACACCGGTTGATGCCGGTTGCGCTCACCGTGCGGTCAGGGCGCAAAAGCGCGTGTCCCGGGGAAGGCTCAAATCAGCCTGCGGCGGCGAGTGCGCGCAGCCGTCTCTCTGAGGCGGCATCCGTTGGAAGGAACGCCTCGACGCGGAGTTCTCCTGCAGAGTGACGTCGAGCGGCGTATCGAAAGTGGAACGCGAGGAGGCGTTGCGAGACGGGCGACGAGTCGCTCAACGCGCACTGTGACAGAGTGGGCTTGCGCCACTGCCTGCCCGGGTCGCTGCACGCGGGGCGGAGTTCTGACACAACGCGCCGTCAGTTCCGCAGCGGCAGACAGCCCGCCGCCGACACGACTTCAGCACAGAAGGTCCGCGCCGCATCAAGCGACTCGAACGGTCCCGCCTGCAGTCGATAGATGGTCCGACTACCTTGGAAGCGCAGAAATCGCGGCGAGAGCCGGGCAAAGAGTTCGGGCTGGTCCGCAATCATGCCGTCCCAAAGAGATTGAGTTGCCTCCCGTGAGCGCATCGCGCCGAGCTGAACCTTGTATGGGCCTGCCGCGGCGTTGTCTTCAGATTCGCCGTACCTGTAGCTGTCGGGGAGGCGGAAGTTCCACGCCTGCGACCACTCCCTGATTTCACCGGTACTCTGACCGGCAGACTGGCCCAGACGGCTGAGTTCGCCATGGGCCCGGTCGTAGCCGTTGTCTGCCGCCTTACGCAGCCAGGCGAGTGCTTCGTCGCGGTTCGGGCCGGTCCCCTGCCCGGCCGCGAGCATCATGCCGACGTTGAACTGAGCCGGGGCATAGCCTTGCCTGGCCGCCTGCAGATACCAGTCGAACGCGACGCCGTAGTCGGGTTTGACGGACTCGCCGTACTCGTACATGAGCGCAATGACCGTCTGCGCGCGAGGGTCGCCCGCCCGCGCGAGCGGCTCGAACTGGGCAAAAGCGCTCACATAGTCCTGACGCCGGTAGGCTTCAGCGGCAGTGTTGAAATCCGCACTTGCGACGGCCGTGAGGCTGAGAGTCAGAGCCAGCAGCCAGACGCGCATGTCTCGCATGTCACCACCATTCGGTTCCCGGAGCACCTTTGAACGGGCCGCACACGTCGTTCGTCACCCAGCCGGCATAAAGATGGCCGGGCTGGGGCTGGACGGGCTCGCCCGTGACGAAACATTCTAACTGATGGGGATAGAAGGCGAAGTGGCCGTTCAGCGCTTCCGCACCGGGAAAGGGGGAGGCATAGGTCCACGCCGCTCTGGGGAGACTCAGCCCGTCGACGACGATGTCGTAGTAACTCGCGACACCCTTCCACTCGCACACCGATGGGCCGGGAACCGCACGGAGCCGTTCCGCGCGGATGTCCTGCAAAGGGATGTACCAGGTGGGTGGGCTCGCCGTCTCACACACGGTGAGCGCGCGCCGTGTTGCGGCGAGCGTTTCACCACGGCAGCGGACCAGCACCTCGCGGGAGTCGGGGCCGATCGCCGGCGGGCGCGGGAAATCCCAGACAGACCGTTGTCCCGGCCCGGGTGTCTCCGCGAACGGCGGGCGTATCTGCCCTCTGTATTGCCATTTGTCGCGCGCGGAGCGGAGCCTCTCGTCGTCGAAGCTGATCACGGGCGCGGCGGTGCGGGAGTCTGCGTGCAGTGTTCGGCGGGCCGCTCGTTGCCTCCTTTGCATTGACCGGCGCCCTGGGCCATCTCGCGCGCGTCGCCGTGCCGGGCCGCGGCCCGGAGGCTGTCCCGGAAATCGGCAGTGGCCCCGCCTGTCAGAATGNCAGTGTTACCGCGACGGTGGATCGCGACCCGGTCGTCTTTGCGGAGCTCGTATTGGAATCNCATCTGAGGAAAGCNTCAGCCGGGCCGTCGGTCTATTGTATCTGACGGGCGCTTGCGGGGACTGGTGTCCCGGGGCGGAAGAGCGGAAGATACTGAAACGAACGCGAGGAGCCAGGGTTTGCGCCGATTGAAATCCAGCCGGGGCGAAGAGGACCAGAGAGACCTCGATCTGTTGCAGCGAGTGGCAACGCGCGACCGTGTTGCGTTCGAGTCCCTGTACGCCAAGTATCACCCGGTCCTGTCGCGCTACCTGTCGCGCATCGTCCGGCGTCCGGAGATGGTCGAGGAAGTTGTCAGCGACACGCTGTTCGTGGTCTGGCAGAAGGCAGAGCAGTTTCAGGGGCGCTCCAAGGTTTCGACCTGGATTACAGGAATCGCGTACCTCAAGGGCATCAAGGCCATTGACAGGCTCCGTCTCCACCCGGAACAGCAGGTTGCCTACCCGTCCGATGTCGAGACCATGGAGGAAACCGCAAGCCTGATCGAACGTCTGGGGCTATCTGAATGGCTCGCGGAGGGCCTGGACGCCATTTCAGCCGATCAGCGGTCGGTGATCGAACTGACCTACTTCAACGGCCACTCGTACAACGAAATCGCCGAAATCATGGACTGCCCCGTCAACACGGTGAAGACGCGCATGTTCCATGCCCGCCGGAGGCTTGCGAAGCTGCTGCCGCAGCTTTCGGCAGGCGACATGGTTGTCACGGGCGATAACGTCTCGGACCATGCCGCAACGGAGGAAGAAACTTCCCCCGAGACGAAACCAAAACGCCTGAAGGGAGAACATACAGGTCACCGGTAGCACGAAGATTAGACGTGCGCGCATTTGGAGCTCGCACCGGTGGCAACGCCCGGCAGGAGGGATGGGCAGCCCGGATGGTCAGGCGGGAAGACAGCGGGAAAACAGGCGAAGAGACACGCTCATGGATTTGGCGCAGGGCAACAGGGCCGTCGACGACAAAGAACCGCGAGCGTGGGTCGGAAGCGGTGGGTCGGAAGCGAAAGACGGCAAAGACCAAGAACACGGTACAACGGCAAGGCGGAGAAAGCGGGTGTCAAAGGGGGCCATTCACAAGTCGATCACGGAACTGTTGCCCTGGTTGGTCAACGGCAGTCTGGCGGGGCGTGAGCGAGAACGTGTTCTTGCTCACCTCAGAGGCTGCGCGGAGTGCCGGGCCGAACGAGACACCCTCCAGAGGCTGCAGTCAGCCGTCGAGAGCGCACCTGCGCCAGAGACGGATCACGCCCTGAGCCTCGCCCGGGTGAACCGGCGCATCGATGCGTGGGAAGCAGAGCGGGAAAGCGAAGTCGTCGCCACCCGCACAGGGTTTGCATGGCGCACCGGAATCGCGGCCGCCGTCGTGTTCGCCGTCGGCCTGTCAGTTCAACTCGTCAACAAGGCCGGCCCCGCAGGCAGCAGTACCGCACACGACGTTGCTGCCCTGGGCGAATTCGAGACGATGACTGCCGGCGACCCCATCCAGGCGGTGCATCGGATCTCCATCACGCTGTCGCCGGACCTCGACAGCGAAGCGCTGCGGTCTTTCCTGATCGATCACCGCGCACGCCTGGTGAGCGGGCCGGACAGCGAACAGACCTACGTCCTCGATTTCCCCGGTCATGAGAACGGGGTAGCGGGTCTGCTCGGGACGTTGCGCGAGTCGCCACTGGTGTTGTCCGCTGCAGCGGTCGGCGAATAGCGTGGCGCGTGTCACCCGCCTTGTATCGAGGCTGCTGCCGTTGGCCACGGTCCTTGTGCTCCTGAACGGCTGCAGCCTGATCGATCGCACGCTTCCCGAAGAGCGGATGGCAAAACAGCTCGTGTTCACAATCGCCGATGAAACGCGACAACCGTCGCCGTTTGGTGATGGCGCGGGTGCGGAGGAGACTCAGGACTCGCTGATCAGGAAGATCCTGAACCTGCACGGGCTGAAGAAGATTGCCGAGTGGCCGATTCGTGCGTTGGGCCTTTCGGCCGTCGTCGCCGAGGTCCGGGATCGAAGCACCATTCCAGATGTCATCGAATTGCTGGAAGCGGACGAGCGCGTCGAGTCCGTCAGCCGGGTGCAAACCTACGAGGCGCTCGGATACAACGACACGTACTACGGTCTGCAGGACCGGGTGCTCGTCGGCGACCTCGAGAACGTACACGGTTATGCGACCGGCTGGGGCGTCACAGTGGCTGTGGTGGATACCGGCGTCGATCGTGGGCACCCGGACCTCGTCCGGAGAGTCGCATTCGCCCACAATTACGTGGCGCACGATATGGCGCGGTTTGACGGCGACGAGCACGGTACTGCGGTTGCCGGCGTGATCGCTTCGTCCGCGAACAACGAGATCGGGATCGTGGGCGTGGCCCCGCATGCGCGCATCCGAGTCTACAAGGCCTGCTCCGAGGCCGAGAACGGCAGGGCGACGTGCGACAGTATTTCGCTGATCCGGGCGTTGGTCGACGTCGTGGACCACCGTCCGGACATCCTGAATCTCAGCCTGGCGGGGCCGGAGGATCCCCTAGTCCGACGTCTCCTGAGCGTCGCCCATCAGCAGGGCACGGTCCTCGTTGCCGCGGTTGATCGGCGTCGCTCGAACGTGTCGTTTCCGGCGGCGATGCGTGAGGTGATCTCAGTTGGAACACCGGGGATTGCCGGAGACCGCGCTGACCCCGACTGGACAGTCGTGGTCCCGGGATCGGAAGTGCTGACCACGACGCCCGGCGCGACATATGGCTTCAAGGCGGGCAGTTCGATGGCAACCGCCTATGTGTCCGGGGTCACGGCGCTCATGCTCGAACGTTCGCCCGGCCTCAGTTCCGCCCAGGTTCGGGAACAGTTGCGGGCCAGCGCTGAGCGCACAGTCAACAACGTCCCGCTGCTCAACCTGTGCAGTGCTGTGACGGGCGAAGGCAGCGATCAGCTGTGCACGGGTTATGCCAGTCAGGTAGTCCCCGAGGCACGCCCCGACAGCGGGGTGCATTGACCCACCCGGTCGCGCCCCGTCGGCTAGCCGCCGTACTGCTTCTCTAGGGCGCCGAGCGTGTCGAAGAACTCGTTGCGCACTTCGTCGATGATCTGCGCAACCGGCTTTACCGAGTCGATCCGACCGCAGACCTGGCCTGTCAGGGCGATGGCGGCTTCCATGTCGCCGCCGAAATAGAGGTCGGTCGCGCGCCCGAACTCCCCCATCACGTTTTCTTCGGTCCGAAGCTCCAGTTCTGTCGCGCGTTCTGTTCGGAGTGCGCGCAGCGCCGGAGAGTGAAACCGGTTGAGCATCACCGTGTCGGTTTCCTGGGCGGCCACAATGGCGTCTTTCCAGTTCTGGTGAACCGGTGACTCCGCCGCGGATACCATGCGGGTTCCCATCTGGACTCCTTCGGCGCCGAGCGCAAACGCCGCTGCCATGGTGCAGCCGTCCACGATTCCGCCCGTGGCGACAATGGGGACCTCGGTCCGGGAGCGCACGAGCGGCAGGAGGACCATGGAGGCAACTTCCTGTGGACTTTTGAAGCCCTCGCCTTCGCCGCCTTCGACGATCAGACCGTCGACGCCGGCGTCGACAGCTTTCAGCGCTGCCTTGAGCGAAGGCACGACATGGAACACCGTGAGCCCGCGGCCTTGAGCACCTCGGTGTAACGCTCCGGGCTGCCTGCAGAGGTCGTGACGAAGGTCACGCCCTCATCGATGACGAACTGCGCAATGTTGGGGTCGCGGACGAACGCCTGGGCAATGTTCACGCCAAACGGCTTGTCCGTGAGGTCGCGCATCTTGCGGATTTATTCCTTCACGGCGGGCAGCTCGCCCGAGGAGGTCTCGATGACGCCCATGCCGCCGGCAATCGAGACCGCCGATGCCAATTGCGAGCGTGCGATCCAGCCCATCGGGGCCTCTACGACCGGCGTTTCGACGCCCAGCATTTCGGTGACACGGTTGGTGAACTGGCTCATGGCGTCCCTTTGCGTGTGTAGTGACGATAGGTGTAGTTGATGTTCGACTCGTACGGGGTCTCGGTCACCAATTCGAAGTCTTCCGGAATCGGCGGAAACGTCACGTCACCTTCGACCGTGGTCGCGATGGTCGTCAGGTGGATTGCATCCGCGATTCCGATCGTCTGGCTGTAGAGGTCGCCGCCGCCCGCAATGAAACATGGAGCGCCCAGTTGATCCGCGATGCGTAGGGCTTCCTGCAGACTGCCCGCGATGGTGGCCCCGTCGATGGCAAGGTCTGCCTGACGGGTCACCACAATGCTGGTCCGACCGGGCAACGGGCGACCGATCGAGTCCCACGTCTTGCGCCCCATGATCAGGGTGCCGCCCATGGTGAGGTCGCGGAACAGCCGCTGCTCGCCCCTGACGCGCCAGGGGATGGCGTTGGCCGCGCCAATGACGCGGTTCTCGCTCTGCGCAGCGATTAGCGCAATGTGCATGGCTGCTTTCCCGCCGGCGTGGGCCTCACATCTGCTCCACGGTCTCGATGCCCAGCAGGGAGAGTCCGAGTTGCAGGGTCCGCGCGGTAGTCGCGCAGATGACAAGGCGACTGTTGCGCTCTGCCTCTGCCCCGCTGAGGACGGGGCAGGTTTCGTAGAAGCTCATGAAGCTCTGCGCCAACTCGTACAGGTAATTGCACAGCACGTTCGGCTGGTTGTCGGCTGTGACCTGTTCAACGGTTTCCTGAAACTGAAGGAGCTTGATGCAGAGCGCGCGCTCCGCAGGTTCGCTGATCACGACCGTGGCGTCGAGAGCCGCAGCGTCCGCGTCCGCGCGGCGGAAAATACTCCGGATGCGCGTGTAGGCGTATTGGAGGTATGGCGCCGTATTGCCTTCAAACGACAACATGGCGTCCCAATCGAAGATGTAGTCGGTCATCCGGTTTTTCGACAGCTCGGCATACTTCACGGCGCCGATTCCGACGACGCGGGCAACTTCCTCACGCTCGGATTCCGACAGTTCGGGGTTTTTTGTCGTGACGACGTCGTGCGCACGCGCGACCGCTTCGTGCAGTACGTCGACCAGTTTCACGTCGGCACCATCCCTGGTCTTGAACGGCTTGCCGTCGTCCTTGAGGATCGAGCCGAACGGGACGTGACGGAAATCCTGCCCGTCGACGTAGCCGGCGGCCTCCCCAAGGGCAAACAGCTGTTTGAGGTGCAATGTCTGTGGAGCGCCGACGACGTAATAGGCCCTGTCGACTCCGAGTTCCCCCGCGCGATACCGCAGTGCTGCCACATCGGTGGCGAGATAGGGATAGCCGCCGTCCGACTTCTGCACGATCGCCGGCAGCGGCTTGTCGTCTTTGCCGGTGAATCCCGGCAGGAACACGCACTTCGCTCCATCGGACACCGTGATCAGGCCCTGTTGTTCCAGGTCCGTGACAATCCGCGGGAGGTCGTCGTTGTAGGCGCTCTCGGCGCGGATGTCCTCCGTCGTCAACGTGATGTTGAAGAGGTCATACACAGCCTCGCAATGCGCAATCGACTCCGCGATGAACTGTTCCCACAAGGCACTGCAGGCGGGGTCGCCGCTCTGCAGTTTGACAACGAAGCCGCGTGCCTTGCTGGCAAAGGTCTCGTCGGAACGGAAGCGCGCGCTTGCCTCGCGATAGAAGGCTTCGAGGTCTTTCAGGCTCGTGCCGCGCTCGCCCTCGGGCAATTCGTCGAGAAAAGCCAGCAGGCTACCGAACTGTGCACCCCAGTCGCCAACATGATTGACGCGGATGACGTCGTTTCCCAGGAACTCCAGCACGCGCACGAGGGCGTCGCCAATGACCGTTGGCCGGAGATGGCCGACGTGCATTTCCTTCGCGAGATTTGGTGACGAGTAGTCGATCGCGATGCGCGCGGTTGCGACGTCGAGCGCCGACTCACCGCCCCTGTAGCGCGCCTGCATCTGCTCCGCGATCCAGCTGGCCGAAAGGGTCAGGTTGATGAAACCGGGTCCCGCAACCTCCGGCGATTCGAGGAAGTCGACATCCAGTCCGGCAGCCACTTCGCCGGCAACCTCGCGGGGATTCCGGCCGGCGCGTTTGGCGGCGGCCATGACGCCGTTTGCCTGGTAGTCGCCGAACTCGGGCCGTGCGGCCTGTTTTACGACTGCTGGTGTATCTGCGAACCCTGCGTTTGCGAGTCCGCCTGCGACCGCCTGGTCGATGAGGCGCTTGAGGTTCATGGCGAGCACGGGCTGAAGACGAGCCGGGCATTATAGAGAATCAGGCAGATTGCGCGACGAAAACCGTGTTGGGTGTGCTCATCCGAAGCGGTCGCCGTGCAGGATGCGTCAGGCGCTGACCGGGGTCTGACGTGTGTCGCGGGTATGCGGCTTGTCCAACACTGCGCGGACTTTCCCGCGCAGGGCATTGGTGCTGTATGGCTTGGGGATGAACTCCAGACCTTCTTCGAGGATGAAGTTCGTGTGGATACCGCTCGTCGAATAGCCGCTCGTGAACAGAATCTTCTGGTTGGGGACGCTGGTCAGCATTTGCCGCATCATTTCGCGCCCGCCCATGCGCGGCATGACGACATCCATCAGCACGAGATCGATCTGGTCCCGATGCGCCTCGAACAGTTCCAGCGCTTCGGCACCGTTGGGGGCTGACAGTGTCTGGTAGCCACCACCCCGGAGGATCAGCCGGGCGAGTTGGGTAACCTGTTGGTTGTCCTCGACGATCAGGATCGTCTCATTACCGCCCGATGCGGCGCGCGGCCGGCGGATGCTCGCCGATGGGTCCTGGGCCGAGGCGATCGGCAGGTAAACGGCAAACCGGGTGCCCTTGTCCGGCTGGCTCGCAACGTCGATGAAGCCGTTGTGTTGTTTGATGATGCCGAATACGACGGCGAGTCCGAGGCCGGTGCCCGCGCCCTCGGGTTTGGTCGTGAAGAACGGCTCGAACACACGCCTCTGGACCTCCTCACTCATCCCGGCGCCGGTGTCGGTAATCTGCAACATCACATGACGTCCGGGGCGCGCCCACGGGTTGGCCCTGGCGAAGGTCTCCGACACGTCGGCTTCTTGCGCGAGGATCGTCAGTCTGCCGCCCTCCGCCATCGCGTCTCTTGCGTTCACCGTCAGGTTCACAATCACCTGCTCGAGCTGGCCCGCGTCTGCGAGCACGGGACTCAGCTTCGACGCACGGTCGATCTGTATACCGATGTTTTCCGGCGTCAGACGACGGATCATCAGGTCGAGCCCGCCAATCAGATCGTTGACGTCGATCAGGGTGGGTTCGATGATCTGGCGCCGGCTGAAAGCCAGAAGCTTCTGCGTCATGTCCGCAGCGCGCTGACCCGCATTGTGGATTTCGCTCAGGTAGCTGCGCAGGTCATGCGGGGCGATGTCAGGGTTCAACGCGAGGTCGGTGTAGCCGAGGATCGCGACGAGCAGGTTGTTGAAATCGTGCGCAATGCCGCCGGTCAACTGGCCGATCGATTCCATGCGCTGCGACGCCTGCAACTGGTGTTCCAGCTCTTTGCGTTCGACTTCGATGCGTTGACGCTGGGTCACGTCCCGAAGGATTCCCGTCAGATAACGGCGGCCCTGATCGTGGTGCTGCGCGAACGAGATTTCGATGGGCAGGAGCGAGCCGTCCTTGCGCATGGCGGTCAGGCTCTCGCCCGACAGCGCGTCCGCGGGATTGTCTGTGTCGATCAACGCACGGTTCATGTCCGGTACGAGGTCCGGCAGGCTTTGTTCCATCAACTCCTCGGCCGTGTAGCCGAACATGGCTTCGACCGCGGGGTTGGCGAACAGAATCCGGTACTGCTGGTCGAGGGTGACAATCCCGTCCCGGGCAGTCTTGGTGATGATCCGGTAATTCTCTTCGCGATCCGCCAGCGCGAGCTCCATCTCCTTGCGGCCGGTAATGTCCCGGGCGATGCCGACAACCCCGGTTGGCAGGTTTTCGTCGTTGACGATGTAGCGAGCAGTGACCTCGAGCCAGCGGGGATCCCCCTCACGGTGGATCACCTGAAGCTCGTAGTCGTTGGGGACGTGGAGATCGGGCGAGTCACCGTCGGCGACCGATGCCACGATCCGTTCGTAGGACTCCGGCGTGAAGAGGTCCTGGAGAGGCACCGCCATGACCTCGGCGACCGTGTAGCCGGTCAATGACTCGATCGAGGGGCAGAGGAACTGGAATTCCAATTCGCGGGGCAGGGTCCAGATGACGTCCGTCCCGTGAGTGGCGAGCAGCCCATAGCGCGACTCCGTCTGCATGGCGATGGCTTCTGCCTGTTTGAGTGCCTCGANCTCCTCGCGAAGTCGCAGGTTTTGATTCTTGGTTTCAAGGTAGCGCGCGTTCAGGCGCGCCATCGAGACCATGCNGCTGAGCGGTCGTTGGACNAGCCTTCTGAGCGNGGCCAGGGGGCCCGCGCGGTCGTCGAACGTCACGTAGTAGGCCGCACCGACTTGGGACTTGCGTCATCGNCACATCGCACCGCGGTGCGCCCATCGCGGTTGCGAGTCCTGCGATCTGACCCTTGATCAGNTAGTGGAAGGCCTCGCATGGNTCATGCCCCGGCAACATCNTCAGGGTGACANGAAGGTTGCCGCTNGCCTTCACGGCCACTTCGGTTCGGCAGNGATACATCGTGGAGAGCGAGCTGCCTTCGCCAAAGTGGTCGTCGTAAACCTCCGTGATCGAATGCATCCACGCGACAAGGTGGTAGTAGATGTGGGATGACCACGGGTAGCAGGTGATCCTGGCGAACTCGGCCAGTTCATCCGCGGAGAGGAAGCCCCGGAAGTTCGAGACAAACGTTGAGTAGCTCTGCCAGTCGATGAAACGACCGGGATCGGACAGGTGTTCGAAGCTGTAAGGGACGTTCCGTACCAACTGCTGCGGGTCGAGATCGGATTCTGCGCAGACGTCGAAGAACCACCGGAGGTTCTGGCACGAGGCTTAGCCCAGACGCGAAATGCGTTCCGGATCATCCACGGCAGGTTGCCCTTGCTGTGTATTGCCTTGGGGTGATCATCCTTGGCACCCTGGGCCCGAGCCATCCCGATGACGGATCATCAGGGCAGGCATCCCCCATAATGGAGGCGTCACCGTGACGCGGCCTCCGGCAAATTTCAAGGACACCGCCGCTACGGCATCCCCTGCGGAAACTACGTGGACCCGTCGCAGGACTTCAACGCGTCGAGCGCCTGCGCGTGGATCTCCGGAAAACGTGCCGTCTCGGCACGGCCGCTCTCCGTGACCTGATAACACGCACGGGCCACGCGTTGGAACCAGCCATAGAAGTTGCTCGACAGGATCGATGTCGTTTTCGCGCCGGCACCAACGGCACGCAGTGCTTTGGGTGACGAAGGGCCCATTTCGGCGAGACAGCAGGCGATATAGATGGCGTTCTCCCGATAGGCGGTCACCAGTGGGGTGCGCGTGCTGCCGCCAGTGTTGTAGTCCGCCGAACGGTCGGCCACTTCCTGAATGACCGCCCCGCGACGCTTTGATCGCTTCGTGCGACGGTAGGGCAGTGGATCGAACGCGACCGACACGATCGTGCGGCGCGGGCTGAAGGTCACGAGGATCAGTCCAAGTTCAAGTTGCCGGAGCACACGCTTGATGCCCCGCCAGTGCGCACCTTTGCGGCCGGGGGGGTCGGGGATCGCGACGTACACCGAATCGGTGATGCGCTGGCGGTCAGTGGCCTGGATCAGCAATGAGACGTTCATGCCGGTCTTCAGTTCGACAACGATGACGTCGCTATCCTTGACCGCGACGATATCGCAGTTGCGGACTTCGGAACGAACCGTGTAGCCGTTCTTTTCCAGATAGTCCCTGACGGGCGGGAAGAGATCCGTCTCCTTGATCTTCGGCGACTTCGCTTTGGCGACCATGTATGGCGGGTCAGCAGTGTGGCTCCCGCATCTTAGCAGGGGTCAGGTGTTGGTCTGTTGGCCGGGTGATGCGCAAGAAACCGTCCGAGCGCACTTCAGCCCTCCTGGACGTTGCTGGTCTTGAGTTCATCAACAAGCCGTCTGTGGAATCCGCCGAAGCCGCCGTTGCTCATGATGACCACGTGACGCATTCCCCGTGCGACCGACGCGCGCGTTGCGGCTAGCAGGGCGTCCTGGTCATCGTGGACAGCGGTCGCGTTGCCGTAGTCGGAGGGATTCCAGCCAAGGTCGGCCGGTCTGAACCAGATCACTTCGTCTGCGGCGTCCGTCGCGGCGGCCAGCGTGTCTCCGTGGGTTCCCCGACGCATCGTGTGCGAGGCGGGCTCGATGATCGCGAGAATCGGTGCGTCCCCGACGCGCTCACGCAGCCCGGCAAGCGTTGTTGCAATGGCGGTCGGATGGTGTGCGAAGTCATCGTAGACCGTGACAGTGGTCGACTCGTAAATCGTCTCCATGCGGCGCTTGACGCCCCGAAACGAGGCGAGTGCGGCGATGGCGTCCGGCACTGCAACCCCGGCGTGATGTGTGGCCGCAATCGCGGCCAACGCGTTCCTCCGATTGTGCTCACCGAGTAGCTGGAGTTCGAGGTGGCCATGATCCTTGCCGCCCCCGATGACGCAACCACGGTGATCGATCGACCACTCTGCGCTGTCGGCAGGGCCGAACGTTGCTACGGGGGTCCAGCAGCCGCCGGCAAGTACGCGGCTGACGTTGTCATCGTCTGACGGGGCGACAATGAGTCCGCTCGACGGGATGGTACGGATCAGATGGTGGAACTGGTGTTCGATTGCGGCAAGGTCCGCGAAGATGTCCGCGTGGTCGAACTCGAGATTGCCGAAGATCAGCGTGTCGGGTCGGTAGTGCATGAACTTCGAACGGCGGTCGAAGTAGGACGTGTCGTATTCGTCAGCTTCGATGGCGAAGAAAATCGAGTCACCGAGCCGCGCGGATCCGGGCAGTCCGTGCGGTACACCTCCGATGAGATAGCCCGGCTGCAGGCCACATTGCTCGAGAATCCACGTGATCATTGCCGTGGTCGTGGTTTTGCCGTGAGTCCCCGAGGCCGCGATGACCCAACGACCGGGCAGCACGTATCGGCCAAGCCACTCGGCGCCGGAAAGGTATGGCAGGCGCCTGTCCAGTACGGCCTCGACCGCCGGATTGCCTCGGGCGAGTCCGGCGTTGCCGAGCATGACGAGTTCGGTGCCGTCGGGGATGCTGTCGGCTGTATAGCCCTCTGACAGTTCGATGCCCGCTTCCCGGAGTTGATCGCTCATCGGCGGGTAGACGTTTGCGTCGGTCCCGGAGACCGCAAACCCGAGTTCCCGCGCAAGGAGCGCAAGCGAGCCCATCAGCGTCCCGCAGATCCCAAGGATGTGCAGTTGGGTGCCCGGTTCGGCGGGACTGGCCGGGCGAACCGGGAAAGGCGACGTGCTGCTCATGACGCGGTCAGCGAGCCGAGCGTCGCGAGGTAGACGAGTTGGATCGTGAACGCGAAGGCGGCTGCCTGGCCAAAAGACAGATTGGCGGCGCGCTGCAGAATGAAACCCGCGACCGCCACCCACCAGAAGAGCGCAACCCAGCCGACCAGTGCCAGTATCGCGGTACCCAGCAGCTCCGCGATCATCGTGACGGGCGTCATGACGAGATTCAGCAAAGCGCTCGAAGCGAGCAGGGCGCTCATGGTCGGGATGAAACGCTGGACGACGTTTCTGAAGCGCAACAGGGCGATCGTTGCGCCCGCTTCGATCCCGAGCCCCAGAGCAATCGCAGTCACCAGCGAGGAGGGCGCCATGCCGTCGCCGAGCATCAGGATGGTGAACGAAAGCAGCGCGTAAATCACCACGACGGTGGCGAGGAAGGCTGGGGCCTTCGGAGAGTCCGCAGGGTCCTCTCTGAACAGGCAGAGCCGTATGAAAAAGATGAGAAGCTGCTGCATGAGTCCGTCAACAACGGTCTGCGCGGCAGTTTAGCACCGAGTTCTGAACCGGCGCCCGCAGGCGATGCGGTAAACTGTGCGTTCTCGCTGAAGGAGTCACCCAATGTCGTCCATCCCTCCGCATCGCCTCGATCGGGCCGTCGCCGCGTGGCTGCTTGTGGTGTGTGCCATGGTTTTCGCGATGGTGGTGATCGGGGGCATTACACGACTGACGAACTCGGGTCTGTCGATGGTCGACTGGCGCCCGATCATGGGTGTGTTGCCGCCGCTTTCGCAGACAGAATGGGAGGCCACGTTCGAAGCGTACAAGGCGTACCCGGAATACCAGAAGATCAACCAGGGCATGGATCTCGACGGGTTCAAGGAGATCTTTTTCTGGGAGTGGTTCCACAGGGTGTTCGGCCGACTCATCGGACTCGCATTCTTCGTGCCACTCGTCTACTTCTGGGCCCGGGGTGCGGTACAGGGCGTGCGCAAAGCGCAGTACACGATTGCACTCATTTTGGGCGGACTTCAGGGCCTGCTCGGTTGGTACATGGTCAAGAGCGGTCTCGTCGATCGTCCGGATGTGAGTCACTACCGACTCGCCGCTCACCTGCTGCTTGCCATCGGCGTCATGGGCTACCTGATGTGGCTGGCGCTCGATCTTCTGAGGCCCCGCCCGGCGGCGGACGCTCGGGTACCGTCAGGCAACGTCGCCGCCTGGGGATGGGCGCTGATGGGGCTGCTCACGCTGCAGATCCTCTACGGCGCCTTCACGGCGGGGCTCAACGCGGGCTACGGATTCAATACCTGGCCTCTGATGGGCGATGAGTTCCTCGCCACAGGGGCGATGATGTTGCAGCCCGGTTGGCTCAACTTTGTCGAAAACACCACCATGCTTCAGTTTGTGCACCGCTGGCTCGGTGCAGCCGTGCTCGCAGGGGCCGGTTTCGTCTGGTGGCGCGTCTGGCAGCAGCGGGACCGGGCAGCGGGTGCCCAGGTCCGGGCGGCGCACGCGCTGCTTGCAGTCACGCTCGGACAGTTCCTGCTCGGTGTCCTGACGCTCGTGTACGCGATACCCCTGTCGCTTGCGAGCCTGCACCAGGCAGGGGCGTGTGTGCTCGTGCTTGCCCTGACCAACCTCGTCCACGCGACGAGCGCACGCGGAGCGATGGAGGAGGCCTCTCATGAAAGTCTGTCTGGCTCAGATCAATACGACTCCCGGGGACTTCAGCGGTAATTTCGAGGCGATTGGCGCCGGCATCGACGCAGCGCGTGCCGGCGACGCGGACATCGTCCTGTTTCCTGAACTCACGATTCCGGGCTACCTGCACCAGGATCTGATCTATCACCCGTTGTATGTTGACCGGAACCTCGCTGTCCTCGGGGACGTGGTCGAGCGGACCCGCGGGATTCCCGGGTTGCATGTGGTGGTCGGCTACATCGACCGTAACCCGGAGGCGGGTAAACCTTTTCGGAACATGGCTGCCGTTATCAGGGACGGCAGGGTTGTCTGCACGTACCAGAAGCAACTCCTGCCGTTCTACGACGTGTTCGATGAGGCCCGGTATTACCAGCCGGGCACCGAACTGGCTCTGTTCGAGGTGAAGGGCGTCAAGGTGGGCGTGACGATCTGCGAAGACCTCTGGAACGACAAGGGCTCGGACGACTACAACTACGTCGACAATCCGGCCGAACATTATCGCCGTGCCGGCGCGCGGGTCCTGCTGTCGCTGAACTCCTCGCCGTTTGTCCACGACAAATGCTGGCAGCGCGTGCGGATGATCGCGAGTGCCAACGACCCGGACGTGACTGTCGTGTACGTGAACCAACGAGGCGGGCAGGACGAGCTCGTCTTTGACGGTCAGAGCTTCGTCGTGCGTGGCGGCGACCTTGTGCATCTGTCCGACGGAGTCTTCGACGATACGTTCGATCTCGTCGACCTCGACCAACCGGCGGCCGTGCGCGGAGTCGCGAATCAACGCGCGGCCGTCAGGGCCGCAAGCGTCCTGCTCGAGGACCTGCTGGTCCTGTGTCTCCGTGACTACACGTACAAATCCGGCTTCAGCGAACTGGTACTGGCCTCCAGTGGAGGCGTCGACAGCGCNGTGGTCTGTCTTCTTGCNGCATCGGCGGTGGGTCCCGATCACGTGCACGCCATTCGCATGCCGTCCCGTTTCTCGAGCGACCACTCCCGCGCCGANGCAATACAGCTGCACGAGGATCTCGGCTGCTGGGATTACGAAGTTCCGATCGATCACGATCCGGTCGTCGAGATGCTGAGCGGGCAGTACGAGGTCCATTCGGACTCGCGCAACCTGGTACGCCGTGTGGCCGGCAGCAACCTCGGTGGCGTCGCCAACGAAAACATCCAGGCGCGTCTGCGCGATCTGTATGTCATGCATTTCAGCAACGCTTACGGCGCGATGCCGCTGTCGACGGGGAACAAGACCGAGTCTGCCTGCGGCTATTACACGCACTTCGACATGAACTTCAGCTTTGCGCCCATCAAGGATCTGCTGAAGTTCCATGTGATGGACATTGCGAAGGCGGCGGAGGCCGTGCCGGACACGATCTGGCAAAAGCCGCCATCGGCGGAATTACGACCTGATCAGACCGACGAGGAGAGCCTGCTGCCGTACGCGATCCTCGATCCAATCGTGAAGTCCTACGTCGAGGACTACGTCTCCACGCTTTCGGGAATGGTGGAGTGGTTTGAAAGGATGCGGGACGACGAGGTGAAGGTGACGGGGGACGTTGATGCGCTCGAGGCGTGGCTGGGTGATCCCGAGGCGCTCACGGACCACGATCGGGTGATTCGGCTCATCGGGCGGATGGAGTACAAGCGGCGCCAGACCTGCCCCGGTACCAAGGTGTCGCGTGTGGCGTTCGGTACGGGACGCCGGATTCCGATTGTGGAGAAATGGTCCTGAGTGACGGTCCCGGCGGACTGGGCGTGTGATCGGAAGGACCGGTCACACCGATTTAAATGCGCCCCGCCCGTGAGGGCGGGGGCCCTCGGGATCAGGTGGAGCGCACCCGCTTGCTTCAGCTCGCGATTGCGATTCTCTGCGGCTGATGAATCTCCGCTTTGGGGACGGTGATCTCGATCAGTCCGTGGTTCGCCTTCGCTGCTACCGCGCCGCTCTCGACCGCGTCCGGCAGTCGGAAGCGACGTTCGAAAGTGCCGCTGAAACGCTCGAGCGAAGCGTAGCCCGCGGCCTCGGCCGGCTTTTCGATCGTCTTGCTGCCCTTGATCGAGAGGACGTTCTTCTCGACCGTGACGTCGACAACGGCGGGATCGATACCCGGCACCTCGGCCGTGAAGACATACGCCGACTCGGTTTCGTGGACGTCGACGCGCGGCGTCCAGCTGTCAGCCTCGGCGATGCGACGGTTGCCGTAGAAACGCGGGAAGGGGGTTAGGTAGTTGCTCATCGTGCTCTCCTGATGCTGTTGTTCTGACGGGACGCTTCTCGTCCCTGACAATCCATGTCTGGGATCGAACTGTGTTTGTTCAAGAGACTCTGCCGAACTTTTTTTGGGGGCCCTCCGCACGGCGGTGGGGTATATTGCCGCGCGTCCAGAAAGCCTGACCCAAGAAGGAGCCACTATGGCAGGAAACGCTTTTTACGCGCAGTCGGGAGGCGTGACTGCTGTCATCAACGCGACCGCGTGCGGCGTCATCGAAACTGCGCGAAAGAGTCGTCGCATCGAGAACGTGCTCGCGGGTCGGAACGGGATCATCGGAGCCCTTCGCGAAGAACTGGTGGACACGAGCCTCGAGTCGCGGTCGGACATCGCGGGCCTGCGTTACACGCCAAGCGGTGCGTTTGGCTCCTGCCGCTACAAGCTCAAGGGGATCGATGACAATCGTGCGGAGTACGAACGGCTGATCGATGTGTTCCGTGCCCACGATATTCGCTACTTCTTTTACAACGGCGGTGGTGACTCCCAGGACACCGCGCACAAGGTCTCGCAACTGTCGTTGCAGATGGGATTCCCCATCACCTGCATCGGCATCCCGAAAACGGTGGACAACGATCTGCCTTATACCGACACGTGCCCCGGGTTCGGCTCGGTGGCGAAGTACGTTGCGGTATCCACGCGTGAGGCTGCCCTTGATGTCGTGTCGATGGCGGAGTCATCAACCAAGGTGTTCGTGCTCGAGGTCATGGGGCGGCATGCCGGCTGGATCGCCGCGGCGGGCGGTCTCGCGCGCGATGGGAACAAAGGCGCGCCTCAGATCATCCTCTTTCCGGAAGTCGACTTCGACAAGAAGGACTTCCTGGCGCGTGTTCGGAGCTCCGTTGAGAAAGACGGCTATTGCGTCGTCGTCGCCTCGGAGGGGGCGCGGTATCCGAACGGCGACTTCATCGCCGATTCGGGGAGCGTGGACGCGTTCGGGCACAAGCAGCTGGGTGGGGTTGCGCCGACCCTCGTCGAGATGGTGAAGGCCGAGCACGGCTACAAGTGCCACTGGTCGGTCGCGGACTACCTGCAGCGCGCGGCCCGTCATCTCGCGTCGGCCACGGATGTCGAGCAGGCGTATGCGATGGGTCGGGCCGCCGTGGAGTTCGCCCTCGAAGGCAAGAACGCGGTGATGCCGATCATCGTCCGAAAGAAGACCAAACGCTATGCGTGGACGGTGGGAGAGGTGCCACTCTCAAAGGTTGCGAACGTCGAGAAGATGATGCCGCGCAGCTACATCACCAAAGACGGATACGGGATCACCGCCGCATGTCGCAGGTACCTCGAGCCGCTGATTGCCGGGGAGGATCACCCCCCCTACAAGAACGGTCTGCCTCAATACGTCACGCTCCGTAACAAACTCGTGCGCAAGCGACTCCCCACGTTCGACGTCTGAACCACCACAAGCAAGCCAGACAAAAGAGCCACAACGAAAAAGGCCCGCGCCTTTCGGCGCGGGCCTTTTCTATGCAGCGCTGAGGGTTACAGCAGCGGCGCGATCACCAGCGAGACGATTGCCATCACGTTGATGAGAATGTTCATCGACGGACCGGAGGTGTCCTTGAACGGGTCGCCCACGGTGTCGCCGACAACGGCGGCCGCGTGCACTTCGGAGCCTTTTCCGCCGAGGTTACCCTTCTCGATGTACTTCTTGGCGTTGTCCCATGCGCCGCCCGCATTGGCCATCATGAGCGCGAGGAGCACACAACCGAGAAGACCGCCCGCCAGCATGCCGCCGAGGCTTTCTGCGCCGAGCGTGAAGCCGACAAGCGGGGGCATCGCTACCGCGATCACACCCGGCAGGATCATCTTCTTGAGTGCCGCGCGTGTCGCGATGTCGACACACTTGGTGTGATCGGGATCGGCCTTGCCTTCCATCAGACCGGGGATCTCGCGGAACTGGCGGCGAATTTCCTCGATCATCTCCATTGCCGCGTCGCCCACCGACGTCATCGTGATGGAAGCGATGAGGAACGGGAGCACGCCGCCGATGAAGATACCGACCAATACGTTGGGATCGGCGATATCGAGGGTGAAGCCCGGATTGGTGTAGGTGATCTGCTCGACGAACGCCGCAATGATGGCGAGTGCAGCAAGCGCTGCAGCGCCGATCGCGAAACCCTTGCCGATCGCTGCAGTCGTGTTCCCAACCTCATCCAGGCCATCCGTGATCTCCCGAATGTCATCGCCGAGTCCGCCCATCTCCGCAATGCCGCCGGCGTTGTCTGCCACCGGACCGTACGCGTCGAGTGCCATGGTCATGCCCACGGTCGCAAGCATGCCGACAGCGGCGATACCGACGCCATAGAGGCCTGCCAGTGCCGTCGAGACGTAGATGATCGCGCTGATGGTCAGGATCGGGATCACGACCGACTGCATGCCTACTGCGAGGCCCGTGATCATCACGGTCGCCGTGCCGGTGGTACCGGACTGTGCGATCCGCTCGACCGGAGCTTTGGACGTGTAGTACTGGGTCACGAGGCCGATGATCACGCCGCCGACGATGCCGGTGAAGACTGCGCCCCAGACGTTGATCGAGATTCCGAACTGCGTGACGACCAGCCACGAGATTCCCATCAGCACCAGTGCTGAAGCCTGGTGTCCGCGGGACAGGGCAGTCTCGGCGTCGCTGTTCGACATCATCTTGACCAGCAGGATGCCGAGGATCGAGCACAGCAGGCCAGCGGACGAGAGGGCCAGCGGGAAGAACATGAGGACTTCCTTGCCGCCTTCGGGTGCCAGTGCGTTCACGCCGTACTCGCCGGCCAGGGCCAGCGTCGAGGCAATCGCGATGCTCGCGATCATCGAGCCGCAGTAGGACTCGAAGATGTCGGAGCCCATGCCCGCAACGTCACCCACATTGTCGCCAACGTTGTCGGCAATCACCCCTGGGTTCCGGGGATCGTCTTCCGGGATGCCGGCTTCGACCTTGCCGACGAGGTCCGCGCCGACGTCCGCACTCTTGGTGTAAATGCCACCGCCCACACGCGAGAACAGTGCAACGCTGGACGCACCCATGCCGAAGCCGTGAATGGCGTGCGCCGTTTCCGGGTCGCCGCCGAAAATGAGGTAGAGGATACCGAGCCCGAGCAGCCCAAGTGATGCGACGCAGAGACCCATGATCGAACCGCCGTAAAACGCGACGGTCAGTGCACCCTTCTGACCCTCGGTCTGCGCGGCGTGGGTCGTTCGCACGTTGGCCTTCGTCGCCGAAAACATGCCGATGTAGCCGGCCGCCGCGGAACACGCGGCGCCGACGAAGACCGCCAGCGCGGTTTTCCAGCCCAGCGCAAAGAAACTCAGGACGATCAGCACGCCGGCGAAGATGGCGAGCTGAAAGTATTCGCGGTGCATGAAGACCATCGCGCCTTCATGGATGGCGGCGGCGATCTTTCTCAGTTTTTCGTCACCGTCAGGGTATTTGACCATCAGCATGTAGATGACGACGGCACATACCATCCCCAGTCCGCCGGCAATGGGCGGCAACAACTCCAAGCTTGACATAAGCGTTCCGACTTCTTGATTTACAAAGGTTTTTGTATTGACGGCAGCCCGAAAGGAATGCCCATCCCCCATGGGGCGCATATGTTACAGAAGGTCCCGCCTGAAAACTACGCAATGATCCCGCACGCGCCTGTTGGCAGGGTATTCACAGCGGCGATGGCGGAACGCGACTACGCGCCGCGCTTGGGTGTTCAGCCCTGTTCGAGCAGGCGACGGAGGTCGATGATGGCGGCGTTCGCACGCGAAATGTGCGACGCCATGACGAGCGAGTGGTTGGCAAGCAGACCGAACCCGTCGCCGTTCAGGATGACCGGGCTCCACAGCGTGTCCTGGGTAGGCTCCAGTTCCCGGATGATCTGCTGCAGGCTGACGAGAGCGTTCTTCTTCTCCAGCACATCGTGGAAATCCGTCTCGATCGCCTTCAGGAGGTGCAGCAGCGCCCAGGTGGTCCCACGGGCTTCATAGAAGACGTCATCCAGCTCGGTCCAGGGTGTCTTGACGACCTGATCACCGCTCGCGGTGGTCGACTGAGTGGCCGCGGCGTCTCCCGCGAGGGAGGTGTCGAGCTGGCGCTTGCCCACGCTCGCGGAGAGTCGCTGGGAAAGGCTGCCAAGACGCGTCTCCACCTCGGACAGCCACGTCCGGAGATTATCTGCACGGGCATAGAACTGGGCGCCCTGGGCGCCGGGGTCCCCGAGACGGCGGGCATAGTCCCGCAAAGCCACGACGCCTTTCAGGTACTCAGCCTCGGATTCAGGGAACACCCAGGTGTTGTTGTCGATGTAGAAGTGATTCTCGGCGACGACCAGGCCGCGATCTTCGGTCGACTGGGACTGGGACCGTGACAGGTTGTTGCGGAGCGTCCGCACCATGTCCCGGATCTGCACCAGTACGCCAAACTCCCAGTTGGGAATGTTGTCCATCCACGCTCCGGGCGGAACGATGTCGTTCGAAAGGTAGCCGCCGCGCTTCGTGAGGAGGACGTCGGCCATCTCGACGACCGTGGCGACAGTGGCCGTGCCCGTCACTGTCTGTACGCCCTGTTCGGTTGCCAGTTGCTGTGTTGCGGCGGGCACGTCGAAGACGCCGGGTTCGCTGTCCCAGACGAATCCCAGCACGCTGATGACGAGCAGCAGGCCGCCCAGTATGCCCCCGCCAACCTTGCCGACGATGCCGGTCGCCTGCGAGCGATTGCTGAGGCCTTCCTTGATGTCCGCGAATGTAGCCACGTGAATCCCGCCTTTCCGTCAGGTCATCTTAACCCACGTCCGTGAACAGCACGGTGAGGGCGCCGGTCAGCTCATGCGGTCCGAACCGGGCTCACCGAGAAGGAACCCGAGGCCGAAGTGCACGCCGGCGTCGAGCAGGCCCGCCCGTTCCTGCCGGGTTTCGACCCCTTCGGCGATGAGCACGATGTTGCGGGTGCGCGCGAGCTGCACGAGCGTTGTCAGCAACAGGCGGTTTTCCGCAGAATCGGTCAGGCCATGCACATACTTGCAGTCCACTTTCGCAAAAGACAAGGGCAGCTGGCCGAGATACTCGAATGTTGTCGACGAGGTGCCGACATGGTCGATCGAAATCCGGTAGCCGGCTGCAACGGCCATCCGCATCAGGTCCGCCGTGCGATCCCGGTCGACCTGTAGGGCAAGTTCCGGGAATTCGATGATCAACCGGTCGCGGGGAATCGATGACGCCTGCAGTGCGTCGGTGGGCCAGACACCGAATGCGGGGTCGACGATCGAGTGGGATGACAGGTTCAGAATAGCGGGGACATCTTCCGGCAGGTCTGCGAAGAGCGCGCTGGCGATCAGGATGTCGAGTTCGCCCGCAAGGTCGAACCGTTCGGCAAAGGGGAAGGGGGAAGAATGCGCCGGCTGTGAGGAAGCTGTCGCCGTCCCGAATACGTGCGAGCGTCTCGTGCGCGAGCAGGGCGCCGTCGTCCAGAGCGCGGATCGGCTGATGGAACAGCGTGATCGAGCGGGTCGCGAGTGTGGTTTCGAGGCGCTCCCGCCATTGCCGGGCGGTGGTAATCCACTCTGTGAGTGGTCGTGTCGCCGTCTGCGGTCAACAGGTGCGTGCCGCCGGTGCTCGTGCTCTGTGCCGTGCGCAGGGCGAGTTCCGCGGTCGTGAGGAGCGTTCCCGGTGCAGATGGCGCGGGATCGAAGCCCGCGCCCGCGTGAACCACGGGTGGCGCCTCGACCGAACCGAGGACATCCGGTGCGGCAATGGCGCCGTAGACCATCTGCAGGACGACGCGGGCTTTCTCCAGCGTCACGCCAGGCAGGAACACGCTGAAGTCGGCCCCCGCCCGCCGGGCGACGATGGCCCCGCGGCAATCTCACGTTTTCGATCCGGCGGGCGACAAGGCGCAGCAGTTCGTCTGCACGGTCGCGACTGGCGCTGTG
>PBVL01000058.1 GCA_002728675.1 Gammaproteobacteria bacterium
CCGTAGCGAATGGACTTTGAACACTCATTAGCTTCGGGCTTGAGGCCCGGATGAACAACCTACCGACAGATCACATCTAGGCGTTGCGTCTCAGGAAGTTCGCCAGGTGCGGCGCCGCGAGGTCGGCGCGCATGACCGCTGCCAGGTGATCGAGCCCGTCGAGTTCGACCAACTCAGCGTTGGGTAGCGTCTCCGCCGCCCGGCGTGCTCCGTCAATGAAGCCGTCCTTGGTACCGCAGTAGAGCAGTATCGGCAGATCGAACCCGGCAAGACCTTCGTGCAGCGTCGTATCCCGGGGCGCACCGGCAACTGCCCCGAGCGCCTGCGCGTCGTTCGCGAGAAGCTCCGAGCGAAAAGGCTCGGGCAACGCTGCGCCCAGGTTCGCCTCCATCCGCGCAACGTGGGCAGGCATCCCCTCAGCCAGAGAGCGCGCGAAACCCGAGCGATCTGCCGCCGCACCCTCCGGCGGACAGGGATGTATGCCGCCAACCGTCAGTGACAGCAGCCGCTCTCGCGCATACCGCGCCATACCGAAGCCAACCTGCCCACCCATGGAGTAGCCAACGTAATGGGCGCGGGTCGCCTCTGCTGCATCCAGCACCGCACAGACGTCCGCCACGCGGTTCGGCATCACATACGCATCAGCGTCCGTCGATTTACTGCTCCGTCCGTGTCCCCGGGCGTCAATGAGTATCAATCTAAAGTTGGACGACAGCACACCCGTGTAGTCAGGATGCCACTCGAGCAGTGACCGCGAGAATCCGTGGTGCATCAGCACCGCGGGCCCGTCGCCCAACACCTCGTAGTAGATTCGGGCGTCGTCTGAGGGGTTGCTTGCGTAAGGCATGCGAAGAGTCTCCGCCTAGCGTGGTTTGCGGGAGAAGGTGCTTCGAAGGCGCGCCATCAGGTTGAGCAGCCGGATCAGCCAGACGCCGACACGGATCAGCCGCAGCGCTTTGTGATCGGCAACGGCGGCATCGAGGCGCCCAATCACCGCCCGCTGCAGGGCAACCGCACGCTCGGACGTCCCTTCGAAGTCGAGCAGTTCGTTGGCAATCACCCATGTCACCAGCTGGCGCGCCATGTCGAGCCGGTACTCGAACCGCAGGCGCCACATCGGGAAACTGATGCCCGCGTCTTCCAGACACTCGAGGTAGTGCGCAAGCAGTGCCTCTTCATGCTCCCGACGGTCCGCAACCTGCACGCTCTGGGTCAACCAGCGCGTCACGTCCGAGATCGGAGACGCCACACCCGTCATCTGCCAATCGAACAGCGTTGCTTCGAGTCCACCCGGTCCTTCCCGGTAAAAGGCATTGTCGTGCCTGCAGTCGCCCTGCGTCAGGGTGAACGGATTCGCGGCCGGCGTATCCTCGTCGAGCAGCGGCACGATCGCGCGCGCACACTCGATGCTGTAGTCGAACTGCCCCTCGAACTCGCGCTCGAAGGCCGCGAGCCCGCGCATGTAGTACGCCTTCAGCGTCTGCCGATCCATGCTGACTTCGAGGGCATCAACCCAGTCGAGCGTCTCGAGCTCCGGAGAGTTCCACCAGTGCGCGTGCATACGCGCGAGCTGCGTCATGAGTGCCCGGGTCTCGGCAACGCTGGCTCCCTCCACCTGGTCCCCGACCCATCCGCTGACCAGGTCCTCCATGACGATCACGTTCGCGCCGTCCGGGTCGACGCGCGTGTAGTAGCAGCGCGGCGTCGCAACCGGCGTCGCGTCCGCAAGCTCATCGTAGAAGCGGCTTTCCCGTGTGTAGCCGCCAAATGCCTCGAGAACGCCACGGACGCCTGAATCTGCCACGGCGAACTTCACGACGACTGTGGGAATCCCGGCTCCCGGTTCGGCGTAGCTGAGGTGAAGACGCGCAAGTGAACCCGCGAACCCTTCTCCCACTCCGATCACTTCGCTCCTGAAGCCGGTCACCGCCGGGAAGCCTTCCAGCACCGCATTCAGCCAGTTGAGCGTAATTGCGCCCGGCTCGCCTGGCAGCGGCAGCGACTCGGCCGCGCTCAAAAGGACGACCCCTTCTCCTGCAGGAACGCGTGTTCTTCCTCCGTGGACTCGCGCCCCAGCAGCGCGTTGCGGTGCGGGTATCGGTCGAACCGGTCGATGATGGCCTTGTGGCGCTCCTCGAAACGATAGTTGTCCTCCATGCCGGGCTCCGCGAACAGGNCAAGTGCCGCTTCATGCACAACCCGGGATTCGCTGTGCNTGTAGGGCATGTAGNAAAAGACCCGTTCGTCCCGGGTCACCGCCTCGTGTGCGCCGCGCGCGATCGCCTCCTGGGCGAGGGCCAGCGCCAGCGGGTCCTGCGCAAAGGCCCGCGGGTCGTCCCGGTAGATGTTGCGCGAGAACTGATCGAGGACGATAACCTCGGCCAGTCTGCCGCGCGGCTCCGACCGCCACGCGAAGAGCTCCGCGGCACACGCCGCGGCATGGACGTCGCCGAACCGAACGCAGAGCGCCCTGTCGAACGCCGGGTCTTTCCTGAACCACGCTTTTCGCTCGATCTCGTCGAACCAGAATGTCAGTACTTCGCAATAGTCCATCGTCAGAACCGGGGCGGAATAGGCCTGCCACTTTAGCCGTGACGACCGTCCTGCAGAAGCCCGGCCGGAGACAGATTCAGATCGGCGTCATCAGGAAGTGCCCGTGGGTCGCGGCGATGGGCTTGCCGCGTTCTTCCTGCCATACCTCGGCACGAACGTTGGCCACGCGGCGACCCTGGCGGGTGACGAAGGCGCGCCCATAACAATCGACGGGGCGGCCTGAGCGCAGATAGTCGACCGAGATGTCGATCGTCTTCGGCAGCGCCTCGCAATTCGTGTTGTAGAGCAGCTGCATCGCGCTCGTCATTTCGAGGAACGCGCCGAGCGCGCCGCCGTGCAGCGCGGGCAACGTCGTGTTGCCGATGAGCGTCTCCCTGAACGGCAGAATGGTCGTCAGCTCGTTGCCTTCAATATCGACCTGTACGCCCAGAAACCGAGCATACGGTATCTCGTCGACCACCGCCTGCATGTCGCGGCCGCGCCCCGCCTCACGGAGTCTTTGCAGTGACTTCATCGACTGCCCGCCTCGCGTGGTGTCGATCGGGTGCCCAGCATGAACGTGCCAACGGATGTCGCGACAGGATCGTCGGCGCTGTCGTGGAACGCGACCCCCCGCACGAACGCGACGTTCCGAGTGATCTTGTAACACTCCGCCTCGACCACCAGTTCCGCGTGCGGCGTGGCTGGCTTTATGTAGTCGATCCGCAGATCGAGGGTCGCCATCATCTGCTCGGTGTCCCAGGACGGGTGTTTGCGCACCGCCTGGCCACTGGCGTTGTCGAGCGCTGCCGTAATCACGCCACCGTGCAGCACGCCGCTGTCCGGGTCACCGACGAGGTGCTCGGCGTACGGGACGGTCAGACGCGCCCTCGGCGTCGGATTGTCGTGCGTCACGATGCCGAGCGCTTCGCCGTGGGGTGACTGCATCTGAACGGGTTCGGTCATCTTTGCCCTTTTGCCGGCTGGGCCGGTGAAGCACGTATGATACCGGCCAACAGATCGTCAGAGCAGCAGCGACGTATGGCCACAACTCACGACCGTGTTCCGGAGGACGCACCCGAACTCCGCCAGGACCTTGCCGCGGCCCTGCGCCTTGCGGTCCGCCACAACATGCACGAAGGGATCTGCAACCACTTCAGCGTGGCGCTCGACGACCATCGATTTCTACTCAACCCTTTCGGCATCCACTGGTCACGTATCTGCGCGTCGGACATCATCACGGTTGACGAGCGAGCGCCGGACGACGCGGCGGAACTGACGGCGCTCTGCATTCACCGCGCGGTCCACAAACAACACCCGCGCGGGACGTGCGTTCTCCACACGCATATGCCGTATGCCACGGCGTTGACCTGCACCGTCGACCCCGAACTGAAACCGATCCACCAGAACAGCCTGCGGTTTTACGACGACGTCGCCTACGACAACGACTACAACGGCCTCGCCGAAACGTTCGAGGAGGGCGGCCGTATCGCTGCCGCCATGGGCGACAAATCCGTGCTGTTCATGGCCAACCACGGCGTCATGGTGGCGGCCCCGACCATCGCCGAAGCGTTCGACAAGCTGTACTACCTGGAGCGCGCCTGCGAAGTTCAGGTGCTGGCGTTGTCGACGGGCCAGCCATTGGCAGAACTCGACGCGTCGATCGCCCGCCGCACGAAGGCGGATTTCGATCAGGGCAGCGCCTACTACCAGGCGCACTTCGACGCCGTCAAACCATTGCTCGACCGCAACTACCTGCGGTGACGACTGTACCGCTGACGAGGTCAGCGCCCCCGGATCCCATGGCTGCGGGTTGTTACAATCCGCAGCAAACAAACCGAGCGAGGAAGCCGCCTTGAGTAAACCCGTATGTCTCGTGACCGGCGTTGGCCCCGGGACCGGCAGCGCCATCGTGCGTCGTTTTGCCGGTGACTACAAGGTAGCCATGCTCGCGCGCAGCGCCGACCGCCTTGCGGATCTCGCCGGGGAACTCGACGACGCACATGCCTTTGCATGCGACGTGACGGACAACGCAGCGCTCGATGCCGTTCTGGACCAGGTTCGTGCCGAACTCGGCACCCCATCGGTGCTGGTCCACAACGCCGTGGGCGGCGCGTTCGGCGACTTCCTGTCGATTGACGAGGAGACCCTGCGGCGCAACTTCGAAGTCAACACCATGGCGCTGCTGCACCTGGGTCAGGCGCTCGTGCCGGCCATGGTCGAAGCCGGCGGCGGCGCGGTGATCTGCACGGGCAACACCTCTGCCTACCGGGGCAAGGCGGGTTTCTCGGGCTTCGCGCCAACCAAGGCCGCACAGCGGATCCTGGCCGAATCGATGGCCCGACACGCGGGTCCCCTCGGCGTGCACGTCGCGTATGTCGCGATCGATGCCGTCATCGACCTCGAATGGACACGCAAACGGAACCCCGACAAGCCGGACGACTACTACTGCCGGCCCGTCGACATTGCGGACCACGTCTGGCACGTCGCCCACCAGCCGAAATCGGCCTGGACGTTCGACACCGTGATTCGACCATTCGGTGAGGTCTGGTAGACAGTCCGCCACGCGGGCGCCGTGCGATGTTGCCGACCGGACGTCCTGCGCTCAGCTATCCTCGCGGCGAAAAGGCGTGTGCTCGTTGATGTAGTCGATTTCTTCGTCGACGTAGCCGCGTTCCTGCTCGAGGAAGTGGTCAACCGCCTCGCGAAACGACTCGTTCACGATCCAGTGCGCGCTGTAGGTGTGGCTCGGCAGGTAGCCGCGCGCCAGCTTGTGCGGGCCCTGCGCACCGGCCTCGACGCGCTGCAGACCGCGGCTGATCGCAAACTCGATCGCCTGGTAGTAGCAGACTTCGAAGTGCAGAAACGGGTGATCCTCGATGCAACCCCAGTTGCGTCCAAAGAGGCACTCGCTCCCAATGAAGTTGATGGCCCCCGCAATGTAACGTCCGGCACGTTTGCACAGAATCAGCAATAGGTCGTCGAGCATGGTCTCGCCGATAATGCTGAAGAACGCGCGCTTCAGATACGGTGAACCCCACTTGCGATGGCCGGTATCGACGTAGAACTGATAGAACGCGTCCCAGTGTTCTTCCCTCAGATCGGACCCGGTCAACAGTTCGATCTCTACACCGTTGGCAACGGAGTCCCGGCGTTCCCGGCGGATGTTCTTGCGCTTCTTGCTCGACAACGCAGCCAGGAAGTCATCGAACGTTGCATAGCCGTCGTTCTGCCAGTGGAACTGCTTGTGGGTGCGCTGCAGGAAACCCAGCTTGCCCATGCGTTCCCACTCCGCTTCTTCCGGAAATGTGATGTGCACGGAGGAGACTTTCATCTGCTCGGCAACCTGCATGCACCCGGAGAGCAGGTAGGACTCCAGTTCCTCGACATCCTCGTGCTGACGGGTCAGCAGACGCCTTCCCGTTGCCGGCGTGAACGGTACGGAGACCTGAAGCTTGGGATAGTAGTTACCGCCCGCGCGCTCGAACGCGTCGGCCCACGAATAGTCGAACACGTACTCGCCCTGCGAGTGGTTCTTCAGATACATAGGCATGACCGCTAGCGTGCCCTCTTCCTCGCTCGTGAGCTCCAGATGGTAGGGCGCCCAGCCGGTACGCGCGCATGCGGACTCGCTCTCCTCCAGCGCGGAAAGAAACGCATAGCTCGTGAACGCATCGAACGGAATCCCGCAGTCCGGGTTTGCGCGCGCCGGATTGGCGCATGCGTCCCATGCCTCGCGACCAATGTCCGCAATACTGCCGTGCGCTTTGAGTGTGAAAGACACCAGTACCGCCGCTTTGCCTCAGGCCCGCAATCGCGCCAGCAACTCTTTGCCGTGCTCGGCGTCGGCGACCGGGAGCGACAGCGTCGTTCGATCGGCCAGATCGCCGTACCTGGACCTGAAGATGTCGACCACCGCGTCCACGTCTTCGGACACCACCGCAAACGCATCCAGAATCTCGTCGGTAATGAGCGTCCCCATCTGATCCCACTCGCCTTGTTTCGAGAGCCGGTTGAGTTCCGGCTGCAGATCACCCCACCCATGGAGCCCCAGCACCGGAGCGTAAGCAGGCGTCGAGCCATAGAACGCAATCTGTTTACACACGGCCGTCTTGCTCGCCGCAAATGCCTCCTCGGTCTGCCCCGTCACGACAAATCCGGGATACGACACCTCAAAATCGTCCCGGGATCTTCCGTGGACGGCGAGGCCTTTCCCGATCGCCGGCAACGTGACCTCGCGCAGATACTTCTCAGTCGTGAACGAGTGAATGATCACGCCGTCTGACACTTCACCCGCAACTTCGGTCATCAGCGGCCCAACGGCTGCCAGAAACACCTTCGGCGCGCCGTAGTCGACATCAGTCGGCGTGAACATCGGCGTCATGAGCTTGTGCGTGTAGTAGTCGCCTTCGAACGCGAGACGCTCCCCCTTGTGCCAACTGTCCCAGATGGCCCGCATCGCGGTGATAAACTCGCGCATCCGCTTCGCCGGACTGGACCAGGGCATCGAGAAGCGTTTCGTGATGTGGGCCTGAATCTGCGAGCCAAGCCCCAACACAAAACGCCCTTTGGAGAAGCTGTTCAGGTCGTGGCCGATGTTGGCAAGGTTCATGGGTGTCCGCGAGAACGCCACCGCGATGGACGTGATGAGTTCTATCCGCTCGGTTTCCTGGGCAGCGAGCAGCAACGGAAAGAACGGATCGTGCGCCGTTTCCGCGGTGATGGCGCCGTCATACCCCATGGCCTCGAGTCGTTTGCCGGATGCCCCCGCCTGCGCGAGGTCTCCCATCAGACCGCTGTCAACTTTCATCAACTGACCCCGCTCGCACGTCTAGAATTTGAAGTTCGCAGCCGAAAACGCTTCGGCCGTGGCCTCGTAGGCCTCCGGCACGACACACGCGATGATGTGCGTGTTCACTCCGGCATTGGCAAGGTCGCGAATGTCGTCCTGCACCTTCTCGCGGGACCCCACATGGGTGATCGAGTCCAGCAGTTCATCGTGCAACGCGCCCGTGGTTTTTGCCCTGTCCCGCGCGGCCCAACCTTCGGCAATCGCGTCTGCGGCGGCTTCCTGCCCGGCCCAGCGCAGGAACTTGTTGTAGACGGGGGTGGCATAGTACGGCGCAAAGTGTGACCGCAGTTTGTCCCGCGCCGCGTCGACGTCGTCAGTAACGGCACACTGATGTCGGCAGACAATCTCGATGTCCTCGAGTGTCTTGCCAGCCCGTTCGGCGCCGATGCGAACGTGCTCCAGCAACTTGGGCAACGCGTCACGCGGAAACAGATTGATGATCACGCCATCTCCAACCTCGGCGGCCATCTCGAGCATCTTCGCGCGCAGACCCGCGATGTAGATCGGGGGCACTCCGGGCACGTCGGAGCCTGGCTGCGAATAGCCTTTGGAGCGGAGCGTCTCGCCCGCGAAGTCAGTTTTGCCACCCGCGAGGACGTGGCGCACGATTTCGACGGTTTCCTTCACGCGCGTCAACGGCTTCTCGAAGGTCACGCCATTCATGTTTTCCATCATGAACTGGCTCGACGATCCCAACCCCAGGATGAACCGGCCTTTCGAAACGTCGTGCAATACCTGGGCAGTCGCCGCGAGGACCGCGGGGGTGCGGGTGAACACGGGAATGATCGCGGTACCGATCCGAACGCGCTCGGTGAGCATTGCGACAGCGGACGCGGTGGTCAGTGAGTCGACGCCGGGTGTGTCGGCAAACCAGAGATCGTCGAACCCTTCATCCTCAGCCCACTTGGCATATTGGAACGTCTCGGGGATACCGTCCAGATTCGGCATCGTCAGTGCGATTCTGTTTGGAATGGACATCAGCGCTACTCTTCCTCTTTGTGCTTGCTTACTGTTTTTGTTCTTTTTCCGCGTTCCGCAGATCCTGGTCCGCCTGTGGCGCATGCCAGATCTGTGGCTGAGTCTGGCCCATCAGGTCAGTCAGCGCCGACAGTTCGATCCGCCAGGGTTTGAGCTTCAGCAGGCCGTAGGTCGGGTCAGTCTTCCCGCCCTGCCAGATCATGCCAGGGTCGTAGCCAAGCGGCGGCGGTGTTGCTTTGAACAACTCCCAGATCCGCTCTTTCTCAGCCTGGTCATCTTCCCATGACGCCTCGCAGTCGGCGTAGATTTGCTGGTGGTCCTGATCCCAGTACGACAGCGTGAGGAACGGATTGGCTTCGAGGTGTTTGGCCTTCAGCGACTGCCGCCCTGTAGCGATCCAGCCGACGGTCCCTTCCCAGACAGGATGCAGCATGCGCGATCGCGGCCGTCCCTTGCGGTCGACCGTGGCAACCGACGCCCAGACGACTTTGGCAACCCGTTCGAGGAACGCCGCTTGAATTTCTGCAAAGTCTTCAACGACCATGGACATCTCCAATGGCGAGGTCCCGCGCTCCACGATCGGCTGCGCACATCAGATGATGTCGGCGCTCGTGATCTTCTCGCCGTCATCCAGCAGACCGGGACGTACAAGCTCAGCCTTGTCGCGCTTGTTCGCTCTGTCGTATTTGCGCGCCGAGGTATAGGTCGGCTCAATCAACGTCTTCGCGCCAAACGAACGCGCGGTCTGCACTTCGCTGACCTCGCCATAGGCGGTACTGCGTTGTTTGGGTGTCCGGCCAGCGCTGCGGATGATGGCTTCCATCTCCTCCGGAGACGTCTCCTGGCCGTGGCTCGCGCCTGCCGCACGGGTGATGGTCTCGTTCATCAGCGTTCCGCCGAGATCGTTCACGCCCGCCTGCAGGCATGCTCTGACGCCGTCGTGCCCCAACTTGGTCCAGGACGCCTGGATGTTGCTGAAGACGGGATGCAGCGCCAACCGGGCAACGGCATGAATCAGTACACCTTCGCGGAAGGTTGGGCCTTTCCGCGCCGCTCCCTTGAGGTAAATCGGCGATTCCATGTGGATGAAGGGCAACACGACGAACTCGGTGAACCCGCCCGTACGTTCCTGCAGCCCGCGCAGCCGCAACAGGTGCCGCGCAACGTGCTCGTACCCTTCGATGTGACCGAACATCAGCGTCGCGGTGGTGTTGAAACCCACCTTGTGCGCGGCTTCCATGACTTCGAGCCACTGCGCGGTGTTGATCTTGTCCGGGCACAGCGTCGCCCGCACCTCGTCGTCCAGCACTTCGGCCGCGGTGCCCGGCAACGTGCCGAGCCCGGCTTCCTTCAGGTCCGTGAGAAACGACTCAAGCGAGACGCCCAGCGTCTCCGCACCCTGCCAGACTTCGAGCGGCGAGAAGGCGTGCACATGCATGTCAGGGATGACCTGCTTGATCGCGTGCACGATGTCGATGTACGTCTTGCCGGTGTATTCGGGGTGAATGCCGCCTTGCAGGCAGACTTCAGTCGCTCCGCGCTCGTGGGCTTCACGGGTGCGGCGCATGATCTCTTCATGGGAGAGATCGTACGGACGTCCGCGCAGGTTCTCGCTCATCTTGCCTTTGGAAAACGCGCAGAACTGACATTTGAAGTAGCAGACGTTCGTGTAGTTGATGTTGCGGTTGACGACGTAGGTGACCGTGTCACCGGAGACCTCGCGACGGAGTTTGTCCGCGGCCGCACAGACGTGGGTGAAATCGTCACCCCGCGCCTGCATGAGGCGCACGATGTCGGCCTCGTCGAGTTTCTTCCCGTCATCAACCTTCGCGAGAATCGCAGCGACATCAGGGCTCGGCGCGAGTTTGGGAATTGCCGTGACCCGCGCCAGATCCGCGGCGGGTGGGTCTTCGACCGCGCCGGCGGCCCAGTTCTCGGTTCGGGCGAATCCCTGTCCGTCGAGCGCCTGCCGGACGGCCGGCTGCAGTTGGGGATCGATCCAGCGTTCCACGTCGCGGGCCCAGGCGGGATACAGCGCGAGGCGTTCGTGCAGGTGTTTACCCGCGGCAGCCGTTTCGTTGGCGAGGTTCGTGAGGTGCGGCCAGGGCGCTTCCGGATTGACAAAATCCGGAGTCACCGGCGACACGCCGCCCCAGTCGTTGATGCCCGCGTCCACGATCTGGGGCAACACGCCGGGTGACAGGTTCGGGGGTGCCTGCACGTTCATGTCCTGGCCAAAGATGATCCGCGCGACGGCAATGGTCCAGAGCAGTTCGTTCAGGTCCGGCTCCGGGGCGTCGACCATCAGCGTGTCGGGCTTCGCTCGGAAGTTCTGAATGATGATTTCCTGCAGGTTGCCGTAGTCAGCCTGCACGGCGCGCAAGTCCAGCAGGGACTGCACCCGTTCGAGGCGCGTCTCGCCAATGCCGATCAGAATCCCGGACGTGAACGGCACCGCGGCCTCGCCGGCAAGACGCATGGTCTCGATGCGCCGCGCAGGCACTTTGTCAGGTGAGCCGTAATGCGGCATCCCCTTCTCTCCCAGGCGCTCCGACGAACTCTCGAGCATGATGCCCATCGAGATCGAAACCTTGCGCAACACCTCGAAGTCCGCGGCATCCATCAATCCCGGGTTGAGGTGCGGGAAGAGGCCCGTCTCTCTGTAAACAAGTTCAGCCATGTCGCGCAGGTAGGTCAGCGTCGACTCCTGGCCCATCGCCTCGAGCGCTTCGCGCGCCGCGCGGTAGCGCAACTCGGGCTTGTCGCCCAGCGTGAACAGCGCCTCCTTGCAGCCCGCCTTCGCGCCGTCCCGCGCAATCCTGAGCACCTCATCCGGAGTGAGATAGGGCGCCTTCACCTTGCGCGGCACCTGCGCAAACGTGCAGTAGTGGCAAACATCCCGACACAGGTGCGTCAGGGGAATGAAGACTTTCCGCGAGTAGGACACGGTATTGCCGTGTCCGGCATCGCGAATCCTGCCAGCGGCCGCGACCAGGGCGGCGGTGTCGGTGTAGTCCGCCAGCGCAAGCGCCTGCGCATCAGTTGGCACATGGCCCGCGATCGCCGCCTCAAGTATTTCCGAAATGCCTTGCATGCTTCCCGTCTGGATTGACTCGGTCACGTCGCCCCCAGGCCCACAGTGTTGTCGTTGTCTTCCGCACCCGAAGAAGCGGCGCGTTCAAGCTGGTCGATGGTACCACTTGAGTCAAGAAAACTGCGGGTTCTGGGCGCCCCGCCCCCACGCGCCACCAGCGCATGCAGGTCCCGGGGAAAGTCCACGTCCAGCCCCACGCCTTCCAGCATCAGCGTCACTGGCGTGATACCTGCCTCGCGGGCAATTGTCATGTGTTTACGGTAACTGTCGAGGCCGAACGCGAACCGCATGCACCCGGGCGGCGCGGTCAGAAGCAGATTGGTGCCCCCGAGATCCTCCGCAGGAGCAACGATCATCCGGGAGCCTTCCTGAGCGCGCCGGTAGGCATCAATGGCGGCCGCGAGTTCGGCGGTGGTCGCAAGCGGAATGTCGGCAGGGAGAAACACCATCGCCGCAGCCTTCGAGGCCCGCAGCCACGCCCCGGTTTCGGTAACCGCCGGTATGAGACCCCGTGTCTCCGGTTCCGGGCGGATCAATGCCCCGAAGCGAGCCGCCAGTTCGCGTACTTCAGCGTCGTCGGTGAGGACCACGCAGCCGTCGAGCGCATCGCACGACGTCGCAACCTCGAGCACGTCCCCAACCATCGCGCGAAACAACCCTGAGCGTTGCGAGGACGACAGCAGCCCGGCGAGGCGCTGCTTTGCATCCGCAATCTGCTTGATGGGGATCACGGCATAGATGCCGCCGGCGCGGACTCCCGCCTGCGTGGCGGCGCCGTCGGGTTGCACGCAGTCCTGCTCTGGATCGGTTCCGGTCATGGGCTCGGGCCGCGGTGATTGCAGAAGAACCGGGGGCACGCGGCGTATTCCCGGGAAGGAGGTGAGCGCTTCAGGCTCGCAGCCCCTAAGCTCGTAGAGAGGCGGCAAACGCCAGGGTATCGCGCGCCAGTTGCTCTCGGTCGGCCAACGTTACCATGACGGTCTGCGTCACAGTAGCGGCGGGCCCTGCTTCCCGCACCAAATCGGCACTGTCCAGATCAGCCTCATCAATCACCAGACCATCGATGCGACCTGCGTAGTGACGCGCCACCGAGACGGGGTCCCGGGGCATGCCCAATTCATCCATCATCTTCGCTGCGGGCCCCTTGAGCGCCTGGCCACCGACGATCGGCGACACCGCGACGACCGGCGCGTCACTGCCGTCGAGAGCAGCCTGCACGCCGGGCAGCTTCAGCACGGGATCGACTGAAACGAACGGATTCGACGGACAGATCACCACGCAATCGAGGTCGCTGCGCGCAAGCGCGTCGGCAAACCCCGCCGCCGGTGCCGCGCGCTCAATCCCTTCGAAGCGAAACCCCGCGACGACCGGCTCACACTGATCGCGGACGAAGTAGTGCTGAAACGCGAGGTCGCCACCGTCCTTCAGTTCGACGATCGTCGGCACGGGATCGTCGCTCATGGGCACGATCGGATGCGCCACGCCCAGCCGGCGGCAGAGATCTCCGGTCACCGTCGAGAGGCTGCGGCCCTCGGCGAGCCAGCGCGTGCGCGTGATGTGCGTTGCGAGATCCCGGTCGCCAAGCCGGAACCAATCCTCACCGCCCAGCGCGCTCAAGGCGTCAAGGAAATTCCAGCTCTCTCCGGCGAGGCCCCAACCGGCCTCTTTGTTGGAGAGGTCCGCAAGGGTGTACATCACCGTATCGAGGTCGGGGCAGATCGTGAGACCAAGGTGCGTGAAATCGTCGCCCGTGTTAGCGACGATCGTCAGCCTGTCGGGGGGCAGAATCCGCGACAGGCCAAGCGCGAGCTTGGCCCCGCCAACTCCGCCAGACAGGGCCACCACGTGTCCATCAGCCATGACGATGAGCGCCGCTCACCTGAAGAGATCCATGTCACGCGGCCGGATGAGCGGCTGTACACCGCGCTGATCCATGGCTTCCGGCTCGCGGGGTGCATACCCGCGTACGAGCACGACCGGGGTTTTCTCGTCGGTCTGGCCCATGACCAGAGACGCGCCCGCCGCCATTTCATCCGCGGCACCCACCTGCGTGACGACCAGTTCCCGGCCGAAGATGTCCTGTCCGCCGATGTGGTCTTCGAGCGCGGTGAACCCGGCAACGCCGATGGCAAGTCCGAGCGATCCGTTGCGCCAGGCGCGCCCGATGCTGTCGTTGATGATCACCCCAACCCGGACACCGAGCCGGGTTGCAACCGCTTCGCGCAAGGCTCTTGCGCTCGCATCCGGATCTTCCGGGAGGAGCAGACAGATCGCTTCGGGATCGTCGGCATCACCCTCGATGTTCGACTGATCGATGCCAGCGTTCGCCTGCACGAAGCCGAGTCTGTGTTCGACGATCAGCACGCCGGGTCGCTTGCGGACAACCTCGACGGATTCGTCGAGGATCGCCTGCACCTTGCGAGGCTCTTTGTCGACCTCTGCACCGAGCGCAACCGCCTCCGCAGACGGTTCGACCGTCCGCAGATCGAGGTAGCGGTCTTCCGCCTTGGACACGATCTTCTGGGCGAGGACCAGGACGTCACCATCCTGAATCGTCTCGCCGATCGTGGCGAGCCCGGCGTTGATCAGTTCGAGCAGGTCGTCACCGGGTTCCACCATCGGAATCCCGGGTATACCGATGAAGGCGAGTTGCATCGCGCTATTCTCCGGACACGGGCTCGCCGGTGATCGTGATGCCGGACCCTTCGATTTTGTGATGACGGTTGATGGTGATCAGGACCGACGTGAGCGCCTCCGCCGCCGACGCGTTGGCAAGCGGCCCGGCGTGCCAGCCCTTCAGGCCCGCCGCCTCGACCAGTTCGATCACCTTGTCCCGTGCGGCCCGTTTGTTGCCCGTGACCAGCACGTCGCAAGCAATGGCATGATCTTCGCGGAGATGCTGTGCGCCGACGTTCTGGAAGGCGGAAACCACCTGCACGTCCTCACCAAGGCAATCCTGGGCCATTTCGGCCGCGGAACCGCGTTCGGGCATCTGTACGGTCCCCACTTTTGGCGGAACCAGCGGTACGGTGACATCCACGAGGACCTTGCCGACGAGACCGGGTTTCACGACTTCGAGCGTGCTGACCTGGTGCGCAAACGGTACGGTCAGCACGACGATGTCAGCCTGAGTCGCCGCATCGAGGTTCTCCATGCCGGTGACGTTGAGGTCTGCAAACTCGGCAAGCAGGTCCGCCGCCGCCTGCTGGCCCTTCTCCAGCGTCCTCGAGCCGATGATGATCGTATAGCCCGCCCGCGACCAGCGACGCGCAAGACCGCCTCCTAGATCGCCAGTTCCGCCCAGAATAGCGATGGTTTCTTTCGCGTCCGACATTGTGTTGCACCGTATGACAGGGGCCGCGGAGTATACAGTCGTCAGAAGCCGGCCGCGCGGTCCAACCGGCTGTGAAGCAACGTCACGCACTGTGAGGCAAAGAGTGTTGTCGGCCCAAGCGCGAGCGGCTGCGCCCCCAGGCGCCGGAGCCAACGGGCCGTATTACGCGGCAGCGGCGTGTGATCCGTCAGGACGAACGTGGGGTCCGGGACATCGGTGAGGCCCTCGATGTCGTCTCCGCGTCGATCCAGAAGGTAGAGCGGACCGGCCCCGGCAAGCTCCTTCACGAAGTGCTCGAAACTCGTCGCACGCACTTCGACCCCCGCATCGGTCCGCAGCGAGCCGTCCTTGGGAAGCGCCCGCGCGGCATCCAGGGGGCCTGCAACCGCTTCCACCAGCGCGGCCTCGGTGAGTCCGGGCAGCGTCCCGATGACGCCACCGTCGAACGTCACCACGCGCGAAAAGTCCTGCGAGCGCTCGAGCACCAGGTGCACCACGGTGTCGGAGCGGTGTCCCTGTGCCACGAACAGGGCGTCGACAAGGATGCGCACCAGAAACTCGACTCGCGGGCCCTGGCCCACCGCCGCGCGGAACGCGGCGGCCTCGGTTGGCGCGGAGCGCGCCTTGATGACGAATCGCCTTGTCACTGCCCCACCCCCCAGGCGCCAGGATTGTCGGCTTGTCTTCCAACCCGGGCCAGGCCCCGTGCCCCTGCATGCCTCAGGCCCCCGTTCGCGTGCAGGGGCGCCCCGTCCGGGAGGGCCTGACGCCTGCTGATCCGGCGCCTGAGCCACTGTCCGCATCGGGTCGATCTCGCACAGGTTTCCGGTTCTGCGGCCGGGTTACGGGCCTGCCGGCGGTTCCCTGGCGCGGTCGGCAGACGTTTTCCACATTTTCTGTGGATAACTCTGGTGATAAGCCTCTCCAAAGTGCCCGAAACCCCCGCTACACGGGCTTTGAGCAAGTTTGTACATTTTTTACACAGATGGAACATTGTCTTATAAATCAGCCACCTATCGATTAAGCATATGGAGAAGCGGCAAAGATCGCCGGGCGAACCGTTCGTCTGTCGGTTTTTTCGACGCGTGTGCATAAGTACTTGGACAAATCGGCGCAAAAACCCTGATTTTGCAGTGGAAACGGGCTTAATGGTGTCAAAATCTCGACATCTGACCCTACTTGACAACTTTCCGCGTCCTGTAAAACAGGGGGCCAAACCGCCGTCGCTTGTACGCGTTCTCTTACACACCACCTTGCGCGTCCTCGCCGCGCGTTCGATCCGCGCAGAGCGCGGTCCGTACCGTCGTACTCAACAACCCGACGCCCCCAGCGGGGCCACATTGTGCATCCACCGGCTTACGATTCCGCCAGAGGACTCTGCCGTCGTTGCCCAAACGGTGAGGACCGGCAGGTGCCCGGGCGGACAGTACGCGCTCATTCTTCGAAAAAAACCCGGGATATCGCCACCGAATGGCCACACTACCGGCACAATGATGTCACTTGAACCATCAGCGCTGCACCGGAGCCGCGACCTGACCCCAAGTCAAAAACGGTACACTTGCCCACGATTGAACGGGACCGACACACGATGAGCATTGCCGACATTCTGGGTGACCTCAAAGTTCTCTACACCGCTGCCACACGCAAAGCACCTGACGGCAACTCCGCCGAGTCGTTTGGCCTGATGATCGCGCAGAACGCGTCGCGGTGGCCGAACGAGACGGCGCTCATCTGTGAGGACGAGTCGGTGACCTGGCAGGAACTGAACTCGCGCGCCAACCATGTCGCAAGTGAACTGCGCGCAAAGGGCATTGGCGCGGGCGACTGCGTCGCACTGTTCATGCAGAACCGGATCGACTTCGTCGCGACGCTGGGCGGGATCGTCAAGCTCGGCGCGGTCGCGGGATTGATCAACACCAACCTGACCCGTGCGCCGCTCGCCCACTGCATCAAGCTCATCGAGTCCAAGGCGTGTATCTTCGGTGAAGAACTGACGGAAGCGCTGAATGAGATTCGCGATGAACTGAGTCTCAGGGGCGGCGAGGACTACCTGTACGTCGCCGACGAAGGCAACACCCCACCGCCCAACTGGGCGACAGGCCTCGACACGCACGGGTCCAGTCCCTCGAGCCCGACCGAGACGGCGAGCGTTCGGTTGAAAGACACCGCGTTCTACATCTTCACATCCGGTACGACCGGGCTGCCGAAAGCCGCGGTCGTCTCCCACAAGCGGGTGATGCCGGCTGCGATGATGTCCGCGACAATGTTGCAGCGGATCGATCAGAAAGACCGCATGTACAACTGTCTGCCCCTGTATCACGGGACCGGACTCATCATCGGTATGGCGTCCGCGTTCGCTGTTGGCGCATCAACGGTCATCAAACGCAGGCTGTCCGTGAGCGCGTTCTGGGACGACATCCGTCAGCACAACTGCACCTCATTCGTATACATCGGCGAGTTCATCCGCTATCTGCTCTCACGGCCAGAGCATCCCTCCGATGCTGACAACCCCGTCCGCACAATCGTTGGGAACGGCCTCCGGCCGGACATCTGGCAGGACTTCAAGGAGCGTTTTGCGATTGACCGGATTGGCGAGTTCTATGCCGCAAGCGAAGGCAACGGCGGCTTTGCGAACCTGTTCAACAAGGACGCCACCGTCGGTTTGCCCATCGCCCCCTGTGCGCTGATCGCCTACGACGTTGCACAAGACGAGATCGTTCGGGGATTGGACGGCCTTTGCCAACGAGTTCCCGAAGGGGCGGCGGGACTGCTGCTGATCGAGGTGACCGGAAAGTCAGAGTTCGAGGGCTACACCAGCGCGGAGGCGAGCGAGAAGAAACTGTTGCGCAACGTGTTCGAGCAGGGCGACGTCTGGTTCAACAGCGGCGACCTGATGAAGATCGTCGACGTCGGTTTCGCGTACGGACAGAAGCACTACCAGTTTGTCGACCGGGTCGGCGACACCTTTCGCTGGAAGAGCGAGAACGTGTCGACCAACGAGGTGGGCGAGATCGTTAACCAGCATCCCGATATCATTTTCACCAACGTCTATGGCGTAACGATTCCGGGCACCGACGGTCGCGCCGGCATGGCAGCCATAGTGTTTCGCGACGACCTCGGAAAACCGGATCTCGAGGCCATCTCAGCCCATGTGCGCGACAACCTGCCCAGCTATGCGCAACCGATATTCCTGCGCATACTGAAGGAACTGCCGACGACGTCCACACACAAGCTGCAGAAGAACGATCTGCGGGATCAGGCGTTTCATCTCGACAAGACGGGCGATGACCTCTACGTGATGCGCCCCCGCGAGACCGTCTATACGCGTCTCGACAGTGACTACTACGATCAGATCATGCGTCGTGAAGTGGCTTTCTGAACCTTGAGCATCACAGCGGACAAGCGTCCAACCTCACACTCCTACTTCTCGCAACGCCTGCGCCTGCACTACCTGGACTGGGGCAACCCTGATGCGCCGCACGTGCTGCTCATTCACGGCGTGCAGGACCATTGCCACAGCTGGGACTGGGTCGCGCGGGAGTTGGCGACCGACTACCACGTCGTTGCACCGGACCTGCGCGGGCACGGCGACTCCGAGTGGGCCATGGGCGGCAGCTACGCCTACGTCGATTTCGTCTTCGATCTCATTCAACTCGTTGACCAGGAGCAACTGCATCCGGTCCACGTGGTTGGTCATTCGTTCGGAGGCGCGCTCGCGTGCCTGTTCGCGGGACTGTTTCCCGACAAGACCGCAAGCCTCGTGTCGGTCGAAGGCATTGGCGGGCACCCCGCATTCGACTCCCGCGGTGAACCACGCAAGCGCATCCTCGACTGGATCGACCACACCCGCAGTCTCGCCGGCCGCCAGCCGCGCCGCTACGAGTCAATGCGTGACGCACAGGCTCGAATGCAGGCCACCAACACCCACCTTTCGGAAGAACAGGCCCACCATCTCACCGCGCACGGCAGTAACCGGAACGAGGACGGCACGTTTACCTGGAAATTCGACAACTACACGCACTCGCACGCGCCCTATCACATCCCTCTCAGCGACACCTTGAAACTGTGGGAGCAGATCGCCTGTCCCACGTTGCTGCTGAACTCCGACAACGGCTACAGCCACCGAACGGGTCAGAACGACTCGCTCAAGCATTTCCATCATGCGGAACTGGCAGTTGTCGAGGGCGCCGGGCACTGGCTGCATCACGACCAGCTCCGCATCTTCATGGAACGGGTGCAGGCTTTCCTGGTGCGAGTCTCCGGCTGACTCCACCCCTGCCGAGCCGGATGCCCTGAGGACAGGCGTTTCGCGACTTCGTCCGGACGTTCGTGACCGCCGCCGCGTTGGCAGTGGTCATGATGGATCCGGGGAACGCGGTGTGGTGGCAGATGCCGGTGGCTTCGAAACTCACGCCGGCGACGTACAATTTTCATCGCGCGACACGTCATGGGTGCGCTGCTGAAAGCAGCCGGAGGCCGGCTGACCAGGGGGGCGGCGGCGCTCCGGGCCGGGCGCCGCCCGCTCCGTCAGAAGATGCTGAGGAGTTCCTCGAAGGCCACCATCTGACCGCCATTTGCCGAACTGGGCACAAGGATTGGCGTCTTGATGCCGGCATCGAACCAGGCTTCGATCTGCTCGCGCACGTGGCTTGCCGGTCCGAACAGCGTCGTGTCCGCAAGCCACTTGTCGGTGAGGAAGTGCGGAATCCTGTCGCGCTCACCGTTGGCCAGCGCCTTCTCGATTCCCTCCATCTCCTCGACGTAGCCCGCCTCTTTCCAGTAGTTCCGGTAATTTGGCAGCATGGCGTAGCTCGTGAGCGTCTTGCGATTCACCGCGGCCGCCGCTTCGATGTCGTCGTTGATGCAGGTCGGAATCATGTCACCGATAAAGAAGTTGTCATCGTTGCGCGTGGCATCCGAAACGACGGACAGCGATTCGGCCATGTGGGAACGGGCACCGTTCGCGAAGACCATACCGTCACCAATCTCCTCGGAGAGCGCAATCATCTTCTTGCGCAGTGTTGCGAGTACGATCGGCGCCAATTCCCCGACCCGCGGCACAGCCTTCAGGTCTTCGACAAACTGGCGCGTGTCCGCGAGCGGCTTGCCCGCCGAGATACCGCGGGCCTGAAGTGCCGGCGCATGACTGACGCCGACGCCGAAGCGGAATCGTCCATCCGATACCTCATGGATGAAACTTGCGGTCGCCGCGAAGTCCTCCACCGAGCGGAAATACATGGGCACTATGCTCGTTCCGAACGTGATCTCATTCGTGGCAAATGCAAGCGCTTCACACAGCGCGAGCGAGTCCCCGAGGCTCGGCCCGAAGATTCCGGTGAATCCGCGGCGTTCGATCTCCCGCGCGAGTTCGATGGTCGCCTTGCGACGACCCGGTACAGCCGCGAGGCTGAGTGCTGGCATACGCGTCATGTCTGTCTCCAAATCCGGCCAATTTGCGAATGCCGCGAGTCTAGCGCGAAACGCGCTGCTCGATTCCCCCCGCCCCCGCTGTCGGTTCGTGCCGATGCAGCGGCGCGTCCGGTGCTACTATCCCGGCACCGAAACGACCAAGGAATACCGGTGGCACGGCGTAGAGACAAGGCCCTCCGCACACAGAAAATTGCAGTCGGCGCTTTTGGCGTTCTCGTTCTCGGACTCGTCGGCTATCTGTTCTGGCTCGTCCTCTCCGAGGCCCCCTCGGGCGAGTTTGTCGAAGGCGAGCACTACTTCCTGATCGAGAACCCGGCCAGGACGTCCGGCGAGCGCGTCGAGGTGACCGAGTTCTTTTCCTATGCGTGTATCCACTGTTTCAACTTCGACCCGATTCTCGAGGATTGGGTCGAGGACAACGCCGCACAGATCGCATTCCGCCGGTCGCCGGTGTTCACCAACGAACCCTGGCGGGTGTTGGCTACCCACTTCTACACCACACTCGAACTCGGCAATTTCGAAGAGGTGCACACAGCGTTCTTCCGCGAACTGCACGTTGCGAGCCGACAACTCCTGACCCGGGACGCCATCGCCCGATGGATCGACGGACGCGACGTGACCGAGGAGCGCTACATCGAAATGTACGGTTCCCAGCGGGTTCGCGCGCGGATGACGGCCGCCGACCGGCTTCAGCGCCAGCTTCAGGTAGCGACCGTTCCGACCGTGGTGATCGCCGGTAAGTACCGCGTCCGGACCACCTCCGAAATCGGCCCGAAACGGATGCTCGAAATCATGAAGCACCTTGTCGACAAAGAACTGGCCGAGCGGCAACCAGCGGGCTGACGCACCAAAGACATGACCTAACGGCTCCGGGATGTCGCCCGCGCCACTCCGGAGTCACGCAGATCGAGCGCAAGGCCCACATCGACGCCCTCGCGGCCAGCATCCTCATCGGCTTCAACATCCTGCTCGGGCTCAATCAGGCCCTGGTCAAGATCGTCAACGACGGGTTTGCGCCCGTGTTCCAGGCGGGCCTGCGCTCTGCGTGCGCCATCGTCCCGGTCCTCGCGTTTGCGCTGTATGCGAAGCGGCGCCTGTCTGTCACTGACGGTTCACTCGCCCCCGGCCTGATGAACGGCCTCCTGTTCTCGGCCGAGTTTTGCCTGCTCTTTCTCGCGCTGGACTACACGACGGTTGCGCGTGCTTCGCTCTTCTTCTACACAATGCCGGTCTGGCTCGCGATTGCCGCCCACTTTCTGCTGCCGGGCGAGCGGCTAACGCCGACAAAGGCATTGGGCCTTGGGCTCGCGGTCACGGGTGTCGCGCTGGCGCTGCTGGGCAACGACGATGACCCCGCGGCAACCCTGACCGGTGACCTGCTCGCCATCGCGGCGGCGCTCTGTTGGGGATCCATCGCGCTCTGGACGCGCGTCTCGCGCCTGCAGCACTGCAGCCATGAGATGAACCTCCTTTACCAACTCGCGGTCTCCGCCGTCCTGCTGATCGCTGTCGCACCGCTCTTCGACGACCTGGTACGGGAACCAACGGGCCTGATCGTCGGCATCTTCACATTCCAGGTTGTCGTGATCGTCGCGATCGGCTTCGTGGTCTGGTTCTGGCTGCTCTCGATCTACCCGGCATCAAACATCGCCTCGTTCAGCCTGCTTGCGCCGCTCGCCGGCGTGTTTTCCGGCTGGCTGATCTTCGACGACCCCCTGACCCTCGGGTTCATGGCTTCGCTCGGCCTGGTCCTGGCGGGACTCGTGCTCGCGAACCGGCCGGCGGGCGCCGCCGCCCAGGCCAGGGCGACGGGTCAGCGGGATGCCTGACACTGCCAGGGCGGAGGGCCGTGGATTCCTCGCGGCATTCGGGTCCCGCAGCTATCGCTTTCAATGGCCCGCCGATCTGCTTTCCTCCTGGGCGTTCGAGATGGAGACGCTCATCCTCAACTGGTTTGTGCTCGTCGCGACGGACTCCGTGCTGATGACGGCGGCCTTCTCCGCACTGGCCTTTGGCGGGACGCTGCTCAGTCCGTTTTTCGGCGTTCTGGCCGATCGGATCGACCGCAAGACGATGCTGATCACGATGCGCCTGACGTATCTCGCGCTTGCCGCGACCGTCATGACGCTCGGCCTGACCGGGAACGTCGAGCCCTGGCAACTCTTTGCCATCGCCGCGGTATCGGGTCTCTTGCGGCCCTCGGATCTGGTTGTCCGCCATTCACTGATCGCGGACACGTTCACCGCAGCCGCGCTCCCGAATGCGATGGGACTATCCCGCATCACGATGGACAGCGCGCGCATCGCTGGCTCTCTGCTCGGTGCGGGGCTGCTGTCCACCGTCGGGATCGGTGTCGCCTACGGCGCCGTGGTGGGCTTCTATGTCGTGAGTATTGCGCTCGCGACCGGGATCGCGGCGCCGCGCCCGGCTGTGCGCACCGATGCCCATCCGTGGCAGGACCTGCGCCTCGGGTTCCGCTATGTGTTCGAGACGCCGACGATTCTCGGGATCATGAGCCTGGCGTTCCTCGTCAACCTGACAGCCTTCCCGATCACCCACGGCTTGCTCACGATCGTGGCGCGCAACGTGTTTGGCCTCGACGAGAATGGACTTGCCCGGCTCGTCGCAAGCTACGCCGTCGGCGCGCTGATCGGCTCGCTCATCCTTGCCGCCTACAAAGGTTCGCGGCCGGGCCGGGCCACCGTCATCGCTACGCTCGCCTGGTATGTGCTGCTCATGGGGTTCGGTCTGACCCGGGACCCCAGCCTGGGCATGGGGCTGATCGTGTTCATCGGGGCGGCGCAGAGCTTTTCGATGATCTCAATGTCGGTGTTACTGCTCACAACCGCGCACGAGGCATTCCGGGGTCGCGTCTCCGGGGTCCGGATGCTGGCCGTTTATGGCCTGCCGCTCGGCCTCATCATCGGCGGCGCGCTGATCGAACTGCTCGGCACCCACGTCACCTTCACCCTCTTCACTCTGACGGGAATCGCCTGCACCGTACTGATCGCATTCCGTTGGCGGGTGCTGATCGAGAGTTAGGCTGCAGGGCAGTCACCGCGCGAAGCTGAACCGTCCCTGGTCTCCCGTGCCCGAGCGCATGACGAAGCCGGAGTCAGCCTCCACGAACTCGAGATCCTCCCCGAACATGCCGTTCTGCGGCCCATCGTCGAACCGGAATCGTCCGTCGCCCAGATAGGCGAAGCGACCGATTCCGTCGCCCGGCGGGAGCGAGAGATCCAGCGGAATCGACACCAGCTTGCCGCCCAGCCGCTCCATCGCCAGCACACCCCAGCGGCTGCCATAGAAACCGGCAACGCGATCGTAGTACGCCGGCTCGTCTGACGCGTCGGCGGCAAGCTCCCCCGCATGCGCGCCGGCATACCGCAGCAGGCTCGCGATGCCGTTCAGAAACAGCTGCGGCCGCCCGTCCATCGCACTCGTCAGCACGACGATGGTCACGCCAGTTGCGGGGTTCATTGCGGACGCGGTCATGTAACCCGGGTACGCACCACCGTGCCCAACTGTCGTTTCGGCGCCGCTGCGATCTACAGCAAACCCGAGGCCCCAGGCGTACGGGCCATCCTGAAACTGCACACGCTGCATCTCCCGCCTGGATCGCTCGCTCAGGAAGTCCCCTCCGCCCGGTTGGTGACGGGCGTAGAAGCGCAGCAGATCGGGCACGTTGCTGCTGAAGCCCGTCGCCGAATTCATGGCACGAGCGTGAACGTGCGCAAACTGCTCACGGTCGCGATCCGGATAGGCGATGCCGTAGCCAGTCGCATGGCGAGGCTCCGTCGACTCGTCGAAGTCCGGAGCCGTGTCGGTCAGCCCCATTGGCCGGACGACGAGTTCAATGACGGCATTTTCATAGCTGCTCCCCGTAACCGCCTCGATGACCTGCCCAAGGATCGTGAAACCCATGTTCGAGTATTTCCAATGCTCGACCGACTCGAACACGGACAGCCCTGCGCGGGCCTGGTCCCTGATCGCTTCCGGCTGCGGAAACTCATCATTGAGCCAGTGGCCCGTCACACCGTCACGGTTCATACCGGAGGAGTGCGTGAGCAGCTCGCGCACCGTCACTCCCACGAGGTTCGCATCGGCATCTGACTCGAACCACCCAAGGTGCTCGCTAATGGGATCATCAAGGCGCAACCGCCCCGCCTCGAGAAGCTTCATGATCGCCGTCGCGGTGAAGAGCTTCGAATGTGACGCGATGCGGTACAGCGTCGACGGTGTCGCGGGCTTTCGAGTCGCAAGATCCTCGAAGCCGTATGCGCGCGCAAAGAAAGTCTCGCCATTCACCGCCACGCCAACGGACAGACTCGGGACACGCTCGGCCCAGGAGGTAAAGTCCAGCCAGCGATCGAGCGCCCGGCTCGCCAGTGTCACTGTTTCACGTTGGTCCATCTGTCGTTCCTGATCAGCTCATCTGCACGCCGGCCGAGGCGCCACCTCGGCTATGATGGCAGAACGAAGCCCCACAGGCGGCGAGCAACGTGACAAAAAGGCCCCGAACGCACGCGACCCAACCGACGCGCGCAGCTTCGCCGATCCGGCTGCCGGGACCGTCCGGCCGTGTCTGACGCAGCAGAACCGGGCACGCAGCCCGGCGATCGGACCGTCGGACATCGTCTTTCGATTGGCGTCATGCTTGCCTACGGCGTCGGCGACATCGCGCAGGCGATCAAGAACCAGGGGTTCAACATCCTGCTGCTGTTTTTCTATCAGCAACTGGTGGGATTGCCGGGCACGCTGACCGGTCTGGCACTGGGGATCGCCCTGATGTTCGATGCCGTCACTGACCCCGTGGCGGGCGGTCTGTCGGATCGAATCAAGGGACGGTTCGGACGGCGTCATCCGATGATCGCCATGGCTGCCCTGCCACTCGCAATCTCGTTCTATTTCCTGTTCTCGCCGCCCGAAGGACTGTCGGACCTGACCGCGTTCCTTTGGCTGACGACCTTCGCCGTGCTCGTGCGGGGTTCGCTGACCTTCTATCACATCCCGCATCTGGCCCTCGGCGCAGAGATGGCGCACGACTACAACCAGCGCTCCACGCTGTTCGGCTTCAACGCGCTGCTCGGTACGCTGTCGGGAGCCGTTGTGAGCATCGTGATCTACAACGTGTTCTTTCCGCCGTCCGATGAGTTCCGGCCAGGGCTGCTGAACCCGGAAGGCTATCCGGCGTTCGCACTGACCGCCGGTTTCGCGATGATCGCCGCGCTTGCGATCTGTGTGCTCGGCACTGCGAAGGAAATACCCCACCTGCGCAAACCCGAAGCGACGAGTCGCTTTACGATCGCCAATCTCCTGCAGGACATGGTTGCCGTCTTCCAGGACCGCAACTTCGTGATGGTGTTCTTCGGTTCGATTCTGATTGCACTGATCGGCTCGATCGAAGCGGTGGGGCAACCGTTCATGGGCGTACATTTCTGGGGCCTGACAACGAGGGAACTCAGCTACGGCGCGGGCGCCGCAGCGATCGCATTCCTGCTGGGGTTCAGCCTCATTCCCTTTTTCACCAAGCGGTTCGACAAGAAACCGTCGCTGATTGGCCTCGGCATCGTCGCCATTTCGATTGGCAACGTACCGATCTGCCTGCGTCTGCTGGACGTCTCCTGGTTCCCTGCCAATGAATCACCGATGATTCTCGTGATCTACATCTCGGTGATCTTCATCGGCGCATCGACGCTGCCGATATTGGGGGCGACCTACAACTCCATCTACGCGGATCTGGCAGACGCCCACGAACTGCGCACCGGCAAGCGTCGCGAAGGCGCGATCTATTCCACGCGGGCGTTCGCCAACAAGGCCACCGGCGCCCTCGGCCTGTTCATCGGCGGCATCATTCTCGACATCGTCGCGTTCCCGGAAAACGCGGAGTACGGCACGGTTCATCCCGACATCCTCTGGAACCTGGGCCTGTTCGTGGGCCCCGCGACGTCCTTCTTCTCGCTGCTCGGCGTGATCTTCTTTTTCCACTACCGCATCGACCGGGCGCGGCATCGTGAGATCATGCAGGAACTGGAGACCCGGCGGGCAGCAGAGGGCGAGCGTGCCTGATGCGGCGCACCGCGGGGCCTACATACCTGACTTGCCCGGCGCGTAGCCGAACGTGACGTCCCACTCGTGGGGCAGGTCACGGAGTTCGCCGGGTACCTCGCAGTCCACCACCATGTCGAGACAGCTCTGCAGTACCCCGCGCTGCATCGCGTTGTCGAACGGTTTACCGAACGCATTGCCCATGGGGAAATTAATAAAGAGGCTCCGTGGCGGTCGCACCAGTTCGGTGAGATCGCGGCCCGTCGACAGGCACACGGTCGGAATCCCGCTCTCCTCGACTACACGACAGACCAGACCAACGGTCTGGTGGTCGAGGGGTCAGGCAGGGACCGCTATGAGCAGGTCCACCTCGTCTTTGTGCAGTTCGGCCACAAAGGCCGGGGCCGACTCTTCCATGACCTTGGTGCGGTTGTAGATCCGCCCCATGAAACCGCTCCAGAAGCGTTCGGCAACCGATCCAATCGTTCCATCCGCAACCATCTCGCGCAGGCGATCGATCGGGAACTGACAGTTCAGGTCCGTATCAGCGGACCTGTGATCGTAATAGCTGTCGTGGATCTGGAAGTCCTGGGTCGAGGTATCCGACGGGATCGCATCAAGGCGATGGTCGTTGCGCGACATGGGATCCCAGGCGGGCATCGCGCAAAGCGACATACCGCCGGAAGTCAGCATCGTGACCCGCGCTTCCGAGACGGGTTTGCCAGGGCGCGTGAGGGGCGCGTCCTCGTTGATCGTCCATCGATACGGCGGATGACCCATCGCACCGTAATACCTGGCCAGCGCGTCGACGTAGCGGACCGGTTCCTGTCGCGGCATGTCGGTTTCTCCGTTGAGTGGCCCAAGAGTACGTGACCCGGCCGCGGGCATCCAATTCGAGGGACCGGACAGAGTCCGCTGCCTGGAACCGCGACGGTCGCAACCGCAGGTCAGGCACGCCCAATCAGTGCTCCATCACCACACCACCGTCCTGGTTGATCGATTGACCGTGAATCCACGACGCGGCCTGCGTGCAGAGATAGGCGCAGAACGCCCCAACCTCCTCGTCGCTGCCCCAGCGCTGCACCGGCGCACCAGGGGCGAGTGCGGTCGCCACGTCGCCGGGTCGAACATCATCCATCCGCGACGTGTCGACCGGCCCCGGGCAGAGACAGTTGACGTTAATACCGGAGGGACCGAGTTCCCGCGCGAGCGACTGGGTCATGCCCACCATGCCGAAGTTCGCCGCGTTGTAGGCCAGCGTGTTCGCGCTGCCCCGCTTGCCGGCAATGGATGCCACGTTGACGATCTTGCCGCCTTCCCCCTGCGCAAGCAGTTGGGCAACGACCGCCCGTGTACAGGCAAACGTGCCACGCAGCTTGACGTCGATGACGCGCTGAAAGAGGTCCGCGTCGAGTTCCCCGAGGGGTACCCGATCTGCGCCACGCGCGATTGCGGCGTTGTTGATCAGGATGTCCACGCGCCCGAACTCGGCAACCACCTTCGCAACCGCATCCTCGGCGGCACCAACGTCCGTCACGTCAAACACGAGCGGGAGCGCGCGCGTCCCTTCAGCGCGGACTTGCTCGGCAGTGCTTTCGACGTCCCGCCAGCCGATCGCCTTCTCGTCTTCCGGGAACGTTGCGGGATCGCGCCCTGTCCCCGTGATCGCAACATCCGCGCCAAGACGCGCCAGTTCAACCGCGGCCGCGCGGCCGATCCCGCGCAATCTGCCTGCGCCCGTCACAATCGCCACTTTTCCGCTCAACTCTGCCATGTGGTACTCCCGGTCATCGACGCGTTCCATCCTACGCTCATTGCGCCACCGGTTTGCTTTTCGATCCGAACCCGGCATGGTGTGCCCCCCGCAGGCAATCACCTGACTTTCCACAGGTAACCCCCATGGACACCCTCTCCCACCAGGCACTGAAAGACAGACTGCTCGGCGACGCGGAATTCGCGTTGCTCGACGTGCGCGAGCAGGGCACGTTCTCGGAGTCCCACCTGCTGTTCGCCGTCTGTACTCCGCTCAGTCAGTTGGAACTGCTCCTGGGCGATCTCGTCCCGCGACGGACGACGGAGGCGATCGTCGTCGACGAGGCGGGCGCGGCTGACGGGTTCGGCGCGCGTGCCGTCGACCGACTGGCCTCGCTCGGCTACGCGCGCGTCGCGCTCCTCGAAGGCGGCATCCAGGGTTGGGCGAACGCGGGGTTCGAACTGTTCTCGGGCGTGAACGTCCCCAGCAAGGCGTTTGGTGAGTTTGTGGAACATACCTACGAGACGCCCCGCCTTGCCGCTGAAGAGGTCAAAGCGATGCTCGATGCCGGCCGCGACATGGTCATCGTCGATTCCCGCCCCTACTCCGAATACCACCGCATGAGCATCCCGACGGGGATCGACATGCCCGGCGCCGAGCTTGCGTACCGAATTCACGATGTGGCTCCCAACCCCGAAACGTTTGTCGTCGTGAACTGTGCGGGTCGCACGCGTTCGATCATCGGTACCCAGAGCCTCATCAACGCGGGGATTCCCAATCCGGTGGCCGCCCTGAAGGACGGCACGATGGGTTGGCATCTTGCCGGCTTCGAAGTTGACCGGGGCGCCACGCGGGCAGCGCCAGCACCGACCGATGCAGGTTGCGAGAAGGCTCTTGCCGCGGCCGCGCGCGTGGCGGCGCGGTTCGAAGTACCCACCGTCGATCTCGACACCGCGCTCCACTGGTCCCGCGATGAGGACCGCACCACGTACCTGCTGGACGTTCGCTCTCCCGCTGAATACGTCGACGGCCACATGCCGGGGTGGCGTCACGCGCCCGGCGGCCAGCTCGTGCAGGCGACCGACGAATACATCGCGGTGAAAAACGCCCGGATCGTGCTGTGCGATGACGTGGGCGTACGCGCGACCATGACGGCCTCCTGGCTCATCCAGATGGGCTGGCCGGAGGTCCATGTACTCGAGGGTGGCCTCCGGGACGCCGGACTCGTCCAGGGTGACCATCGCCCAGTTGCCCTCGGTGAGCCAGCCATATCGACGGTCACCACATCGGAGCTGAGCGATGCGCTGACCCGCTACGCCGTCATCGACGTCGGCCCCAGCAATGCTTTCGCTGAGGCGCACATTCCCGGTGGAGCGTGGTCCGTCCGCTCCCGACTGGGCGAAGCGCTCGCGACAATTGGATCAGATCGGACAGTGGTACTGACGTCGACGGACGGCGGGCTGGCGGCCATCGCCGCGGGCGATCCCGCCTGTGCCGGCCGCGAGGTGCTGGCGCTCGAAGGTGGCACCGCACGCTGGCTCGACGAGGGCCGACGTGTCGAGAGTGGCCTCGACAGAGCTATCGGTCCGATCGACGACGTCTGGTACAAGCCGTACGAGCATCGTGGCGCCCAGGAGCGGTTCATGCGTGACTATCTGACGTGGGAAGTTGCGCTGGTTGCACAACTCGAACGCGACGGCACAACGCGATTCCGTCAGTTCTGAGCGCCGTGCGGTCGGCTCTAGCCTGACCGTGCGCTGCCGGCACCGACACTTTCGATTTCGCGCAGCGTGCCCGCTTCGGGATCGAAGACCCGGCGCGCCTCTCCGCTCATCTCGACGCCGGTGACCCGCACGAAGCGCGCGCCCGCACCGTACTCGATGGAGTGGATATCCCGGACGTCGAACAGCCCGGCATCGCCCGCGTTAAGGCGGAACTCGCGTTCCGGCTCGAGACCGCACCCCGTTTCCTTCCAGACGGTCATGTCGGTGTAACCCACGGCCTGCCCGTAAACCGCCCAGGACCTGCCGTGGTCGTGGGGCGGCGACTTGCGCGGTTCGGTCATGTTGTAGGCGAGCACGCAGAAGCCGGTTGCCTCGTCTTCGTAGATCTGACGCATGCCCCGTGGCGCATCGTCGCTGACGTACTCCGCGCAGAATGCGTCGTCGGTCAGCAGTTGCTCGAGCCTGGCGCGAACTGCCTCGCGGCCCCGGGCCGAGTCGTCGGCACTCAGAATCTCACGTGCGTCGCTGCAGAAGTCAGCTAACAGATAGGCCATATCGCCGCGTCCTCACCATCAGAGATGACTATGCAGTCTCGCACCCCGTGCCGCAATCAGTCTTTGCCAACCGCTTCGCGGTAGGGCCCCATGTCCATCCCGGGGAAACGCCCACCCACCCCGTCGAGCGTCTCATCGGTCCAGTAGTCGTGCCCCGGCTCGGGAAAGCCAATGGACGTCCGTTCTTCGACGGAAGCACGCTCAATCCACGCCCTGAACTCGCGTTTTCCCGCCGAGACCGGCCAACCGACGATGCCGGCCCAACGACACGCCTTTGGCGCGTAGGTGACGAACATTCCGAGTCTGCCGTGGTTCTCCCCAAGGATGGCGGTACCACGGTGGAACGTGCGCATGCTGTAGATCAGCAGACTGCCGGCAGGCACGGTGACCTTGACTTCGTTGTCGTACAGTTCCGGGCGATCTTCTTTTGTCCAGTGCGACGGCACGAGAATGCGTTCCGGGTAATGCTTCCACGAGCAGACCGCGGTCGGCCCCGACTCGAGCGTCACGTCCGTAAAGTAATAGAGGTACGCCGTTTGCCAGTACTTCGGCACGTTGGGCGGATAAGCCAGCGTATGGTTCGAGTAGTCGAGGTGATGCGCCTGCTCGAAGTTGGCCTGGCCGCTCGCCTTGTAGGTCAGATGCGACTGCTCACAGTACATTTCCTCCCCCTCACCCATGAGCGTCGCAAAACGCCGCAGTTCCGGGTGGAAGGTCAGATCATTCAGCACGTCACCCTTGTACGGAAAATGCGGGATTCCACGCTGATCCGGGAACGGCTTGCCGTAGTACTCGGGCCTGGGCGCTGAGCCAGGGTCAGCCGCAAAGTCGACCCAACCGGGCACCACTTCATCGAAGTTCGCAAGGGCCGCTTTGATCACGTCCGGATCACAGAACCGCTCCACGATCGCATAGCCGTGCTCGCGGTAGTGCGCCTCGTGTTCCGCAGTGATCTTCATCCGGTGACTCTCTCAGGCAATGGGTTCAAGGACGGGACCTGCGCATTGGCCGCGCTCAGGTACCCGTGAAGTTGCCGACCCGACGCTCGGCGACCGCTTTCACACCTTCCTTGTGATCGTTGGTCTGCTGGCACATGAACTGGTCGCGCCCCTCCTGGTTCGTCGCGAGCCGCACCTGCTCGGCGATGTCGCCACGCATTGCCGCACGCAATGTCTTGAGCGCGATCGGCGCGTTCTCGGCAATCTCCTGCGCGAACGCAATTGCGGCCTCACGGACCTGTTCCTGCGGGACGATACGGTCGAGGATGCCCATCGACTTCGCTTCTTCACCGCCGACCCGGCGCCCGGTGTAGAAGAGATCCAGCGCATTCTGCTGACCGATGATGCGCGCCAGCGTGTAGGTCAGACCGAAACCGGGCGTGAACCCGAGCTTCACGAAGTTGGCGGTGAACCGCGACTCAGGGCAGCCCACGCGGAAGTCCGGGAACATCGCGAGACCGAAGCCACCACCCACCGCGGCGCCCTGCACGGCAGCCACGACCTGTTTCTTGCTGCTGAACAGCCGCACGGCCTCGACATAGAGCGGGTTCGGCTCATCCGGGTTGCGATCCGCGCGCGCAGCGTTGTCCCGCCCGGAACCGCCGAAGTTGGCGCCCGCACAGAAATGTTTGCCTTGCGAGGCGAGCACGATCACACGCACAGAAGGATCGTCGTCCATCTCGTGGAACAGATCCGCCAGATCACAAATCAGGTCCTGGTCGAAGAAGTTGTTCGGCCCGCGCTGGATTTCAACAAGCGCAACGTGCCCGCCCGCGTCCGTGACCTGAACGTCACCTACTTTCTTTTCCATACTGTCCTCGACTGTCCTTGCAGTGTGATTTGCGGCCGATCATGCGGCCCGCGCTGGCGCTGATAGTACACGCCGAACTGAACGCATATCTGGTTATTCCGGCTTCCTGAACCGGAACGTAAACCGGTCGGTCTCGCCGATCGCCTTGTACCTGTCCTCATCACCCGACTGCATGAAGGGCGGCAGCGACCACACCCCGTCGGGGTGATCCGTGTCGTCCGCGGGATTCGCGTTGATCTCACTCGTCTCTTCGAGAACAAACCCGGCGCGTTCGCCAATCTCCTTGCAGTATGCCTCGGTGACGTAGCCCGTCTTGTGCATCGAGTCCATGTCGGCATCCGGCTTTGCGCGGTGCTCCACCACACCCAGCACGCCGCCCGGCTTCAGCGCCTTGAAGAAGGCCGCGAAGTACTCGTGCTCCTGGTCTGCCATGATCCAGTTGTGGACGTTTCTGAACGTCAGCGCGAGATCCACTGAAGCTTCCGGCGCAATGCTGACCTCATGCGGTGGATTGATGTGCCGGACCGTGACCTTGCCGAAAATCTCCGGGCGCTTGTGGATCCGTTTTTCCCACATTTCGAGCACCGCCGGCATGTAGGGCAGGATGCCGTCGGGGGAAAAGTGCGCGACATAAAGGCGCCCCTGCTCCGCCAGGTACGGCGCAAGAATCTCCGTATACCAGCCGAGCGCAGGAAGGATCTCGAGCACCGTCATGTCCGGCTTCAGGCCGAAGAACTCCAGCGTCTCGACGGGATGCCGCGCAGCGTTGCGCTCTGCATTCCCACGACCACGGTGCTCCGCGGTGATCAGCGCTTCGAGGTTTGGATCGGCCATGGTCGGTTCTCTTTCGGAGGAAAGCAGCGATCCTACCGGTTTTGCTGCCGGTACGCGTCAAGCTTCAGTAAGACTGCTCCATTGCGGATTTGCCCCTCTTCACGACCCCGGCGGGATCTCGCCGAACATCGCCAGGGCGCCCGAGCCCGAAACGCAAGCCTGTTCCCGCGCGGCCCGGCCGGGATCGCGGTTCGCCGCAGGCACACCCGCCTGGATGAGCAGATGCAATCGCGGCGCTCACGCGTCCCCGTTCGCAGATGCGGCGAGAACTGCCGCTTCGACATCCTGGCGCGGTTCTCCGGCCTCGTCGTCACACAGCATCTTCACGACGTCCCTCAACTCACGCGGCGTGAGAGCAGCATGCACCCGGCTTGCGCCAGCAAACGCATCCGCCGACTCGACTTTGTCGTCTCTCGCCCGCAGGTCCCGCACGAACGACGGGACGATGCAGGTCAGCATCGCCCAGCGCTCTGCACCGGATACGTTCAGCTCGGGTGGCGCCCGGTGGTAGGTGCGCGAGTCGTAGAGGATCCCCGAACCCGCGGGGAACGACACCTGCACCACGTCCTTGAACGGGCCCTCGCCGGCAACGGTCGGCACGGCGTTCAGTTCGGTCGGCGGCGGCCCGTCAAACTCGTGTGAACCGAGCACGAACTGCGTGGCGCCCGTCTCGGGAGTGAAGTCCGTCAGGGCAATGTTGAACTGCATGCCGAGCCGGGAGGTGCGCTGTTTCCAGTCCGGATACCTCGCCGAGATGGAGGCGTCGAGCTTCTCGAACTCTTCAGGGCCGAGCGCGCTGGTGTGGGCCTCGACCTCGCTCGTGAGCGGATACGGATAATCGGAGTGCCAGCCGCCCGGCATGACCTCAGCGAACTCACCGGTCTTCTCGGCGGGCCTCAGGATCGAGAACCCCGGGCACTGGCAGTAGTGAATCGAATCGACACCCAGGTAACTTTCAATCAGCCAGAGCGAAATCGGGTGCATCAGCGCCTGGGCGACCGCCGGGGTCATGCCGAGGAAACTTTCACCTTCACGCATCAGCGCGCGGGGCCGGATGACATTGTCGTTGGACCGGTAGGGGCGCTCGTCCTGGAGCGCCTTCACCCGGGCTTCCTTCTCGGCGTTGTCCTCGCGCACCTTTGTGATGTTCGCGACGAGGTTCGACACCATGGCCTCACTCATCACGTTCTCCACGACTGTCCAGCCCTGGGACTCGAGTTCGGCAAGGTACGCAGACGGCAGCCGCAGTGGTGCCTCCCGCGCAAAGAAGACGCGCTCTCCCGGCAGCTCAGCCGCGTCGGATCCTACCTCGTATTTCCTGGGAACCATCCGGCTCGCACCCGGGCCGAACGCTGCGTCGATCTTGTCCGCTTCGCTGGCGCTCATCGGCGCTCCGGAAGGCTCCGCGGCCACCTCGCGGCCCGTCGATGCATTCCTAAGGAGCGCGTCCCCCGCCCACTCCCACACGCAGCTGTCGTCGCATCGCGGACGGAGCACCAACGTCTGCCCCGCATCGGACAGGTGGAGTCCGGTGGACTCGCCCACCAGTAGAATGTAGCCGTGCATGGGGACCTCACTTGGATGCGATGCACAAGCTTACCGGGTCGGCGCCGCCCGCGCTGCGATGGGGTCAGGTGACCGTAAACTGACCCATCATGCCCATGTCCTCATGTTCGAGGATGTGGCAGTGAACCATGTACGGAAAGTCGCGGTCGCCGGGTGATCGAAACGGACCATGAATGTCGTACGCCCCCTGTCGCTGACCCGGACCGTGTCTTTCCAGCCGCAATCCGCCTCAGTCACGGGCTGGCCGTCCCTCGACACGACCAGAAACGAGCACCCGTGGACGTGGAACGGGTGAATGCGCCGGTCTGCGTCGACTTCCCACAGCTCCCACTCACCGAGTGGCACCCGCTCGTTGATGACTCGCATGTTCATGGGCTGGCCGTTGATCCCCATCGACCTGTGCAGGGAGTGTCCCCCTGCAGAACCGGTATTGTGCCTGCGCCGATCCCGTTCGCCGCGATCCCTGCGCCCGCTGCGGCCAGCCTGCATGTTGAGTGTGAACGTGCGGCGGTGCCAGGCTGCGGTAGGGTTCGGGCGCGCGACCTCCCCCAGTTGCCGGGGCAGTTCACGGACCGACGGCAGTTGCGGGTCCGCGCGCAGGGTGAGGACCTCGAATGCATCGCCAAGCCCGTTCGCCGAGCGGTCATCACTGCGATCGCGATCGCCTCCGTGAAGGTCTCGGGTCGTCAGAGACAGCCCCGCGGACCACCCGCATTGGCCCGCGAAAGAGCACGACGCGCGAGCCCGCGCCCAGCGTACCGGACATGAGAGCCTGGCCCCGGGCAAAGAGCTGTGCGACATATGCACGATGGGCTTCGGCGCCCTGCTGCGTGTCGAACAGGCGCCCTTCCACCCAATTCGGACCGGGCTCGAAGTCGACGAGGTACTAGGTCTCTTGCGCTATCGCGGTCGGCCCGGCCAGCGCAACCACCAGGACCACGAGGGCGGTGAGGCAGCCGCGCACGATCAGACGGCCGCCGGGCCGGGAAACTGCTCGCGCAGTACCCGTTTCAGCACCTTCCCGCTCGGGTTCCGCGGAATGGTCTCGATGAACGTCGCGCCTTTCGGCAGCTTGAAGCGTGCCAGCTTGCCGTCACAGTGTTTCAGGATGTCACCTTCGGCGAGGTCCGGGTTCTTGCTCACGACGATGGCAAACGGCGACTCGCCCCAACGCTCGCTCGGCTGACCGATGACCGCCACTTCGGCCACATCCGGGTGCGCGAGGATCACGTTCTCGATCTCCGCCGGGTAGACGTTCTCGCCGCCGGAGATGATCATGTCCTTGATGCGGTCCTGGATGTAGATGAAGCCGTCTTCGTCCTCGCTCGCTACATCCCCGGTGCGCAGCCAACCGTCGACAATTGTCTCGGCGGTTGCGTCCGGTCGATTCCAGTACTCCAGCATGATGTGCGGACCCTTGACCCACACCTCACCCTGTTCCCCCGGATCACAGCGCGTCTCGTCCTCCCGGACAACCTGGACTTCCGTGTGGAAGAATGCGCGCCCCGTGGATCCGATCTTCCTGAGCGCGTTCTCCGCGTCGATCACGCACGCCGGGCCGCAGGTTTCGGTGAGCCCATAGATCTGGTGAACCTCGATCCCGATCCTGTCGTACGCCTCGATCAGATTCACCGGCAATGGCGACGCCCCAGACTGAATCCACCGCAGCAAGGAAAAGTCGAAGCGATCGAGTTCGGGTACCTGGATCATGAAATTCAACATGGCGGGCACGAGGAGGGCCGCCGTGATCTTCTCTTCCCCCATCAGCTCCCACGCCCGCACCGGATCGAACTCGCGCATGACGATACTGGTCACGCCCCGGTAAACATTGAGCGTGATCGGCGTGAGCGAACCGACGTGGAACATCGGCAGCGCGCCAAGGTATCGGTCGCCGTCGCGAAGGTCCGACGTGATTGCAAACGTCAGAAGCGCCCAGAGCGTCGTGTTGTGTGAATGCACCACACCTTTCGGCAATCCGGTCGTCCCGGACGTGTACATGATGTAAAGCAGGTCGTCGTCACAGGCAACAATCTCAGGTTCCGCGTCCGACGCGGCATCGCGGAGTGCCTCGTAGTCGGACGAAAAGTGTGTCTCGCCCTTGCCGCCCTCCGCCATCTGAATGAACGTCCCGAGATCGGTCTTGTCGCCGCGCCCGTGCAGGTCGATCACGACGTCGATGAACTCTTTGCCGAAGATCAGCGTCTGCGCGCCGCTGTCCCTGAGGATGAATTCCAGTTCATCGGCCACCAGGCGCCAGTTCAGAGGCACCACCACGCCGCCAAGCTTGGCGATCGCAAAGTAGGACTCGATGAACTCGGCGCTGTTCATCATCAGCAGGGCAACCCGGTCCCCTTGCTTCACGCTGGACGCGGCAAGCGCGTTGGCCACGCGGTTGGACCGATCGTTCAGCTCAGTGAACGTCAGGCGCAACCCCGACTTGCTGTCTACATACGCCTCCCGTGTCGGCGACAGGACAGCACGTTTGGTGAGAAACAGCCCAATATTGGTTTTCATGTCCTTGCTCCTTCGCGCACTCGGTCACTCTGTCTGGACAAGACGGGTGCGAACCTAATTGCCTGTAAAGGTCGGCTTGCGCTTCTCGAGGAACGCTTCCCGCTGTTCTTTCATGTCGTGCGGCGCACGAGTGGCGTGAGACAGGCCGACCGTCTCGTTGCGCAGCGCCCGATGGAAATCCAGATCCTGATTTTGCTGCAGCGTTCGCTTGCCTGATCGGATCGCCATTGGCGGCAGGGCGCAGATCATCGCTGCCGTTTCCCTTGCCGCGGTCATCACCTCGTCCGGCTCAACGAGCCTGTCGAGCAGGCCAAGCCGATACGCTTCTTCGCCATAGACGTCGCGGCTCGTGAAAATCAGATCCGCGGCGCGGCCGTAGCCAATGAGGCGCGGCAAAAAGTATGACATCCCGGTATCGGGCGACAGGCCGCGCTCGGCAAACACCGTCTTGAAGCGGGAGTTCGTGGAACCCACACGAATGTCGCACGCAAGCGAGACGCTCATTCCCGCACCCGCGGCAACGCCGTTCATGGCGGCAATGGTCGGGACACCAACTTCGTAGACCGCGGTGGCCAGCTTGCCAACCCAGCCATACTGATCGAGTCGATTGTTCTGAGACGGCACTTCGGGTTCCACAGCGGGCTCGGGCCTCGCACCGACGTCGGCGCCGGAACAGAAGCCGCGCCCGGCTCCGGTGATGATGACGGCGCGGATGTCGTCGTTGGAATGGATGTGGTCGGTGACTGCGTAGAGATCCTCGCGCAACCCCGCGGACAGCGCGTTCAGGCGGTCAGGCCGATTGAGCGTGACGGTCGCGACATGCGCGTCCGTCTCGAAAAGGAGGTTCTCGAAATTCATGGGCGGTGTTCCAGGCTCTGCTCAGAGCCGGGATAGTCACACAAAATGCCGGAGCGACCAACGCTCGAACGCAGTGAGGTGACGGCGGCGCGGTTCAGCGCCCGACGAGGCTCCGCGAGATGAGTTCCTTCATGATCTCCGAGGTCCCGCCATAGATTCGCTGCACACGTGAATCGAGGTACATGCGCGAGATGCGGTACTCGCTCATGTAGCCGTAGCCACCGAAAAGCTGCACACACTCGTCCGCAACCCGTCCCTGCATCTCGCTTGCGGCAAGCTTGCACATAGAGGCCTCTTCGGTGGTCAGATCGCCGCTGATGTAACGCCGGATGTATTTCTCCGCCATCGCGCGGTTCAGTTCGATCTCGGTCTTGATTTCCGCCAGCCTGTAACGCGTGTTCTGGAACTTGGAAACGGACTGACCGAATGCCTGACGCTCCATGACGTAGTCGACAGTGAGATCCAGCATGCCGTCGGCTGCGCCGACGCAGCCAACACCGAGAATCAGTCTCTCGCGGGGCAGTTCGTTCATCAGGTTGGCGAAACCTTTGCCTTCGCCGCCGAGAACGTCGCCCGAGGTGACGCGGACATCCTCAAAAAACAGCTCACTGGTGTCGCCGGAGTGGAGTCCCATCTTGTCGAGATTGCGCCCCCGCTGAAAACCGAGAAGGTGACAGTCGACAGTAAACAGCGACATGCCCCGCGCACCCTGTGTCGGGTCGGTCTTGGTCGATAGCACAATGACATCAGCGTGCTGTCCGTTCGTGATGAACGTCTTCTGTCCGTTGATCAGGAAATCGTCACCGTCACGCAGGGCGGTCGTCCGCATCGACTGCAGGTCCGAACCCGCCACCGGCTCACTCATGCCGATTGCACCAACACACTCCCCGGATGCCATCTTCGGGAGCCAGCGCTGCTTCTGCTCTTCGCTGCCGAGGTGCAGGATGTAAGGCGCAACAATGTCGGAGTGGACGGAAACGCCCGATGCCAGGGCACCGTAACCGGCCCGACTCAATTCCTCGACGACGACGGCGGACAGTTCGAACGTCGTGTCATAGCCTCCGTACGCGGAGGGCATGTCGACACACAGAAAGCCGTTTTCACCAAACTGGTTCCACACTTCGCGCGGCCAGATTCCGGCTTTCTCCCAGGACTCGTAATGAGGCTCGATCTCTTTCTCGAGAAACTTGCGCAGGCTGTCACGAAACAGCTCTTTTTCGGTCGAATCCAACTGCACGGCATCACTCATTGCGCACCTCACTTGCCACACGTTCCAGACCGACGAGCATAGCAGATCACGGCATTCCCACCGCCGCTGACAGGCACACGACACTCAGCAAATTGCCAACATTTGTAAGCCCCGCAAAGACAACTATTTGACCGGTGGGTTAGGTTGTGGGTCCTGCGCGCGCTACACTAAGTTGTCCAAAGGATCTGGAACGCATTGATGGCGGAGGCCGTAGTCAGTCGCCCAGCAACCGGCGCTCGCGTTGTGACAGCCGGCGATGAGGTAGTCTTGTTCGGTCAGCCACCCGAAGTGCTGAAGGGGCTGATGTTAACCAGAACATCACCGTTCACCGCGGTCGTGTTGAGCGATGTCAGGGAACGTGACGGCAAGCTGACGAACAACCTCGAGTTTCCACTCTACTTCTTCCTGTTCGTCACCGGAGCGTTCTTCCGGGGCGAGCGCCTTGCGCTTGTCGGTGATGAAATCTCCATCTCTCACGCGCTGCGCCTTCTGCGCCTGACCCTGCTGGGTCCCACTGCTGCCGAACTCGACTGCTGGGACACTGACGAGGCGCTGAAAAAAGAGTGGCTCCGCGTAGCCGAGGAACTTGCCCTGAAGAACGACGAAGGCAAAATCGTCGACATCGAAGGTTTTTTCGACATCCGCCCCTTCACGGACGGTGCAGCAACGGTTGGCGGCCTGACCATCGAACACAGCGGTACGGACCATTACACCGTCCGCGGCAGCGACAACACCGTGACGGTTGACCTCAATGAGGACGAGGTACTCGATCCCGCGTATCCGGTCCAGGCCGACTACACACCAGGCGGCCTGGTGAAGATGGGACTCGAAGTGCTGGGCGGCGCCTCAGGCTTCACACCCAACGAACCCTGCACCGGCCTCGCGCTCTGCTTCAACGGCGACTACATCCTGATCGACTCGATACCGTTCCTCGACGAGCACCTGTTCGCACGTGGAATATCGAAGAACCAGATCTCGGCCTGTTTCCTGACGCATCTGCACGACGATCACTGCACGATGTTCCCACTCATGTTGATGCCGCACGTCGTGGAAGTCATTACGACCCGGGAAATCTACAACATGGCGATGGAGAAGCTCGCCTGCTCGCTCGGCTGGACCAACGAGACGGTTCGTGAGTTCTTCAAACTGGTTGAGGTCGTGCCGAACGAGACGCGCAACTACTACGGTCTGCGCATCCAGCCGCATCTGACCGTGCACAGTATCCCGACCATCGGTGCGAGCTTCAGTGCCACGCACCGCGGTTACGAGCGGCAGATCTGTGTCGTTGGGGACAACCATAAAATGACCGCGATCCGGGACATGAACGAGTCGGGCATCGTCCGGCACTCGACGTATGCCCGACTCGAAGCCCTCTATACCGACCGTTTCAGCCTGCTGGTTGCGGACGGCGGCGCGGGAGCAATCCACGGCGACCCTGCTGACGCGCTCCGCTCCGAATCCGATCGGGTTGTCTATGTCCACGTCGAGGAACTCTCGAACGAGTTCGATACGACATTCTCGCTCGCCAGTGCCGGCAAACGCTATACGGTAATCGACGGCGATCAGAGCCTGTATACCAGTCAGGTGAACCACTACCTCAACCAGTGGCTTGGGGCACCCTTCCCGAACCGATGGATGCGCTCGCTGCTCGCGGAAGAGGAAATCCGTCGCTACAACACCGACGACGTCATCCTCGTGCAGGATGCTGTAACCCGCGGGTACGTCTACCTCATCCTCACCGGCTACTGCGAGGTCATGCAGCACGACGGCTCCGGTCTCACGTCACTCGCGAAGCTCCAGGCAGGCGACGTCATCGGCGAAATGGCGATCGTGACCGGTACGGGGCTGCGCAACGCCAGCGTGGTCGCACGGACGCCTGTGACAGTCTGTGTCTTCTCAGAAGACACATTTGCCGCGTTCCTCGACGCCCTCGGCTTCGACGATGCGCTGCTCGAACGCTGGCGACTGCGCCCCATCCTGCGCTCGCTGCCGCTGTTCCAGGATCTGACGTCAACCGTCCTGGAGAAGCTCGCAAGCATCGGCGAGTACATCCAGCTGTCGGACGGCACCCGCTACACTGCCGATCCCGGCGGGTGGTATGTGCTGGGGGAAGGTGACGTGCAGTCTTCCGACTCGGATACCAGGCACGCACCGCTCCGGGAATTCGGCTGGATGCCGCTGGCCGGGGAGCGACCGGCCGCGCTGACGGCGCGGGGACCCGCCGTACTCGTTCGTTTTGACAGAACGCGGCTCGAAGGGTTGCGGCGCACCGTGCCCCAGTTCAACTATTTCCTCCGCAAGTTCAGGGACACCCACAGTGAGCGGCAAACGGTGTGGCAACTCGGCACCGTGAACACACGCTGACCCGACCGGGATCAGACGTTGGCATTCAGCAGACTCACCGGTCCCGAGCAGGATCGATGAGTGACTCCCCGCCGGCCGAGCGGCGAACAGACGCGTCATTTCAGATGATGTTCGACGGACCTGGCGCAACCGTGTGCGCGAGCTCGGCTTCGATCAGCCGCGGGCCGCGCTGATTCATCGCGGACTCGAACTGCGCGTTGAACTCTTCAGCGGTCGTCGCGAGAGAAGACTCGACTCCCATGCCACGCCCCATCGCGACAAAGCTCAGATCCGGGTTGGTGAGATCCAGCATGTCGAGCGTTTTCTTGTTCATGGTCTGGGCGCCTACCCGGGCCAGTTCAACCTGCAGGATCTGATACTTCCGGTTGGACAGGATGACGACCGTCACGTCCAGATTCTCGCGAGCCATCGTCCAGAGGGCCTGGATCGTGTACATCGCGCCGCCATCCCCGTGGACGCAGACGACCTTGCGATCCGGGCAGGCAACTGCCACGCCAACCGCGCAGGGCAGTCCGTAGCCAATCGAGCCTCCGGTCAGCGAGAGCCAGTCGTGGGGCTGCGCTACCGCGCACATGCCGGAGGTGGGGCCACCGGCGGTCGCGCCTTCATCGACCACAACCGCGTTTTCGGGCAGCAGCGTACTGACGGCCTGGCCAATGGATTTCGGTGAGAGCTCACCCTTGCCAAGTCCCGGCGTCGCGAGCTCAACGAGGCGCGGCGCATCGGTTGCGCCAACTTCGTCCGCAACGGCCGCGAGCGCCTTTTCGGCGTCTTCACCCACATCCGCGAGCGTATGCAGCGCTGCTTCCTCCGGGTAGAACTTGCTGGGCTTGCCGGGGTAGGCAAAGAAGCCAACCGGCGCCTTGGTGCCAACCATGATGAGCTGTTCGATGTCCTTGATCTGTTCGGTTGCCTGCTCGGCGAAGTACCCGAGGCGTTCCAACTGGGCCCGGCCGGCGCCGCGCGCCAGACGTTTGGTGAAGGTGTCACAGAACACCCGCGCACCCGTCTTCTGCGCAATACGGTCGGCAAGTGCGACGCCTTCGGCACTCAGCGCGAGGTGCGACATGAGGAGTACCGTCGGCTTCCCATTGGTCAGCATTTCCGCAGCGCGTCGAATCGACGCCGGGTCCGCCTCGGGAGTCTCGGGGCGTCCGAGGTCCGGATGCGGATCCACCGACTCGTTCCAGGCGCAATCGGCGGGCACGATCAGTGTGGAGACCCGGCCCGGTTGATGGCTCGCTTCGTAGACGGCCTGCGCAGCGTCTTTGGGCAGATCCTCCGCTGTCGCAACCGAGTGCACCCAGTGCGAGACCGGTTCGGCAAGCGTAATGATGTCGGACGTGAGCGGCGCGTCGTACTGCTTGTGATAGGTCGCGTGATCGCCGATCAGGTTCAGCACCGGCGAATTGGCCTTGCGCGCGTTGTGCAGATTTGCCGAACCATTCGACAGTCCCGGTCCTAGATGCAGGAGCGTGCACGCCGGTTTGTCAGCCATGCGGCCGTAGCCGTCCGCCGCTCCCGTACAGACACCCTCGAACAGGGCAAGCACCGAGCGCATGCCGGTGGTCTTACCGATTGCGGCCACCATGTGCATTTCGGACGTGCCGGGGTTCGTGAAGCACGCCTCCACGCCGTTGTTGATGAGGGTCTGTAGCAGGCTCTCTGCACCGTTCATCGTCGTCTCCGTACCAATCCGAGGGGGCGCGGAGTATACCGGCAACCTCCGTCTGTCGTCCCTACCCGACCACACGCGCCGTAATTCGGTGTGGTGAAAATCGCCATTAGTTCCGTTCCGTCTCAACGAATTGAGCCAATCAAGCCTCTTGGCGAGGCACGCGGATCACAGACAAGTTCGATATTTTCAATGCGTTAGGGAAACCCACCCAACTTGGCACGGCATTTGAAACATGTTGACCAACATCGCTTGCTACAGATACGGAACGCCACCCATGACTACGGAACTGCTCAGGCATCGTCAGCACTCAAACGTCGTGACCGCGATCGCGCTGACGGCTTTCGTGTTCGTACTGGCCCTCTTCCCCCAACTGCGTGTGGGGCCGGAGGCATCGACCGCCGGGACCGCTTGCGCAGTCGATGCGGCAATGGTCTGCGCGACCACCTCCGATGAATCTTCGCCTCGCTCGAGTCTCCCGAGCTTCGCAACCACTTTCATCCACTGAACCGATCGACGCACGACCGCGTCAATCGGGCCAGCACAAGGAAACTGCCATGAGCACCTTCAGCCGCTTCACCGACATCATCAATTCGAACATCAACGCTATCCTCGAGAAGGCCGACGATCCCGAGAAGATGATCAAACTGCTGCTCGCCGAGATGCAGGAAACCCTCGTCGAGGTGCGGGCAGCCTCTGCGCGGAGCATTGCCGAGCAGAAACAGGCTCGACACCGTGCCGCGGCGGCCAGGCGTGAGACGGTGGAATGGGAGTCCCGCGCGGAACTCGCCATTGAACGGAGTCGGGACGACCTTGCACGTGCGGCGATCGCCGAACGGGGTCGCGCGGAGGAGCGGGCGATCGAGGTAGAGGGTGACGTCGCAGCGCTCGACGACGCGATCGCCCGTCAGCAGGAGGATACGAAGGCGCTCGAGGAGAAACTCGCCGCGGCAAGATCGCGCGAACAGTCGCTCATGCTGCGCGGCCGGACGGCCAGTTCGCGGCTCAAGGTGCGGCGCCAACTCGATGGCGGCAGCTACAACGACGCGTTCGACAAGTTCGCGGAATACGAGCGCCGCCTGGACGAAATGGAAGGCGCGGTTGAAGCGTACGATCTCACGGGCCGCTCGCTCGTCGAGGAGATCGAGTCGATGGAGGCGAACGACGCCATCGAGGACGAACTCAACCGGCTCAAGGCCAAAGTCAAAGGATTCACGGTCGTGCAGGGCAGCAGGCTGCCTGGGCCCCCGACTTCGGGGACCACCTCACCCACCAGCCCGAAGCCCGACGTCAAAGGCGTGGAACACGAGCCTGACGAACGCTGAGGCCCGTCGCCACGACGTCCCAGCTTTTTTCCCCAATCGCAGGAACAAGGAGCCTCACATCCGCCACTCAGATCACGAGAGTTGTCTGCCACGTCGCCGTCGCCTCGCAACGGACCCGGCGCGCGGCAAAGTGGGCGGCGTGTGTGCGGGGCTGGCACGGTACATGGGTGGCCAGGCGGTGTTCTTCCGGATTGCCGCGGTGCTGGGCCTCTTCACTATGCCAGGCGTCACCGTGACCGCATACCTCGCGGCTTGTCTGCTCCTCGACAAGATCCCCTCACGGCGCCGCTACTGGTAACAGCTGCGATGCGGATTCCATGACCGGGATTGGTGGCAATCCCCTGCACCGGCTCGGCAACATCTGCCATGGCGCGCAGTTCAATCCCACGACGCCGCTGTCGGTCAGGCCGCTGCCCTGCCCTGGCGACGCAATTTGAGCTCGGCCAGTTTCTTCCGCTCGGCAAGATAGTGAGCAAGAACCTGGCCGCGGTGGAGAGTGATCCTGAACGCGTGCCCGCGCAGCGGCTCATGACCGCGCATGACCTGGCGCAGATGTGCAATCTGATCCGCAATCACCGCAACGTTGCTGCGGGTTTCCTTGTTGTATCGATCGAGGTCCGGTAGCTGGGGCGGCACCTGGTTGCGGATGTCACGGGCAATCAGTTGGTAGGCCTGATCCGCCTCGGATCGGGACCGAACGCAGAACTCCTGAAGCTGCGTCAGCCAGTCTGCAACCGCGGTCTTGACGGCTTCGCCGATGACCGAGTGCCGCGCATCACCCTGCAGCGTCTCAAAGTCGATGGCGAGTTGCTGCCACACCAGCGCCGCATCGGTCAGCGCAGCCGCCGGGTCCGGTGCCTCCTCGGGCGGTGCCTCGGGTGTTGGCGACGCGGGCCACCGCATGCGGGCCGCCGTCCAGACCGACAGACCCAACGCTGCACTCGCTACGATCAGCGCGCCACCGGCCATCCAAACCGCAATCCCATCCATGCTGCAGACTTCCCCTCGTTCCGTGGCCCTGCGGTTGCAACGCCGACACGATGCTCCCTTTCACCATAGACCAGGAATCAGGGTTCCGCCGCTAACGGGCAAACAGAAAGTTCAGTATCCAGCGCGCAACGAGGTCGCGGTCGTTCTCGAGCTCGAGCGAAGCCATCCCGTTTGCCCATGTCGACTCGCCGAGGACCTCCCGCCGCATGCCCATGAGCGCCGCCGAATAGCCGGCAACAAACTCCGGGTGGCCCTGCAGCGCGAGAATGTGATTGCCGATCGAAAACATGGACGCAGGGCAGAATCCGCTACCGGCATGGAGCGTCGCCTGTTCGGGCAACGTGGTGACCTGATCCCGGTGCGAAACGATCAGATTGAACCGGGATCTTGCCGGCCGCATGAAGTCGGCGGCATGCTGCACGACGCTTTCAGCGATACCGACGCCCCAGCCGACATCGGCGCCCCGGGTCTCTCCGCCAAGCGCCCTCGCGACCATCTGATGGCCGAAGCAGATCCCCACGAGTTTGATCTGCCCCGCGTGCAACACGCGGACATAGTCCTCGAGGGTTCGGATCCAGTCTTCGTCGTCGTACACGCTCGCCCGACTGCCGGTAATGACGTAGGCATCACACTCATCGGGTTGCGCGGGGTATTGGCCCTGACTGACGTCATAGACCACCCATTCGAACGTCTCATCCGCGGTCGCCGCGCGTTCCAGCACTTCGCGCAGCATCAGGGGATAGTCACCAAACTCGTCCTGGAACTGCGGCAGGACGGTGTCCGGCTGGAGCACCCCAACCTTGCAGCGCGCGATCATATGATTTCGAAGTAGCGCGACAGCTGCCAGTCATTCACGTGACGCTCGTACTCACGCACTTCCCAGTCTCTGCTCGCGGCGTAGTGATCGACGAAGACGTCACCGAAAATCTCGCGCGCCACGTCAGAAGCGGCAAAGTCCCGCGCAGCTTCCTTCAGTGAGCCCGGCAGTTGGCGCGCGGCAGGAAGATTGTCCTGCTGCTCGTAGGCGTTGCCGACCAGCGGCGGCGGCAGCTCGAGTTCCTCACGGATTCCCTTCAACCCTGCGCCGATGGTGGCGGCTGCCACCAGGTACGGATTCGCGTCCGCAGACCCGATGCGAAATTCCATGCGCTGAGCCTTCTCGCCGCGAATGACCCGGAGCGCACACGTCCGGTTTTCGACGCCCCAGGTCGCGGCAGTCGGTGCCCACGCACCTTTCACCAGACGCGTATAGCTGTTGATCGTCGGCGCGTAGACGGCGAGGAGTTCCCGGAGGTACGTGACGACGCCCGCAACGTAGTGCCGCATCGTCTTCGACATGGAGTGCTCGTCCGCATCATCGAAGAACAGATTGCTGCCGTCTGGCGCAACGAGGGATTGATGGCAGTGCCCGCTCTGACCCGGGTAGGCCATCGACCACTTCGCCATGAACGTCGCGAGCATCTCGCGCCGCTGAAAGAACGTCTTGGCGAAGGTCTTGAACAACACCGCCTGGTCAGCGCCCGCGGCCGCCGCATCCGCACTGATTGCCGCTTCCCACACGCCCGGGCCGGTCTCGCAATGCAGCCCTTCAAGGGGCATGCCAAGCTCAATGCAGTAGTCCATGAACTCGTTGAAGAGTTCGCCGTAGGTATTCGCTCGCAGCACTGAATAGCCGAAGTTGCCCGGCGAGAGCGGCACAAGGTCACGATAATGTTTGTCCCGGGCAGTCTGGGCAGTTTCTCGAAAGACGAAAAACTCGTACTCGAACCCGAGTTTCGCCGAGAACCCGAGCGATTCCGCATCCTGCAGTACATGCGCAAGGCGTGAGCGTGGGCATACCGGATGCAGGTCGTCATCTCCGGCCCCCACGAACTGACCTATGAAGAAAGGCACGCCGGCTTCGTCCGCGAGTCTGCGCTCGCTTGCAAGGTCAAGGCGGTATGGCGCGTCCGGGAACGCCGTATGCCAGCCGGTGACGGTCGCGTTGTCGTACAGTTGGTCGTCGACGTCCCAACCGAGCACACAGTCACAGAATCCCGACGTGCCGCCCGCAATGGAGGCAAACTTGTCGAGGCTGATGTACTTGCCACGCAACACGCCGTCGACGTCGCAGATTCCGAGCTTGACCCGCCTGACACCCTCCTCGCGGTATCGGGCGATCAGCGCGTCGCCGCTCGTCTCCATCAGCTTGCTCCTGTCGGTGTATCAGACCCCGTAGCGGCCCCCGACCGCGCGGCGTCATCCACCGCGGCGCCAATGCCACGACGCGTGGGTATCCGGATGCTCTCGACCATCGCCTGCACTTCGGCGGGTGGGGGCGGTGTCACGCGCATCACGAGGGCAGATACCGCGAAGTTCAGCAGCATGCCGAGCGTGCCGATACCCTCCGGCGAAATGCCGAAGAGCCAGTATTCGGCGTTGTTCTGTTCGGGCGCGACAAACTTGAAGTAGACGATGTAGCAGAACGTGAAGGCGAGTCCCGTCACCATGCCGGCAATCGCCGCCTCTTTGTTCATGCGCTTCGAGAAGATGCCGAGCAGAATCACCGGGAAGAAACTCGCTGCCGCGAGCCCAAACGCAAAAGCAACCACCTGGGCAACGAAGCCCGGCGGATAGATGCCGAACAGACCGGCGACTTCCACCGCAACCGCCGCGGCGATCCGCGCAAACATCAGTTCCTGGCGTTCGCTGATTTGCGGCATCAGCGTCATTTTGAGCAGATCGTGGGATACCGCCGTCGATATGACCAGCAGCAAGCCGGCCGCCGTGGACAGCGCGGCCGCCAGTCCACCCGCCGCGACCAGCGCGATCACCCAGTTCGGCAGGCGCGCAATCTCCGGATGCGCCAACACGATGATATCGCGATCCACGTACAACTCGTTGGCGTTGGGATTGGCCTGGTTGGCGAGCAGGCGTTCACCCGTCTCTCCGCGCTCGCCCGTGAAGGAGGGCGCGCCGGAAAATGCCGTGCCGCCACGATACTGCACCACCCCGTCGGCGTTCTTGTCCAGCCAGGCGATCAGATTGCTGTCCTCCCATTTGATGAACCACTCCGGAGCATCCGTGTATGAGAGACCGTCGACGTTGTCGATGATGTTGATCCGGGCGAACGCGGCTACCGCCGGCGCGGTCGTATAGAGCAAAGCGATGAAGACCAGCGCGTAACCCGCCGAGATGCGCGCGTCGCGCACCTTGGGCACCGTGAAGAAACGCACGATCACGTGGGGCAGTCCGGCCGTGCCCGCCATCAATGCCGCCGTGATGAAGAACATGTCGACGGTGCTCTTGCTGCCTTCGGTAAAGGCGTCCATCCCGAGTTCAGTCGTCAGGCCGTCGAGCTTGTCGAGCAGGTAAACGCCGGAGCCATCCGCAACCGTGCTGCCAAACCCGAACATTGGCAGCGGATTACCCGTAAGCTGGATGGAAATGAAGATCGCCGGGACGAGGTAGGCAAAAATCAGCACGCAGTACTGCGCCACCTGGGTATAGGTGATGCCCTTCATGCCGCCCATGACGGCGTAGAAGAAAACGATCGCCATGCCGATGACCACACCCGTGTTGATGTCGACCTCGAGGAAGCGGGAAAAGACGACCCCCACGCCCCGCATCTGGCCCGCGACGTAGGTGAAGCTGATGAAGATGACGCACAGCACCGCAACCAGGCGTGCCGTATGTGAGTAGTATCGGTCACCCACAAAGTCCGGCACTGTGAACTTCGCAAACTTGCGCAGGTAGGGCGCTAGCAGCAGCGCGAGAAGCACGTACCCACCCGTCCAGCCCATGAGATACCGGGCGCCGTCAGCCCCTTCGAACGCAATGATGCCCGCCATTGACAGGAACGAGGCGGCCGACATCCAGTCCGCCGCAGTCGCGGCACCATTGGCGAGGGGGTGGACGTGCGCACCCGCGACGTAGAACTCGTTCGTGGACGCAGAACGGCTCCAGATCGCGATGCCGATGTAGAGCGCGAAGGACAGACCCACGAATACGTAGGTCATCATTTGGACTGACACGGTTCCCCCCAATTCACATCATTACCCGCGGGCGCGCCAAAGACGTCACTCGTCGACGTCGAACTCGCGATCCAGGCGGTTCATCCGCCAGACGTAGATGAAGATCAGGGCAACGAAGACGAAGATTGACCCCTGCTCTGCAAACCAGAAGCCGAGCTTGAAGCCGAAGAAGCGGAACTGGTCAAGCCAGTCGACGAGCAGGATGCCGCAGACGAAAGACACGCTAAACCAGACAGCAAGCAGCGAGAGCATCAGGCGCAGATTTGCCCGCCAGTACGCCGCCGCCTTGTCCTGAGCGCTGTTTGTCTCGTCTGCCATGTTGTCCGGCCGTCACCCCGTGTTGCGGCTTCACTCTACCGGAAACACTGGTGCCCTGCGCGGACGCAAATGACCCGCCTCGCGGGAGGCACTACACCGACGCTGAACCTCTCAGTCGAACAGCGAGGACGCGGGGGGCGGTTCTTCCGGAGGCTTCGACTTCTTCGGCAGTTCGATCAGATTGCGTGGCAGGGACTTGCTCACAACAGCCCCCAGTTCCCGCATGGATTCGGCACGCCGCACGAGACTGCCTCTGCCCGAGGCCAGCTTGTTGTGGGCTTTATCGTAGGCATCCTGGACGGAACCAATGCGGCGCCCCACCTCTTCGAGATCCTTCACGAAGTTGACGAACTTGTCGTACAACGCGCCGGCACGACGGGCAATTTCCTGGGCGTTCCGATTCTGATGTTCGTAGCGCCAGATGTTCTGAATGGTGCGCAGCGTGGCGAGGAGCGTCGATGGAGATACGATCACGATGTTCTGCTCGAACGCGTCCGAAAAGATTCCGGAGTCTTCCTGCACCGCCAGAGTAAACGCCGCCTCAATCGGCACGAACATCAATACGAAGTCGAGGGATCTCAGGTTCGGAACCTGCTGGTATTCCTTCTCGGACAAGCGTCGAAGGTGGGTTCGCACTGCTGCGATGTGCGCCTTCAGCGCACTCGCCCGCACCTCGGGATCGTCTGACGAGCAGTAGCGCTCGTAGGAATCGAGCGACACCTTGGCATCGACGATCACGTCTTTGCCTTCCGGCAGATGGACCAGCACGTCCGGCTGTCGTCTGCGTCCGTCTTCCGAACGGAGATTGACCTGCACCTCGTACTCTCCCCCCCGCGTGAGGCCGGATTTCTCGAGAATACGCTCGAGGATGACCTCGCCCCAGGTTCCCTGGGTCTTGTACTGACCCTTGAGGGCGTTGGTAAGGTTGATCGCATCTTTGCTGATACGGGCGTTCAGCCCCTGGAGGTTCTGTAGCTCCGTCATCAGGGAATGCCGTTCACGCCGCTCGGTGTTGTAGGTATCCTCCACGCGCTTCTCGAAGTCACGAATGCGCTCGCCGAGCGGCTTCAGCAGCGACTCCACCTGCTCGTGGTTCTCGCGTTTGAAGACCGTTTTCTTATCTTCGAATATTTCGTTGGCGAGATTCTTGAATTCGGTCTGCAGGGACTCGCGGGCGCCTTCGAGCACGGCCAGCTTTTCTTCCGCCCTGGAGCGCTCGCCCTCGAGGGCTGTCTGCAGTTGCACGACGCGCTGCCTGAGCGCGGTGTTCTGCGCAACCGCCTCGGACAGGTTGCCTTCGACCTTCTGCAGCCGAACCTCGCTCGCCGCAAGGCGTTCACGCAGCTGTCCGTTCAGACTCCGCTGCTCCGCCTCCGCCGCAAGCAGTCTGGCTAGTTCTGCGTCTTTGGCCTCGGAGAGCCGAATGAGATCGGCCACTCGAGCCGAGGTCTCGGTGGCTTCATTTGTCTGCGCTTCGAGGCGGGTCTCGAGCACGGCCTCCCGGCCGTCGAATGCGAGGCGCTCCGCGGCGAGGCTTCTGCGCCAGGCAAGGACGAGCGACACGAGTCCGCACGCAAGGAGCAGACAGGTGACAACGAGACCAATTTCGAGCGGAGTAGCGGCGAGAGCCACGTGACGATCGCCTGAATTCTAGAACTGACCCCCACAGTCTAACGGAATTCATGGGGTCGGGATATGGCGACCATCCTCCATGTCCAATCTACGAAGCTCCAGCCGTCAGTGCATCAGGGTGAACATCCGACGACGATACGCTGTCGCGACCGGATTCCCTTTGCCAAGCAGGTCGAACACCTTGATCATCGTCGTGCGCGCGGCTTCTTCGCTCCACTCCTTGTCGCGCGACATGATCTCCAGTAACTGATCGAGTGCGGGCTCGATCTGATCGTTCACGATCAGCGCAATCGCAAGATCAAAGCGTGCCTGGAGGTTCCCTGAGTCCTCCGCAACCGCCGCCTGCAGTACGTCAGGCGCACCCAGCTCGCCGGCAAGCTCGATGAACTCCAGGCGGCTCCTGGGCTTCGCAATCCCCTCGGCGTCAGCGGGAATCGCCTCGAGGATCTGCTTCGCCTCGTCCGCCCGGCCGGCCATGATGAGCAGGTCACACAGTTCTGTGTGCAGACCGTAGTTCTTCGGTTCTTCGCCAATGGCCTGCTGCAGCATCGCCATCGCGCCTTCCCTGTCGCCAATGCCCAGCAGCCGGTCAATCTCCTCGCGGATCCGCTCCATCGGGCTCATCGTGACCTGATCGAGCAATTCCCGGAGCGTTGCCTCTTCGATCGGTCCTTCGAGACTCTGCGCGAGTTGGCCCTGGAAGACGAGCTTCAGCGTCGGCAGCGTGCGAACCTGAAGCTGCTGGACGAGTTGCTGGTTCTCCTGAATGTCGACGCGGCCGAGGATGAACTTGCCCGCGTAGTGCTCGGCCAGCTTCACCAGCACCGGAGTCAGCGCCGCTGACTGCTCGGCGCCCTCGGCGTAGAACTCCAGGAGCACGGGCGTGGTGCGGGACTTCTCCCCGACCTCCGTCTGGAAGTTCTGCATCGTGACGTCGATGACATGGGGCAAGGCGCTCATGATCGGTTCCGGAGGCTCGTGGGCAAGGGCGCCACGTTACCGACCCAGCGTCCCGGTCGCAAGAACGCAGGGGACGATTCAGATCAGACCCGCTGCCTGGGACGCCTGATCCTCTGCTGCGGACCCTGTACGCGCGTCCGCACCCACCTCCGAACGAAGGTCAATCCAGCCAAGCCCTGCCTCCTGCTCGGCAATCAGCAGCGAGCCCGCCCAGTCCCCCAGCGCGCCCGACACGACCCGCCGCGCAATGTCCGGCAGGTTGTTCTGCTCGCTGATATGCGAGATGACGAGATGGCGCAGGCGGGACCTGTCGACCTTGCTCAGCAGGAATGCAGCCTGCTCGTTGTTGAGGTGCCCCATGAGGCCGCCGACGCGCTGTTTGAGAGTATACGGATACGGCCCCCGGGTCAGCATGCCGACGTCGTGATTGCACTCGAGCATGAGCGCGTCGCAATCCGCGTAGCGCTCGGCCACGTGTGGAGTGATGTGCCCGAGGTCGGTCAGTATGCCGACGCGAAACGCCTCATTACTCAGCACATACTGGAGCGGTTCACGCGCGTCGTGGGGCACTGTGACCGGCTCAATCCGGAACGCGCCCACCTGACAGGCGTCGTGACCGCTGACGATGTTCACGCTCGGCATCAGACCAAAGGCGCAGGCATCCAGCGTGCCGTGACTGAGATAGACGGGAACATCGTACTTGCGGGCAAAGGGTGCAACGCCGTGAACGTGATCCGCGTGTTCGTGAGTCACGAACACAGCTGCGATCTGGCTTGGGTCGAGTGACAGGCGCCGCAACCGGCGTTCGGTTTCCTTCAGGGTGAAGCCAAGGTCCACGAGCAACGTCGTGGCGCCAGCCTGAACGATCGTTCCGTTGCCGTTGCTGCCGCTACCGAGAGACCCTACACGCATGCCGCGACCGTACCAGAAAACCGGCTTCGAGACGATCGCGAACGCGCTTGTGCGGACCAGAATTCAAGACCTGGCCCCACGGTCATCAGCTCGAGAACTGCTTGATGATCTTGAGCAGTTTCTCGGCGATCAGCGGATCGGCAAGCTCGGTGTCACGCCCGTGCACACTGACGTGGACTTCCTCGCCGCTGGTCGCGAGATGCAGGCGATATTTCTTGCTCTCGTCGATCTTCGGCCCACCGCCGAACAGGCGCCGAAGAAAACCGGGCGCCTCGATGAACGTGTCATCGTAGTAGACGTAGAAGACGCGCGAACTGCGATCGAGATCTTCGATGGGAATCCTTGCGTTCTGCAATGCACCGTTGACGGTTGCCCACGCGCGATCAAAGTCCAGTTGGTACTTCAGCACGGGTTTCTCCCGATCCGGCACAACCTGCGCCCGGTCCGCCCGAAGCTCCGCCGCCATCCGCGAGAACACAACCGTTTCGTTGATCGTTGCGCCAAGCTGGAACGCGAGCGAGTTCAGGAACTGATGCTCGACACGCACGTTGTCCGAGGGCACGTGCCATACCGCACTGCGCGACGGCTGGTACTCGGCGAGCGGAACTTCCTGCTGGCGAACATGCAGCTCGGTGCTTTGTGGCCTGATTCCGGGCTCGAGCCGGATCAGGAAGCGGTTGCGCACCGATGCCCCCGGGTCGGCCCAGCTCGTGCCGGACACGATGCTGTCCACAACCTGCTCCGCATCGCCCTCGGCACTGATGATCCAGGCGGTCTCGATCAACCCGCGGCGGGGGTTCGCCGATATGACCGGCACGTTGCTCGCCTCGCACCACGCCATGATCTTCGGCCACACGATGGCCGGCGGTGCATCGACGAACAGCCAGTGATCGTCGCCCAGCTTCTTGATGACGACCTGATCGACGCCCGCGCTCGACAGCGGTTCGGGGAGCTCGAGTTCGAACGTCTGGCCAGCAATGCCGCGCGAGTCCCGGACTTCCGGAATCTCCATGAGCGCGATGAACGTCGGTTGGTCCAGATGTCCCGGGATCGACGACTCCGGTTCAGACCGCGCTTGGAGATACTCGTCCTTCTTGTTCGTGATGCCGAGATAGCTGCAACCGCCGAGGCTCGCCATCAGCAGCGCTCCCGTCAGCAGGCGCGGCAACAAAGAGCGGCAGTGACCCCGGCTCGAATGCGGGCTGGGTTGGGCGTGTAGCGCGCTCATGCAATCCTCTTTTTTCGGGCAATCACGGTTCGTGCAATCACGTGCGGCGGCGGGCGAACGCCTGTTTGGACCGCCCGGGGTGTGCTTTGGTTCCGAAACGACTCACTCCGGGACCCGTCCCCGACGCCCCCGTCCGCGAGCGCAGCGACGAGGTTCCATCGCACAATGCGGCCATCGAGACACCTGTACTCCAGCGACAAGATACGGACAGCGCTAGTTGAGTGCGCCGGCCTGACGCAGCGCATCCCTGACAGGCTCGTGATACTGCTCCGACAGTTCGGTCAGCGGCAGGCGGATGCCTGCGGGCACCTTGCCCATTTCCATCAGCGCCCACTTCACGGGGATCGGGTTCGCTTCGAGGAACAGGCGCTCGTGCAGCGCCATCAGAGGCGCATTAAGCCTGTTCGCCGTAGCTGCATCCCCCGCGACCGCCGCATCGACCACTTCGGACATCTGCTTTGGCACCACGTTCGCCGTCACGCTGATCGTACCGAGCGCGCCGTTCAGCATGAGATCGACGGACGTCGCATCGTCACCCGACAGGACGATCACGTCCCCGTCACACTGATCCAGAATGTCCTTTGAGCGCTGAATGTCACCGGTCGCTTCCTTGATCCCGATGATGTTCGGCAGCTTGCAGAGCCGCGCGACCGTTTCGGGCAACATGTCGCAGGCGGTCCGCCCCGGCACGTTGTAGAGGACCTGTGGAATGTCGACCGTCTCGGCGATCAGCTTGTAGTGCTGGTATAGGCCTTCCTGCGTCGGCTTGTTGTAATAGGGCGTGACCAGCAGGCATGCGTCGGCCCCCGCCTGTTTTGCCTCACTTGTCAGGTGGACCGCTTCGGCAGTCGCGTTCGCACCGGTGCCCGCGATGACGGGCACGCGGCCCGCAACCCTGCTCACCACCCGTTTGATGACGTCAAGGTGTTCCTCAGGATTGAGCGTGGCGGACTCTCCGGTCGTACCCACTGGCACGATGCCGTGCGTCCCGCTCTCGATGTGCCAATCCACCAGTGCGTCAAGGACTTCCCAGTCAACGCTGCCGTCCGCTTGCATGGGTGTGATCAGCGCAACAATGCTGCCTCTAATCATCGAATGGACCCCGGGCCGTAGAAAACGCGCGATTATACACCCGGTGTGTCAGGCAGGCTCCTGCTCCCGTCCACGGCAGGCGGCCAGGCGTGAATAATCGCCTTGATCAGCGTGGCGAGCGGGATGGCGAAGAACACACCCCACAGTCCCCAGAGACTCCCGAATACCAGAATGGCCGCAATGATTGCGACCGGGTGCAGATTCACCGCCTCGGAGAAGAGCACGGGGACGAGTACGAACCCGTCGAGCCCCTGCACGAGCGTGTACCAGAACAGAATCCACACAAAGGTCGCGCCCAGTCCGAACTGCAGGTAGGCAATGAACACCACCGGCACCGTCACGACCGCGATCCCGACATAGGGAACAATGACCGAAAGGCCGACCAGCAGCCCCAGCAGCGCCGCGTAGTCGAGCCCGAAAACCACGAAGACGAGGTACGTCGCGCCTCCGGCGATGATCACCTCGAGAAACTTGCCGCGCACGTAGTTCGCCATCTGCACGTTCATCTCGAGGCCGATCCGGTTGAGCAACGGCCGTTCGCTGGGCAGGAACGAGACCACCCAACTGAGCAGCTCGTCTTTGTCCTTCAGGAAAAAGAACACGAGGATGGGAACGAGGATCAGGTAGACGACGATGGTCACCAGCAACGGCAGCTGCGATATAGACGCCGACAGGATCCACTGACCGATGTTGCCGGCCTCGCCCTGGAGCATCTCCGTCCAGCCGCGAATGAGGTCCTCGGACACGTAGCCGGGGTACTTCTCCGGCAGTTCGTTCAGGATCTCGCGCATCTGCGCCAGCATGTCCGGCGCTTCGTCGAACAGCGTGCGGAGCTGACGCAGCACACTCGGGATCACGAACACGAGCGACGCAACCATCACGCCGAGAAAGAGGAGATACGCCAGCGTCACGGCCAGCCATCCGGCGACATGACGCCGGGTCAGAAACTTGATGACGCCCTGCAGCACGAACGCGAAGACGATGCCCGTGAGCAGCGGCGCAATGATCGCTCCCATCGTCACGATGATGACGAGTCCCACGCCGAGCAGAATCGCCAGGAGCAGGGCCTCCTCGTCCGAGAAGTAGCGGTCGACCCAACCCCGGAACACGTTCAGCATGGGGAGCGGGCGGCTCGTCCGGGAACGTCAGTGCGGGCGGACCACACCGGCACACTCGCGCGCGCTGATGCTCCGATCGATCCCGCCAAGGACAGCCAGGCTTCCGGCGAGGGTGCCTTGTGATATGCGTGGCCCACTAGCCTGCGTGTTTTCTCAGCCAGTAGGTATAGGTACCGCTGTCCTCTTCCGACCGCAAAAGCTCGTTGCCACTCTGCTTGGCGAACACTTCGAAATCGCGCACCGAACCGGGATCGGTGCACTGCACTTCGAGGACCAACCCCGCATCGAGGCCATTTAGCGCCTGTTTGGCCTTCAGCAGCGGGAGCGGACAGGTCAGCCCGCAGGCGTCGAGGCTCTGGTGAACTGTGACTTCGCTTGTGCTCATGATGGCTCGACGGAAAGAGACAGCTCGGTAGTATAACGGACGCACCGCACGGGCCCGGAGGACTTTCGCCAATCGTCCAGCAGACGGTGCTCAGCGAACGGCCATGCGAACGAACGTACGGAATCCCGGTCTCACTCCATTACCGATGGTCAGCCGACCTGGCGCCCCCCATAATGTCGACTGTGAAAACGCTACTCACCTGTACCGCAATGCTCGTCGCGTTGGCGGCGAACGCATCGG
>PBVL01000059.1 GCA_002728675.1 Gammaproteobacteria bacterium
TGCCACATCCTGTCCTCGATCCTGACCAACGTCCGCCACAGCCAGGATCTCAGCGTCAAGGTGCAGGAAGGTACAGCAGAGCTGGAACAGGCCTAACGGGTTGCTGAGCAGAGTCTCCAGACGAAATCCCAGTTCCTGACGAACATGAGCCACGCGATCCGCCCTCCCCTCAATTCCATCGTTGGGCTCAGCTCGCTCCTTGCCGACACGGACACGACCACCGAACAGCGCGAATACCTCGACACGATGCGGCATTCGTCCGAGATCCTCGTCGAACTCATCAGCGACGTACTGGACTTCTCCGCCATCAAACAGGGAGCTCTGGAACTTGCGCCCGAGCCGCTTGTACTGCGCGAACTGCTCCAGAACGTGGTCCGGGAGTTCCAGGACCGCGCGCGTCAGAAGTCGATCGAACTGGAGCTACTACTGGCGCCAGATCTGCCCCACGCGGTTGACGCTGACCCGGTCCGCTTCGCTCAGGTCCTGCGCAATCTCGTGGACAACGCCGTGAAGTTCACCGAAACAGGTCGCATTACCGTTGACGCCTACTGCCGCAACGTCACGCCTTCGCACGCAAACGTCACCGTGTCGGTCATCGATACCGGAATCGGCATGGATGAGGCTCTGCAAACCGAGGCATTCGACCTCTTCCATCAGGGCGACGGATCCAACACAAGACGTTATCAGGGCACGGGCCTTGGTCTCTCGCTCGTTCGTCAGCTCGTCGACAAGATGGGCGGCACCATGTCCATCAAAAGCCAGGCGGGGAAAGGCACCAACATGGCGTTCTCGGTGCAGTTGCCCATTTGCGAGACCTCGGTCTTGCCGGCCGAGGACGAGCCTATTGAAGTTACGCTGCCCAGGCCGATGGCCGTGCCGCCCCAGACCGCCGAAACGGTCGAGGATCTTGGCGAGAAGCTCAATGTCCTCCTGGTCGAGGACAACGTGGTCAATCAGCAGCTTACACGCCGCCTGCTGGAGAAACTCGGCTGCTCGATCTGCGTCGCGCTCGACAAGGTCCGGCAGGAGCGTTACGACCTGATCTTCATGGACTGCCAGATGCCCAACATGGACGGGTATGAAGCAACGACCAGGATTCGGGAGCTGGAAACGCAGTCGGCAACCCGCACGCTATCATCGCCCTTACGGCCAACAGTCTGCCCGCAGACAGGAAACGCTCTGAGCAGGCCGGCATGGACGAATTTCTGACCAAACCGATCGTGAAGGAAAAACTGCGCCAGGCGCTCTCGCGCTGGACCGCAACCACGCGTCACTGACCAATCGGAACGGCGCGACCGGGCCGCGGGCCATGCTCAGCTTGCCGTGCGCAACACCTTGCTCACAATCCGTTCGAGATCGGTGAGAGAGTTGCACACCTCGGCGACGTGGCAGGCCGGGAGATAGGCAGCCATCTCGGCATCGCCTTCGCGCCAACGATCGCGGGACTCGGGGTTCAGCCAGATGACCTGGCGGCAGCGCCGGGAGAGTTCCTGCAGCGTGTCAGCGCCATTTGCGAAGTAGTTGTTCCGCGAGTCACCGAGCACGATGAGCGTCGAGCGGGAGTCCAGTTCGCTCCACGTGAGACTCTTGAACGTGCGGAACGCGGTGCCGTAGTCGGTCGAACCCTTGCCGTAGTCGTCGAGACTCATGTCGATCGCATCGTCGAGCGGGAAGTCCGTAAAGAACGGCGTCACCTCTCCAAGCTCGTTGGAAAAGGCGAACGCGCGCACAAGCGGCAGAACCTCGCCCAGGCTGTACAGGAAGGTCAGCAGGAAACGGGACACCGTCCGCACGCTGCCCGAGACGTCGCAGATGACGAATACCTTCGGCGGCTCGACCTTGATCTGTTTCCAATGCAGATCGAACAGTGCCCCGTCGTAGCGCAGATTGCGCCGCAGCGTCCGGCGCACGTCGAGATGCCCTTTGTTGTAAACGCGCCGCTTGCGCGCATGACGTTTGGCAAGCTGGTGGGCCAGCTTGCGAACCGCTTCGCGGATGTGCGCGAAGTAGTAGGGCTGCATGTTGGTGAGGTGCGTCCCTGTGACCGCTTCGCGGATGAATCGGTCCCCGGAACCGTCGACCAGGAGCAGATACTGTTCCTCGACGTAGTCCCGGACCTGCTCAGCGAGATACGACCGCGCCTCCGTCAACACCCGCCCCGTCTCCCGCGCGAGTTCGTCGCTCGCGGCTGTCAGGCGCGCGATCGTCTCATCGAGGTCCGCCCCCCCCATGTGCTGAATGATCCGGCGCGCATACAGGCTCCGCTCGCGAAGCGTCCGTATGCGGTCGAGATGGACCTCTGCCGCGGCTCGTTGCACTGCGAGCATGAGCTCATCATCGCTTCCCTGGAGCAGCAGGTGGCCAAGCGCGGACTCGTGCCGCGCCGCCCCTGATGAACCACGCCGGCGGCGCTTGCCTGCGGGCGCATCGCCGTCGGCCGGCGCGCCCTGCCCCTCACCTTGCATCATCATGTCTGACAACGACTCACGCAGCGTCGTCAGAGAATTGCCGCGGAACTGACGCGCAGAGAAGAAGCGGTCAAAACAGATGTCGAATGCCGCCTTTTCTTCTGCCGTTTTGGCCAGTACGAGCGACAGCGTGTCACGGAACAGGCGAGGGTCGTCGTAGCCGACGATGTCGAGTGCCGCGACCGCGTCCAGTGTTTCCGCCGGGGAGACGCCGAGGTCAGCGCGACGCAGCGCGCTGACAAAATGACCGAGCACCCGTTCGGGCGTCTGTTCGCCTTGATCCATGACGCATTCTAGCAAGCAACAGCCCNGACTCCGGCCAGAGGCGNAGTCAACTCGTCAGTGCGCCGTTGCTGCATGCCGGGTCTGCTAAGATNGCGCGCCAGTTTCNAACTGGGGGTTTCCGTGTTCCCGGCAATTNTGCGAAATCTGACGNTCCAGGTGCTGCTGGCTGCGGGCCTGGGCGTTGGCCTGGCGNTGGCCCTCGGGGACGGGGCCGGCCAGTTCGGCGCGCTCGCAGGGTTGGTCAAGGTGGTGTTCCTGGACGCGTTGCGGATGCTCATCGCACCGCTCATCTTCTTCTCGCTGATTGGTGGGATCGCGGCGATCGGCAACGTCGTCCGTCTGAAAACGCTCGGGGCCGCGACCATGGCCTACTACCTCGGCACCACCGGGATCGCGGCGGTGCTCGGTTTGATCGGCGTGTTTCTGATCCATCCCTGGACGGCATACCCGCCTCACGCTGCGCCGGTCGAGACGAGTCTCGCCCTGATCGATCCAAGTAGCGGATCCCTCCTCGCGATTCTGCAGGGGTTGCTGCGCAGCGCCTTCACGAATCCGTTCAGCGCCCTGGCTGATCTGAACGTACTCGGGATTGTGGCGAACGCCTTCCTCATCGGAATCGCGATCGCAGTGGTGTTGCCGCCGGACAACCTGCTGACGCGCGCAGTGGACGAGATCAACAAGGTCCTTGCACGCGTCCTCGGCTGGATCATCCTACTGCTGCCGGTCGGCATCTTCGCAATCCTGTTCGACTTCACTCAGCGAATGGCGCTGGGCGACAGCCACCCGGGTCATCTGCTCGCGCAACTGGGCTCCTTCGCTGCCCTGGTGGTCGCCCTGACCCTCATTCATGGAACGCTCGTCCTGCCGGCTCTCGCGCGGTTTCTGGGCGGCGTCGGCATCGCCGAGTTCATTCGCGGAATCGCCCGCCCGATGCTGGTGGCCCTGAGCACCTCTTCCTCTCTCGCGACGCTGCCGGTGACGATGCGCGCAGCGGAAGACAACCTGCAGATCGATCCATCGGTGACAAGCTTCGTGCTGCCGCTCGGAGCGACGATGAACATGGACGGCACCGCACTGTTCGAGGCGGTGGGTGCCGTGTTCCTTGCCTACCTTTTCGGAATCGACCTCTCCGCAGTCACTATCTTCATCATCTTCCTCATGGCGATGGTTGCCTCGATCGGCGCACCCGGAATGCCGAGTGCAAGCATGGCAGGCATGCAGATGGTCCTGCTCGCGGTTGGCATACCCCTCGAAGGCATCGCGATCCTCCTGATTGTCGAACGTCCGCTCGACACCATCAGGACGGCACTCAACGTGGAAGGCGACATGACCGGTGCGGCCATCGTGACGCGCATCATGGGAATCCGCAGAAAACCCGTGCCTGCGTAGCGCGCCGGAAGGCCACGCGCGTCTGTGCCCGCCCGCAGTCTGCTGGTCTAGACGCCCAGTCCGGGCGGTAGCTCGCCACCCTGCAGGATGAGGCGGGCAAAGTAGTGCAGGAAGTCCTTGTGTCGCTGGGTGATCGACAGGCGGGCCAACGATTGCTCACCATCGTCGCTCATGATGAAGGTGTAACAGGCCCTCAGGTCGTAGCCCGGGCCAACCACCGAGCCCAGTTCTTCCCCGAGGAAGTCGTGCAGGATCGCGAGGTCATCCTCGTCGATGCCGGACTTACCGGGATCCAGCACGGCATTGCCCCACACGGTCGCGATGTAAACCTGGAACAGCTCTTTGTCGATGAAGTCGTCGGCAATCCGACACTGCTCCAGAATCTCATCGACTGCGGGTTTGAAGCGCTGCCGGGTTTCAGCAAGATCCACTGCATTCAGGTCCAGGAAGACGTGGGCGGAGAGTACACGGGTAGAGCTGCCTTTGTCCGAGAGTCAGCCCTCCAGCAGTGATTTGACAGCGCCCTTGAGATCCTCCGTGCGAAAGGGTTTGCGCAGGCACGCGTCCGCGACGCCTTCGAGCTCGGCGGTCTCCTCCTCGGGATAGCCGCTGGTGAGAACGATCTTGGTGTTGTCGTCGTATTCGCGGAGCGCCCGGATGACCTCTGCGCCGCTCACGCGGGGCATGAGCAAGTCGACCAACACGAGCCATATCGTCTCGCGGTTGTCGCGGTATACCTCTAGGCCTTCCTGCCCATCCACGGCGGTGAGCACGTCGTAACCGAACATGCGTAACATCGTCTCCGTCATCGAGAGCACCGCCGCCTNATCGTCCATGACAANTATCGTGNCCGTGATNGCCTCCNTGGGTTTGGCTGCGCGGACGTTCGCACAGCTCAGCGTTTGATGGAAGTCCNCCGGGACCGGGGGAAACAGATGTCGGCAACCTGCTCGTAGCGGTCGACAAAGTGCGCGTCGAGACCCGCTCGAACGCTCTCCGGCAGCTCCTCGAATTCCGGCTGATTTGCAGCCGGCAGCACAATGACACGCATCCCGGCGCGCTTGGCTGCAACGAGTTTTTCCCGTACGCCCCCAATCGGAAGCACTCGGCCGGTCAGCGTCAGTTCCCCGGTCATGGCGACGCGTGCCTCGATTCGCTCATTGCGCGCAAGCGACAGCAGCGCGGTTGCCATCGTGATTCCGGCTGAAGGCCCATCCTTCGGGGTTGCGCCTTCGGGCACGTGAAGGTGGATGGGGGAGTCGGCAAAGAACGCCGGATCTGCACCAAGCTCCTCCAGGTGACTCGAAACGTAGCTGTAGGCGATTTGCGCAGACTCCTGCATCACCTCGCCAAGCTGACCCGTCAGCCGCAGTGCGCGTCCTTCGAACGCGAGCCGGGTCGCTTCGACCGCGAGGGTCGTGCCGCCCAGCGCGGTGTAGGCCAGCCCGTTCACGACTCCGACACCCACGTGCGGATGGCCCGCCTTGAACAGCGCCGCACCGAGCAACTCAGGCACGTCACCAACCCTGACGTTGATGCGCGCATCAGGGTCCTCGAGCAGGCGCATGATCGATTTGCGCACGATGCGCCCGAGGTTTTTGTCGAGAGAACGCACGCCGGCCTCGCGGGCGTAGTTTTCGATGACGGCTTTCAGCGCTCCGTCCGTGATCTTCAGTTGCCGGCTCCGGACTCCAGCACGCTCGAGCTGCCGCGGCCAGAGATGCTTGCGCGCGATGGCCTGCTTCTCGTCGGTCAGGTACCCGGCGAGGCGAATTGTCTCCATCCGGTCAAGCAGCGGTGCCGGGATCGTGTCGAGTTGGTTGGCTGTGCATACGAAGAGCACTTTAGACAGATCCACGCGAAGGTCGAGGTAGTGATCCAGGAACTCCGAGTTCTGCTCCGGGTCCAGGACTTCGAGCAGCGCTGACGCCGGATCGCCCTGATAGGACGCGCCAATCTTGTCGATCTCGTCCAGCATGATCACCGGATTCGCGGTCTCCACTTCCTTCAGTGCCTGGATCAGCTTCCCGGGCATCGCACCGATGTAAGTACGGCGGTGGCCCTTGATTTCGGCCTCATCGCGCATTCCACCGAGGCTGAAGCGGTAAAAGCGGCGGCCAAGCGCGCGAGCGATCGAACGGCCGATGGACGTCTTGCCGACGCCCGGTGGCCCCACGAGCAGCAGGATGCTCCCGGCGATCTCACCCCGATAGGCCCCGGTCGCCAGGAACTCGACGATCCGGTCCTTCACATCCTGCAGGCCCTCGTGATCTTCCTGCAGGACAGTCACCGCGTGCGCAAGGTCGAGGTTGTCTTCAGAAGTCCGGCTCCAGGGAACGCTCGTCATCCAGTCGAGGTAGTTGCGGGTGACGCCGTACTCGGCAGACGTGGGCTCGAGGACCCGCAGCTTGTCGAGTTCCTCATCGAACCGCTGTCGCGCTGAGTCTGGCAGGGTCAGGTCTTTGATCCGCCCGAGAAACTTCTCCGCGTCCGCTTCCCGGTCGTCTTTCGAGATACCCAGCTCCTGCTGGATCACCTTGAGCTGCTGGCGCAGGAAGAACTCACGCTGCTGTTCGCCAACCTGTTCCTGCATCTGCTCGGTAATCTGGGCCTGTATCCGCGCAACCTCCAGTTCCTTCCCGATCACCAGCAGCACCTTCTCCATCCGCTCCAGCAAAGGCAGCGTGTCGAGCACGTCTTGCAACTCCTGCGCGTCTGCCGAGGTGATCGCCGCGGCAAAGTCGGTCAGCGGGCCAGGATCGTTCGGGTTGAAGTAGTTCAGGTACTGCTTGAGCTCCTCGTTGTAGAGCGGATTGAGCTGCATGAGCTCCTTGATGATGTTGATGATCGACATCGCATAGGCCCGTATCTGGCTCTCCTGCTCGATGACGGGTGGCTTGAAATACGCGACGCGGACCACGTATGGCGGTGTTCGCTTGATCCATTCGGTGATGCGGAAACGCCTGATGCCCTGCGCGATGAACTGCACCTTGTCGTCGGACTCCTGGACGCGATGCACCCGCGCGACACAACCCACGGCTGAAATCGCTTCCGGCACGGGCACGCTGTCGGCGGGGGCATTCGCCCATGACAATGCGATCAGCTTCTGGGCGCTCTCCCCCACCACTTTGATCCCCTCGCCCCAGGGCTCCTTGTCAACGACGACGGGCTGGACGAGGACCGGGAAGTACGGCCGGGTGGACAGCGGAATGAGCTGCAGAGTATCGGGGAGCAGATCTTCCGGGCGCGCCAGATCCTGACCGCCCTCGCCTCCTCTGGGAATGAACTCACTCGAGTCATCTGAAATCATGTGACCTCCTTCTGCGCCTGGCGATTCGTGGGATCTGCAGCTGACCCCGATCAGGACCTGCAACCCGGCCGGACCGCACCCGGCGGCCTGTACTTAGTCTGGGGCCTCGTGCGTGCGTTTCAAGCCGGACTTCACCTCGCGAACCGCTTGTGCCACTGCTGCCAGGACAGTCCGGCAACAATGAAGCCGAGGCCACTCCAGGTCGTCGCATGGATACTCTCACCCAGAACCACGGCAATGAGCTGCAGCGAAATGAATGGCGAGAGAAAGATCATGTTGCTGACCCAGCTGCTGTTGGGCGAGAGCCGTAATGCGGCTGACCACGCAAGAAACGCGAGGCTCATTTCGAAGAGCCCGATGTAAACCGCACCCACGGCGCCCTGCCACGACCAGTCGAATGCACCCGGCACAAACGCGCACCATGCACCGAGGAGTGGCAGCGCAACCGCAAAATTCAGACACATGCCAATGAGCGCCGGTCGTTCGTCGCGCATGTCGAGCAGCCAGAAGGTCGCCCAGATGACGGTAGAGACGAATACCAGCGCGAGTCCGATGCCATCAGCAAACGAGGCGCCCGATACATCACCCGCTGTCGCGATCAACAGGACACCGAGGTAGCAAGCCACGGCGGCAATATAGTCGTGTCGCGTGATCTTCTGGCGCAACACCACCGCCGACAGCACTGTCAGCACGATGGCCCACGTGTAGTTGATGGGCTGCGCAACCTGCGCAGGCAGTCGCGCATACGCGCCCAGCAGAATTGGGTAATAGAGTGCGGGGTTCAGCGCAGCCCGCAGCAAGGTCGCCCCCCACGCAGTGCGCAACGTCAGGGCGAGCGCCGGCAGTTCGCCACGGATCACGACCGCGACAAACAGGACGAGCGCGGACGTCGCCGAGGCGATCAGCACAAGGCTCGGGATCGGCAGTTCGGCAAGCGTCAGCTTGAACGCCGTCGGGACTGTCGACCACATGAGCACGGCGGCTCCGGCGTAGAGGTAGGCAGCGCGCTCGGAACTCATTGGCAGCGCTTCTCCCGACTCACTCCCAGCCGGACTCCACGACCGGTGCGCGGTCCCGAAGCGGCTCCCACCAGTCCCGATTCGCCGCATACCAGAGGATCGTGTCCCGCAGGCCAGCATCGAAGGGCTCGAGCGGCGACCAGCCAAGCTCCCGTCGAATCTTTGACGAGTCCAGCAGATACCGCCGATCGTGGCCGGGCCGGTCAGGGACTGTCGTCTTCTCTGAGCGGGTATCGAGCGTCGCAAGAATCGCGTCCGTAATCTCTACCACGCTCGCTTCAATGCCTGTCCCGACATTGTAGGTTTCGCCTGGCTGCCCATCGTGCAGGATGAGGTCAACGGCCCTGCAGTGGTCGAGTACGTGAATCCACTCGCGCCGGTTGTCCGACGACTCGTAGAGCGGGAGCGGGTGGTGGTCCAGGGCAAGCGCCGAGAACAGCGGAATCAGCTTCTCGGGATACTGGTACGGCCCGTAGTTGTTGCAGCAGTTCGAGATGGTGATCGGCAGACCAAAGGTCTCGAAGTAGGCGCGGACCGCATGATCACCTCCCGCCTTGGAAGCGTTGTATGGCGTTCGCGGCTGATAGGGAGACGTCTCGCTGAACGTCTCCGGGGAATCAAGCGCCAGATCGCCGTACACCTCGCAGGTCGAGATGTGGTGGAAGCGCGACACGCCGGTTCGGCGGGCGGCCTCCAGAAGCTGTTGGGTTCCAAGTACGTTCGTGGCGAAGAACGCGGTCGGGTTGAGGATTGCATAGCTGTTGTGAGACTCGGCGGCGAAGTTCACAACGACATCGATGACATGCTCGGTCAGCAGGGCAGTGACCCGATCCAGATCGCCAATGTCACCTTTCTCGAACACGCAGCGGTCGTCGAGCTGACCCGCGAGGTTCGCCTCACAGCCCGCGTAGGTCATGGCATCGAACGCGAGCAGAAAGTCACCGGGATGCGTCTGCCGCCAATACCTCACGAAATTCGAGCCAATAAAGCCGGCAGCGCCGGTTACAAAAAGTCGCATGTTCCTCCCACAGTAACGCCGTTTCTCTCGATCAGAGCCGTCATCCAGCGCCGGCAGGGCGGGACGATGGTGCCCGGGGCCGGACTTCAACACCTGCATTTCTAGGGGCCTGTGGAGTTTTTATGCCCATATTTGTGCCCGTTTTTATAATTGGCGCTCGCCCGTCCTAATCATTTTAGCGACAGTCTGAGCGCGTTGCCCGACTTGCCGCGCCCATCTGGAGTCGAGTGCTTCGGTGGCTGCGTCGTCAAATCGTGACTCTGCGAGCGCAGCAATCATGTTCTGAAATTGAGCCAGTCGGCTGATTCCCAAGTTGAACGTCATGTCGATGATTGCGTCCTGGCGCACGGGAACAAACCCTCGCGTGGATCGACGCGGCCATCGAGGGCAACCAGTCTCGGCGGCAACGCGCGCATCTGGGATGGTCAGTCATAGGCAACGAATGCGAGCGCGCGCTCTGGTATGGCTTTAGGCACGCGACGCCCATCGAGCACCCGGCGCGTTTACTGCGCATCTT
>PBVL01000060.1 GCA_002728675.1 Gammaproteobacteria bacterium
GTCGTCATTGCCGCACAATAGCGCCCTTCGTCAATTCAGCAGGTTCAAAGATGGACTTTTTCATTCCCGCAGCGTCAGCTGCGGAAGCCGGAGGAGGCGGTGCGGGTATGGGCATGATCGATCTGCTTTTCATCGGCATGATCGTGCTGGTGTTCTATTTCATTATCTGGCGGCCGCAGAGCAAGCGGGCCAAGGAACACCGGGAACTCGTCTCGTCGCTTACGAAAGGTGACGAGGTCGTCACGAACGGCGGGATCATCGGCAAGATTCACAAGGTCGACGAGCAGTTTCTGGTCGTTGAAGTTGCCAACAACGTGCAGCTCAAGCTCCAGAAGGGCGCTGTCGCGTCTGCCCTGCCAAAGGGCACGATCAAATCCATCGACTGACCGGGCTGTCGCTCAATGCTCAACACCTATCCCATTTGGAAGTACGCGATCGTGGTGTTCGCGACGGTGCTGGGCGTCGTCTACGCGCTGCCAAACGTGTACCCGCCCGACTACGCGGTGCAACTCTCCGCCGAGAAGTCGGGCGTCGTGCTCGAGGAGCGGTTGCTCGACCTCGCGACGGACGTCCTCGACTCGAACGACATTGCGTACTTCGATCCGGTCATCGGCCCGGAAGGTAACGGCCTCATCCGCATGAATGACGATGCCGCGCAACGTCGTGCGCAGGCACTGATTCATCGTCGCATGCTGGAAGAGAACGAAAGCGTCGTGGTGGCGCTGAACCTCGCCGCGACCACACCCGACTGGCTGCGTGCCCTGGGAGCGGAGCCGATGAAGTACGGGCTCGATCTGCGCGGGGGTGTGCACTTCCTCATGGAAGTGGACACGGCGAAGAACATTGCGGAGCGCATCGAAAGCACGGCGACCGACATCAAACGTCGTCTGCGAACCGACAAGGTCCGCTACAAGGCGGTTGATGCCGAAGGCGACACGATACGCGCCGAGTTCAATTCGGTGGCGGAACGGGATCAGGCTGAGGAACTGCTCTCGAACCAGTATCAGGACTATCAGATCATCTCTGACGACACTGGCCCGCTCGCGGCGCTGGTGTTCTCGGTGACGGACGACGCCGTGCGGGAAATGCAGGACTTCGCGGTCAGTCAGAACGTTCAGACGATCCGCAATCGCGTGAACGAACTCGGCGTGTCCGAGCCGCTTGTCCAGCAACTTGGGCGTTCGCGAATCGTGGTCGACCTGCCCGGTGTGCAGGACACGGCTGAAGCCAAGGAGATCCTCGGCAAGGTTGCGACGCTCGAATTCCGACTCGAGGCAAAACCCGGCGCGAGCCGTGCTTCGACCATCCAGTACGACTACGAAGGTCGTGACGTCAGCCTCGAGAAGCGGATCATCGTGAAGGGCGAGCGCGTGATCGACGCTCAGCCGAGCTTTGATCCCGAAACCGGCCTGCCCCAGGTCAATATCACCCTCGACGGTGATGGCGGCGCGAAGATGCACCGCGCGACGCGCAACGACATTGGCCGGCGGATGGCGGTCATCTTCATCGAGAACAAACCGCGCAGCGTGCTCGTGACCGAGAATGGCGAAGTTGTCGAGAAGAAGATCCGGCGCGAAGAACGCCGGGTGATCTCGCTCGCGACGATCCAGGCTGCGTTGCCCTCGAACTTCCGGATTACGGGCCTCGAACCCGCCGAGGCCCGCGAACTCGCGCTGTTCCTCCGGGCCGGCGCCCTCGCGGCGGACATGTTCATTGCTGAGGAGCGCACCGTGGGAGCGAGCCTTGGTCAGCAGAACATTGATCTTGGCCGCACGGCGGTGATGGTCGGCATGGGGCTCGTGATCCTGTTCATGTTTGCGTACTACAAGGTCTTCGGGATTGCCGCGAACGTTGCCCTGACGGTCAACCTGGTGCTGCTGGTCTCGCTGATGTCGCTGTTGTCCGCGACGCTGACGCTGCCGGGTATCGCGGGGATCGTGCTGACGGTGGGGATGGCGGTTGACGCAAACGTGCTGATCTTTTCGCGGATCAAGGAGGAACTGGCCAACCGGGCGTCCCCGCAGGCGGCAATCAGCGCGGGGTTCGATCGGGCATTCGTCACCATTCTCGATGCGAATCTGACCACGCTGATTGTCGCGATCATCCTCTACAGTATTGGGACGGGCCCGATAAAAGGCTTTGCGGTGACACTTGCGATCGGCATCGCAACCTCGTTCTTCACCGCAATCTGGGGTACGCGAGCGATCGTCAACCTGATCTACGGTGGGCGTAACATCAAGACGCTGCACATCTGAGGCTTTGTGATGGCAACGACGTTTTCAATCGACTTCATGCGCTGGCGCAAGGTTGCGGCGGTAATCTCGACCGTGCTGGTCCTCGCCTCGATCACCTCGCTCGCGATCAACCAGCTGGAATGGGGGCTCGACTTCACGGGCGGCACGCTGGTCGAGGTGGCCTATCCGGAGCCCGCCGATCCGGTGTCGCTGCGGGCGCTGCTCGACGAAGCGGGATACGAAGGCCATGTCGTACAGTTCTTCGGCTCGGATCGCGACATCCTGGTACGGATGCCCCCGCAGACGGGCGGCTCGGCGGAAGAGAACGCCAAGCTCGGCGACGAGGTGTTCGACTCGCTGGCGGCAGGTGCCGGTATTGCGGAATGTGTGGGCGAAGTCCCGGAAGACGGGCCAACGGGTTGTCTCGCCAAGCGGCGCATCGAGTTTGTCGGTCCGGCGGTTGGGGAGGAACTCCGCGATCAGGGCGGGCTGGGTGTGCTCACCGCGCTGGGGCTCGTGATGCTCTACATCGCGTTCCGGTTTCAGCTGAAGTTCTCGTTTGGCGCGGTCATCGCGCTGTTCCATGACGTAGTGATCGCGCTTGGCATCTTCTCGGTTGCTCGCTGGAACTTCGATCTGACGGTGCTCGCCGCCATGCTCGCGGTGATCGGCTATTCGCTCAACGACACGATCCTCGTCTCCGACCGCATCAGGGAGAACTTCCGGAAGATCCGCCGCGGTACGCCGACCGACATCATCAACACCTCGCTCAATCAGACGCTCGGACGCACGTTGGTGACGTCGTTTACGACGCTGGTGGTGTTGTTTGCGCTGCTGATCCTCGGCGGAGAACTGATTCAGGGATTTGCGCTGGGACTGATCATCGGGGTGATCGTCGGGACCTACTCGTCGATCTACATCGCGGCCAATTCCCTGCTCGCTCTCGGGATCTCCAAAGACGATCTCGCTGTGCCCGTGAAGGAAGGCGCGGAGGCGGAGGACGTTCCGCAGAGTTTCTGACGCCTGCTCAGATCGGGTGACGCGATGCGTTCTCCCACTGTGGCAGGCACGGTGCAGTTGGCCCGGTCAGGCGCACCAGACGGCCGTCTTCCACAAATCCTTCGGGGCGGTCGGCCAGAATGCTGACGAGACGCTGCCGCCAGATGGCGGTCTCCGTGTGAGCGCTGCCGAGGTCCACCATCTCGTCGGGATCTGACTCCAGATCGAAGAACTGTTCGTGCCCGGTGCCCGGGTACCAGATGTACTTGCGCCGCCCGTCGCTGAGGAACTGCGTGCCGCTGTTCATGGTCTCCATGCGCGAACACTCGCCGCGCACGAAGTCACGGCCCGTGGACTCGCCGCGGAGGATGGGCAGCACGCTTGTGCCGTCCACCTCCTCCGGGATGGGGACACCGGCCAGATCGAGCAGCGTCGGCATGACGTCCATGAGTTCGACGGGGGCATTTGCGACGACGCCGCGTCCCAGATCCAGCCGGGCAGGGGCTCGCAGCAGGAACGGGATCCGCGCCGCGCCTTCGTAGCCCGAGCGTTTGCGGATCCACTGGTGCTGACCCAGCATCTCGCCGTGATCGGATACGAACAGGACACACAGTGTTCGGCGGGATCCTGGCGAGGATCCGGCCGATCTGATCGTCGATGTGATTGATGCAGCCGTAGTAGCCCGCCTGCATCTGGCGCTGCAGTTCGGGCTCGAGGCACACACGCCACGCGTTGACCGGCAGGCCGCGCTGCGGCGTCTCGTACACGCGTGACCAGTCCGCAACCGGAGGCGGCGGGATGTCCATCGCCCTGTAGCGATCCCAGTAGGCCGCCGGTGGTGTGAGGGGCTGGTGTGGCTGATGGAAGCTCACCTTCAGGAAGAAGGGCATGGTCGGGTCGCGCCGGGCCAGGAACGACAGTGCCCGGTCTGCGCACCAGTTCGAAAAGTGGAAGCGTTCATCCAGATGGTAAGGGCGCGCCGTGTAGCCGTTTACGCTCGCGCCGTGGGCGAGCCCCGCTCCGGGTGTTGTCACGCCCGACTCGACGAGGAAACGTTCGTAGTCGTCGTAGGCGGGATGGGGCGACGGGCTGTCGGACCAGTCGGCGGAGTCGAACCCGTACAGTTTGCGGGGCGGCGACAGGTGCAGCTTGCCGACGAGGTGCGTCTGGTAGCCCGCTTTCGAGAGTTCGCCCGGCAACGTTGGCCCGGGGAGCGGGGCCGTGTAGTTCAGTTCATGAAGACCCCGTGGGATGCCGCGCGTTGCCCCGCCATCAGCGTCCTGCGTGCGGGGATACAGACCGGTGTCGCGCTGTAGGCGTGACGGAAGCGGGCGCCTGCGGCGGCCAGCGCGTCGAGGTACGGCGTCTGCAGGACCGGATGGCCTTCGATGCCGAGGGCGTCGCCGCGCTGTTGATCGGTCATCAGCAGCAGGATGTTGGGACGCTCGTCGCTCATTTGCGCGACCTCGAGGGGGTTCGCCAGAACCGTTCGATCAGCACCATCTCGACCGGTTTGCCGTCTGCGAAGCCGGGAATGTAGTCGCTGCGCGCAAAGTACCCGAGGATCGCCTCGACACAGCTTGGGTTGGCCTCGGACTCGACAATCTCCACGTCCCTCGCGCCTCCGCCGTCCGCGGGTACGACGCCGCGGACGCGGACATCGAACACGAGGTCGCAGTGGGTGGTCGCCCGGTACGGACCTTCGTAGCGCTGCGGAGATGAGTACGTGTCACCGTATCGGGTCATGCTGTGCCGGTGGTTGGGTGCGAGCGTGATGCGCTCGCCGTCGGCGTCCCGGACGAAATGCACATTGAACTGGAACCGCACGGTCTGTTTTCTGCCGTCGGTGCGTGGTATGACGACCCGCAGATAGCGGGCCTTGTGGCGTGTGACGGCTTTGTGGAACTCGGGGTGGTCGTCACGGCCCTCACAGAACAGGCCCCGACCCCGACCGTCGTTGTGGAGCGTTGCGTCACACAGCAGCCGGATGTCGACCGGGGTATCACCCTTCGGGAACCTGATTGATCTGACGAATTTGCTTTCGTACTTGCCAAACGTCGCTGGCACGAACGTCGTCGTGTCCGCCGCAATCGGCTGGGAGCCGGCCGCGATCACCGCTAGGACGAGGAGCCACAGCGCGCGCGGCGCAGCGCAGGCGCCCGGCAAACCGTGCGGGCAGCGCAGGGTGCCCGTGGTCCCGATCGTGGCGAGCACCGACAAGCAGACTGATCCGATCCTGAGCATGCGTTTCCGTCACGACCATTCACGGAAATACTAACAGGCCGTCAGACGGCGTCGGCGTACTCCCCGGGAAAGTGCTGGCTCGCCGGGTCCTGGACGGAGCGTCGCTCAGCCGTATGACTTCCTGGCAAGCGGCAGCAACTCCCTGAACACGCCGCGGGTGCCCGCGACGGCTGCCCCTGAGGCAGGATCGGCGGAGCCACCCTCGAAGTTGGACACCAGTCCGCCGGCCTCGGCGATCAGCAGTGAACCTGCCGCGACCGCGGCCGCGTTGGCGCCCGCGAGGACCGCTGCGTCGAGCCTGCCCGCGGCGACATAGGCAAGGTCCAGCGCCGCGGATCCCGAGCGCCGGATCTGACAGTCGGCGTCTTCGAGGGCCGCAGTCAGTCCCGGGCGAAAGGTGCGGAGTCCGACCATGGCCTCCCTCAGGTGCGCACGGCCGCTGACCCGCAGCAGCTGCGTGCCGTTCATGCGGCACCCGCCGCCCCGGCTGCCCACGAACTCCTCGTCGCGCATCGGGTCGACGACGACGGCGTGCTGCGGCCGGCCCTTTTGCAGGCAGACGACCACAACCGCGAAGTGGGGCCGGTTCCGCGCGAAGTTGGCGCTGCCTTCGACGGCCTTGATCCACCACGTGAACTCGGCGCCCGAACCGGCACCGAATCCGTGGTCGGGATAGGTGTGTTGGAGGCTGTTGCGGATGTCGGCCTCGGCGTCGCGTTCCGCGTTCGTATAGGTGCCGTCACCAATGACCTCGACGAGGTCCGGGCGGTCGAAGGCGCGGGCCAGTTCCCGCGCAGCGCTGCGCACGGCCCGCAGGCCCATTGCCGCCATTGCCTGCATTGGTCGTCCGCAGTCAGATAGAGATGGGGGCGCGATTCTGCGGTATCGTGCGCGCGGAAGCCAGCGGTCGGCGCAGGAGCGGCCGTGGCAGACCACCAGTGAGCGGTTGCGCCGGACGATCAGAAGAGCCCCAACTGCCCGGAGCCTGTCACCGGGTGTATGCCAGACTATGAATGACAACAAAGCCTCGTCGCGCGAGATTCGCGTCGTCCTCGTAGAGACAACGCATCCGGGCAACATCGGCGCCGCAGCGCGGGCGATGAGGAACATGGGCCTCACGTCGCTCGTGCTCGTGAGCCCGCGGGAGCACCCCGTTGACAAGGCTCGCTGGCGGGCCGCAAGTGCGGGCGACGTCGTCGACGGTGCACGCGTCGTGGAGACGGTTGACGAGGCGATCGCCGGGTGTGAACTCGTGGTGGGTACCAGCGCCCGGGACCGGCGTATCCCGTGGCCCATGCTCGATCCGCGGGAATGCGGGGCGAAGATCGCGACGGAGGCTTCGCACAACGTCGCGATCCTCTTCGGGCGCGAGTCCCGCGGACTCAAGAACGAAGAACTGCAGAAGTGTCATTACCACGTGAACATTCCGACGGCGGAGGCCTACAGCTCGCTGAATCTGGCGATGGCCGTGCAGGTGATCACGTACGAGATCCTGATGGCCGCGCGCGAGGCGCCACCGCCGCTCGAGTGGGACCAGCCGATTGCCGGTGCGGACTCGGTGGAGCACTTCTATGAGCACCTCGAGCGCACGCTGACGGACATCGGGTTCCACGATCCGGACAATCCGCGGCAGTTGCTGCCGAGGCTGCGGCGCCTCTTCAACCGCGTGCGCATGGATCAGATGGAGGTGAACATGCTCCGCGGGATTCTCACCACGGTTGATACCGCCCGGTCATCCAGCCGGGAAGACGGGACGTAGGGAACAATAACTGACTGGAATGGTCAGACTTTTAGTTGACCAAAACAGTCGGGTATTGGATACTCCGCACCCGCCCCTTGAACCGGCGCCGGAAGACCTATGAAGCTGACAGCCAAAGGACGTTACGCGGTTACCGCGATGCTGGACATCGCAGTTCATGACGACGAAGGTCCCGTGAGCCTGGCGGATATCTCGGGTCGTCAGGAGATCAGTCTGGCTTACCTCGAGCAGCTGTTTGCCAAGCTCCGGCGGGCGGATCTGGTCACGAGCGTCCGCGGGCCGGGAGGCGGTTATCGCCTGGCACGCGCGGGAGACGCAATCTCGATTGCAGACATTGTCGAGTCCGTTGACGAATCGGTGGACGCGACCCGCTGCCAGGGCCGGGCTGATTGTCAGGGAGGCACGACCTGCCTGACCCATGAACTCTGGTCGGACCTGACCGATCAGATCCACGAATTCCTCAGCAACATCAATCTGGCGAGCCTTATTGCCCGTCGTGGTGTGAAGAGCGTTGCTGCCCGGCAGCACGAGACGATCGCGCTGCTCGAGCGTGCGTGAGCTGGAGAGAGGAGATGAGAGGCTAAAGATGACTGTGCCGATTTACCTGGACTACGCCGCGACGACGCCGGTCGATCCGCGGGTTGCACAGAAGATGAGCGCGTGCCTGTTGGCCGAAGGCAACTTTGGCAACCCCGCGAGCCGCTCGCACAAATTTGGCTGGGAGGCCGAGGAGGCGGTCGAGATCGCCCGCCGTCAGGTGGCAGACCTCATCAACTGCGACCCCCGCGAGATCGTATGGACTTCCGGGGCAACCGAGTCGGACAACCTCGCCATCAAGGGCGTCGCGCAGTTCTACGCCAAGAAAGGCAAACACATCATCACCTCGAAGATCGAGCACAAAGCCGTGCTCGACACCTGCCGGCATCTCGAACGGGAAGGCTTCGAGGTCACGTATCTCGAGCCGGGCTCCGATGGCGTGATTCAGCCGGAGCAGGTGGCCGACGCGATCCGGGAAGACACGGTCATCGTCTCGATCATGCATGTGAACAACGAGATTGGCGTCGTGAACGACGTCGCCGCGATTGGTGAGGTTTGCCGCGCAAACAAGGTGTTCTTTCACGTCGACGCGGCACAGAGCATGGGCAAGGTGCCCATCGATCTCGCCGAGATGAAGGTCGACCTGATGTCCTTCTCGGCGCACAAGATTTACGGCCCGAAGGGCGTTGGCGCGCTCTACGTGCGGCGCAAGCCGCGCGTGCGTCTCGAAGCACAGATGCACGGCGGCGGACACGAACGCGGCATGCGTTCGGGGACTCTGGCCACACACCAGTTGGTCGGCATGGGTGAAGCCTGTCGCATCTGCAAGGAAGAGATGGAAGAAGAGGCCGCGCGGATTCTCGGTCTGCGCGAGCGACTCTGGCGCGGCATCGCACAGATGGAAGAGATCCACGTGAACGGCGACATCAACCATCACGTGCCGGGCATTCTCAATGTGTCGTTCAACTACGTCGAGGGCGAGTCGCTGATCATGTCGCTGACCGACCTTGCGGTGTCGAGCGGGTCGGCCTGCACGTCGGCGAGCCTCGAGCCCTCCTACGTGCTGCGTGCATTGGGACTGAATGACGAACTGGCACATTCGTCGCTGCGTTTCTCGATCGGCAGGTTCACCACCGAAGCCGATGTCGACGCCGCGATTGATCAGATCAAGGGCGCCGTCGGAAAACTGCGTGAACTGTCGCCGCTGTGGGACATGTACAAGGACGGCGTCGACATGGACAAAATCGAATGGGCGGAGCACTGAGCCATGGCATATAGCGACAAGGTACTCGACCACTATCAGAACCCGCGCAACGTCGGGAAGATGGACGCGGACAACGACAATGTCGGCACCGGTATGGTGGGGGCGCCCGCCTGCGGCGACGTGATGCGTCTGCAGATTCAGGTCAGTGACGACGGCATCATAGAGGATGCCAAGTTCAAGACCTACGGCTGTGGGTCGGCCATCGCGTCCAGTTCCCTGCTCACCGAATGGGTCAAAGGGCGTTCGCTTGACGATGCCGAAGGCATCAAGAACACCGAGATTGCCGAAGAACTGGCGCTCCCGCCCGTGAAGATCCACTGCTCCGTGCTGGCGGAAGACGCCATCAAGGCGGCGATTCGCGACATTCGAGAAAAGCGTGGCGATGCCGCTGACAGCGCGGTGAGCGAGGCCTGAATCATGGGTGTCAGCATGACCGCTACTGCGGCCCAGCACGTCAACGACTATCTGTCCAACCGAGGCAAGGGCATCGGCATCCGCCTCGCCGTCAAGACGACCGGCTGTTCGGGACTGATGTATGTGATCGAGCCTGTCGACGAGGAAACCACTGGTGACGAACGATTCGTCAGTCACGGTGTGGACGTGTTCGTCGACAAAAAGAGCCTGATCTATGTTGACGGCACCGAGATGGACTACGTCAAGCAGGGTTTGAACGAGGGGTTCGAGTTCANGAANCCCAATGTCCAGGGCGAATGTGGCTGCGGCGAAAGCTTCACCGTCTGACCAACCGCCGTCTGACCGAANCGCCCGCCCGTTGACGTGCCGTGGACCTCTCCCGCGACTATTTCGAACTGTTTCAGCTGCCTCNGGTATTTGACGTCGAGANGTCGTTGCTCGCCGAGCGCTATCGCGCGCTGCAACAGCAGGTGCACCCTGACCGGTTCGCCGGCGCGACGGATCAGGAACAGCGTCTCGCGATGCAGTACGCGACGTACGTGAACGAGGCCTACGCGACGCTCAGGGCTCCGCTGGCCCGGGCCATTTACATGCTGGACCTTGCCGGCCGCGACATCCGGGAGAACCCGGCGCTCGATCCCGCATTCCTGATGGAACAGATCGAGCTGAGGGAGGATCTCGAGGCGCTTGAAGCCAAAGGCCAGGGCACCGAAGCCGAAGCGGACGCGGAGCGTTTCATGGCGCGACTCGACGATGGCATCGCGGCACTCGAGGTCGAGTTCAGCGGCGCAATGTCGGGGGCCGCGCTGGAGGGCGCCGTGCCGGAGGGCGGCGACACGGCCCTCGATGCCGCCGAACAGAGCGTCTACAAACTCCAGTTTCTGCACAAGCTTCGCGCCGAAGCATCCGCCGTCGAAGAGCGGCTGCTTGGCTACTGAATCGACGATCGAACATGGCACTTCTGCAAATCACTGAACCCGGCGAGGCCGTTGATCCGCACGCGCGCAAACGTGCGGCGGGCATCGACCTTGGAACCACCAACTCGCTGGTTGCGACCGTGCGAGCCGGAGTCACCGAGACGCTTGCGGACGAGGAGGGCCGACACCTGCTCCCGTCCGTGGTCAGGTACCGGGCAGATGCGGTGGAGGTTGGCGCAGCCGCGCTGGCGGCCGCAGGGGACGATCCGCTCAACACGATCGTTTCCGTGAAGCGCATGATGGGGCGTGGCGATGAGGATGTCGCGGATCTTGCCTATGAGGTTGTGGGTGACGCCGCGGTGCCACGCCTCAGGACCGCAGGCGGCGACGTCAGCGCGGTCGAGGTGTCGGCCCAGATTCTGCGGACGCTCGGCGCCCGCGCTGAAGAGACCCTTGGAGGCGAACTCGAAGGGGTCGTTGTGACCGTTCCCGCCTACTTCGACGACGCGCAGCGGCAGGCCACCAAGGATGCCGCGCGGCTCGCGGGCCTCAACGTGCTGCGCCTCCTCAACGAACCGACGGCGGCCGCGGTGGCCTACGGTCTCGATTCGGGCGCTGAAGGTGTCGTCGCCGTCTACGACCTTGGCGGCGGCACGTTCGACATCTCCATCCTACGGTTACGCAAAGGGGTGTTCGAAGTGCTGTCGACGGGGGGCGACTCGGCGCTGGGCGGCGACGATTTCGACGCGGCGCTTGCCGCCTGGCTGCGGGAGCAGGCGGGCGTGACGGACCCACTCGACTTGGGTCAGCGGCGCAAGCTGAGCCTCGCAGCGAGGAGCGTGAAGGAAGCGCTGACGGCGTCGGAGTCCGTTGCGGTGCAACTCGACCTACCGGGCGCGACGCCTCTCGTGCTCGATACCGAACTCACCCGCGAGACGTTCGACAGGCTCGTGGCACCGTTGATCGAACGGACAGTGCGTGCCTGTCGTCGCGCCGTGCGCGATGCCGGCGTGGCGCTGGACGAACTGACCAATGTCGTACTTGTAGGCGGGTCGACACGCGTTCCCGCGGTACGGGCTGCCGTGGCCAGCTACTTCGGGCGTGAACCCCTGACCAGTCTCGACCCGGACCGGGTCGTCGCGTTGGGTGCCGCCGTGCAGGCCAACGTGCTTGCGGGCAATCGCTCTTCGGATGAGGTGCTGCTTCTCGACGTACTGCCGCTTTCGCTGGGGCTCGAGACGATGGGCGGGCTCGCGGAAAAGGTGATCCACCGCAATACCGCAATTCCGGTGGCGCGTGCCCAGTCGTTCACGACCTTCAAGGATGGGCAGACCGCCATGCTGGTTCACGTGGTGCAGGGCGAACGTGAGCTTGTTGCCGACTGTCGCTCGCTCGCGCAGTTTGAACTGCGCGGCATTCCGCCGATGGTTGCAGGAGCGGCCCGCATCCAGGTGGTCTTTCAGGTCGATGCCGACGGACTGCTGTCGGTGTCGGCAACCGAAGAGAGTACCGGTGTTGCTGCAGAGGTAACGGTCAAGCCGACCTACGGGCTCGAAGAGGCCGAGATCACGGACATGCTGAAGGCGGGCTTCGATCATGCCGAAGGTGATGCGCAGGCCCGTTCGCTGTCCGAGGCGAGGGTCGAGGCTGATCGGGTGATGGACGCACTGTCGGCGGCGCTCGATCTGGACGGCGCGCTCCTTGCGGACGCTGAGGTCTCGGCGCTGAGGGCGGGCATCGAGGCGCTGCGCGAGACCGCGGGCCGGGACGACCACCTCGCCATTTCCGCGGCAACCGAGCAACTGGGACATGCAAGCGAGACATTTGCCGGACTGCGAATGGATCAGGCAGTCCGCAAGGCGCTTGCCGGCCACGACATCGACGAGTTTGATGGCGCAAGAGAGGAGTCTTCCTGATGCCGCAGGTGGTGTTCCTGCCGCATGCCGAGCGGTGTCCTGAAGGGGCGGTCGTGCAGGCGAATCCAGGCGACAACCTGATCAGGGTTGCGCTCGAGCACGGGATCAACATCGAGCATGCCTGTGAGATGGCCTGTGCGTGCACGACCTGCCACGTGGTTGTCCGTGAGGGTTTCGACTCGCTCGAGGAGTCGGAGGAAGAAGAAGATGACCTGCTGGACAAAGCCTGGGGGCTGGAACCGGATTCCAGGCTGTCCTGCCAGGTGGAAGTAGGCGACGAGGATCTTGTGATCGAGATCCCCAAGTACACCATCAACCAGGTTTCGGAGAACCACTGAGCGGACGACGTGTCGCGGGGAGTCAGCCGATGGCAATCAAATGGGTGGATACGATCGATATCGCGATCGAACTGGCAGAGCGCTATCCGGATGTTGACCCGCTCACCGTCCGGTTCACGGACCTGAAACAGTGGGTAGAGGCGTTGCCCGAATTCGACGACGACCCGGAGCGCTGCGGCGAGCGGATCCTGGAGGCCATCCAGATGGCCTGGATCGACGAACAGGACTGAAGGTTCCTGGCCCGCCGGCAAGGTTTCGAGTGATTACGGCAGACAGAAGCGTATAATCCGCAGCGCTTTTTCAGCTGTTTCCGGAGATTCATCGCATGGCCGTCGAACGTACGTTCTCAATCATCAAACCCGACGCAGTCGCAAAGAACGTGATCGGGGAAATCACCTCGCGTTTCGAGAGCGCGGGTCTGCGTATCGTCGCGTCCAGGATGATACGGCTGTCTCAGGAGCAGGCCCAGGGCTTCTACGCCGAACACGAAGGGAAACCCTTCTACCCGCCGCTTGTCGAATACATGACCTCTGGTCCGGTGATTGTGCAGGTGCTCGAAGGCGAAAACGCCATTGCGCGCAACCGGGAACTCATGGGCGCGACGAATCCGGCTGAGGCAGCGCCGGGCACGATTCGGGCCGACTACGCGGAGTCGATCGATGCGAATGCCGTACACGGTTCGGATTCTCCTACCTCGGCCGAGCGCGAGATTGGGTTTTTCTTCGCTGACGGCGGCATCTGCCCGCGTGACTGACAGCAAGGCTCGCCCGGTCCGGTAACGACCATGCAGGACAGCAACGCAGCACAGACGACGAGCGGAACCGGCCTGCAGGGCCAGAGCCGGCGGCGCCTGAACGCGCTTGGCATGGACCGGGAAGCCTGGGCGGCGTTGCTCGAGGAGTTGGGTGAGAAGCCTTACCGTGTCGAGCAGATACTGAAGTGGCTGCACCATCGGTTCGTCGACGACTTTGCCGACATGACCGACATCTCCAAGAAGCTGCGCACCGAGCTTGCAGAGCGGCGCGAGATACGCGAACCGGAGATTGTCAGCGAACACCTGTCAACGGACGGCACGCGCAAGTGGCTGATTCGTGCGGCGGGCGGCAGTGCGGTGGAGATGGTGTTCATACCCGAGCCCAACCGAGGCACGTTGTGCGTGTCATCGCAGGTGGGCTGCGCGCTTGACTGCAAGTTCTGCGCGACTGGCAAACAAGGCTTCAACAGTAATCTCACCGCGGCGGAAATTGTGGGCCAGGTGCGGATAGCGGTGCAGACACTCGCCGACGCCTATCCGGAGCGCGAACGTGTCGTGACGAACGTCGTGCTCATGGGGATGGGCGAGCCGTTGCTCAACTTCGACGCGGTGGCGCCCGCCGTTGACCTGATGATGGACGACCTTGGATACGGCATCTCCAAGCGCCGCGTGACCATTTCCACGGCGGGCGTCGTGCCGGGCATCTACCGACTTGCCGAACGCACTGACGCGTCGCTCGCCATCTCGCTGCACGCGCCCAACGACGCACTGCGCGACGAACTGGTACCGATCAACAGGAAGTACCCGATTGCCGAACTGCTGAAGGCATGCCGCAGCTATGCTGGAAATCTCGGTGAGAAACGGACCGTCACAGTCGAGTACACGCTGCTGAACGGCGTGAACGATCAGCCCGAGCACGCCGCCCAGATGGTGGAGTTGCTGCGGGACTTCCCGTGCAAGATCAACCTCATCCCATTCAATCCCTTTCCGGGGAGCGGCTTCGAACGACCCACCGTCACGTCAGTCAGAGCGTTCCAGCATCGGCTGGCGAGCGCCGGTTTGTCCGTGACGGTGCGGACGACCCGGGGTGAGGACATTGACGCGGCGTGTGGGCAACTCGTCGGCAGCGTTGCTGACCGCACACGGCGCCAGGCCCGGTACCGCAGGCTGGCGAGTGCATCGTGACACGTCTGCTGCCCGTGCTGATCGCTCTGACGCTGCTCGCCGGTTGTGACTCCGCCAGCCGCCCGAAGGTCGACGAGGATCAGGTCTATCAGGACTATCTCGCGCTCGGCGCTGCCTACATGCGCGCCGGCGAGTACCAGCGTGCAAAGACCAACCTGAATCGTGCGCAGGAACTCGAGCCCCGTTCGCCCCAGGTGCATGGCCTGTTCGGGCTGCTCTTCCAACTCGAAGGCGAGACTGGGCTCGCGGAAGACCACTTTCGGCAGGCGTTGCGCTACTACCCCGATTCGACCCGCACCAGGAACAACTTTGGCGCCTTTCTCTTCGACGAAGGTCGCTACGCCGAGGCAGTCGAGCATCTGGAGACCGCGGCGGACGACCTTTATTCCGCGGGGCGGTCACAGGTGTTCGAGAACCTCGGCGTGAGCTATCTGCACCTTGATCGTGCGGATGAGGCGAGCCGCGCGTTCGAGCGTGCGATCGATCTGAATCCTTCACAACCGCGGGCGTTGATCGAGCTGGCGGACATCCGGTTCGGGAATCGCAATTGCGTCGGTGCCCGGGAACTCTTCAGCAGATTTCTGCAGGGATCTGACCAGACGTCCCGGAGCCTTTGGCTGGGAATCCGTCTGGCACGGATCTTTGGTGAGTCGGATCAGGAAGCAAGCTATGGCCTGATGCTGAGGAACATCTTCCCGGCCTCGGACGAATACGCGCAGTATCGTGAGACTGCCGGTGAGTGAGCAGGCACAGACAGAAGCTGTCGACGACGAAGCGGCAGCGTCCGTTTCAGAATTGCTGATCGAGGCGCGCGAGGCTGCGGGCCTCTCCCAGGCAGACGTTGCGGCGAAGCTGTACCTGACGCACACCTTCATCCGCTACATCGACGAGGGGGACTTCCACAAGATTCCGAAAGGGACCGCGTTTATCAAGGGCTACCTGCGTGCGTACGCGCGAGAGGTTGGTCTGGACGGGGACGCCATCGTTCAGAAGTACGAGTCCGCGCTCCCAGGTTCCGACGATGTCGCGCCGATCCGGGATGTGACCGAGGAGACGGTCGGGCCGGTCACGTTCACGGGGCCGGTTCTGCAGACCGGGCTCATGGCACTTGGCGGGCTTGTCATCGTGATTGCGCTCGTCTGGTACTTCGCCGGCGCGGACTCGCCTGAGCCGGATTCCGGCACGAGGGCGGCACCGGAACCGAGGGCAGCGATGACGCCAGGGGCGCCTCGTCAGCAGCAGGAGTTCCCAAGTCAGGACGCCCTGTTCGGGAGTGAGCCGGGTCTGGTTGCCGCCACCTCCGGTCCGGCGGAGTTGGTGGGCGAGGCCGAGGCCGAGGCGGAAGCCTCCGGCCTGACCGATGCGCTTGTGGCGGCGGACGATTCGGCAACGGCGGTCGGGTTCGGGGAACCGACGGGACCGGAGGCGGCGCACGAGGACATCCCTGCGCCTTCGA
>PBVL01000061.1 GCA_002728675.1 Gammaproteobacteria bacterium
CGCCGGCTCGTCGGGGTTGTGCTCGAAGGCAAGGGTGTCATGCGGGCCGGGGCGGAGATCCTTCTGGATGGCCAGCTTGCCGGGCACGCGGGGTCGTAGACTGCCGGTGAAAATTGTCAAACCACCGTTCGTCAGGAATAATACGCTCGCTCATCGAGCCCTCTGATTGAGCACAGTTTCTGCCGGTCGGCGCGCGTCGACACGCTCCCGATGCCGGCGCTTCGCACCCACAGGACATGCCCGCAATGCCCGAGTTTCCGGATGACATCAAATACGCGAGTACGCACGAGTGGGCGCGACTCGAAAGCGACGGCACGGTGTCGGTTGGCATCACCGACCACGCTCAGGAAGAACTGGGGGACGTGGTGTATGTGGAACTGCCGGAGGTGGGTCAGGCTGTGATCGCGGGCGGCGAAGCGGGAGTCGTCGAGTCAGTCAAGGCGGCATCCGACATCTACGCACCCGTTGGCGGCGAGGTGATCGCCATCAATGAAGTGCTCGAAGATGCCCCGGAGACGGTGAACGACTCACCGTACGAGAACGGCTGGTTCTTCAGGATTCAGCCGAGTGACGTGGGCGAACTCGACGACCTGCTCGACATCGAAGGCTATCAGGCAGTGTGTGAACAGGAAGCCTCCTGAGCGCGCCTCTCCCTCCCGGGGTCTCCTGCAGTCTCACATGGGCACTGTGCCCGCGCAACCCGCTACACCCCGCATCCCAATAAGAACACGCCCGGGATCGACCCGGGGCGACCCGAACGTCAAAGGACGCGAACAGAGCCCATCGGCCGATGACCGGTTGCAGGTTGTCGATCGCTGAGTGTGACTCCTGGCCGGCGGCCCCTTGCCGACCGCCTTGCCGGGCACCCCTGACTGCGGTCCATTGGGAAATGCGCTATGCCTTTCATTCCACATACGGATCGTGACGAACGCGTGATGTTGGGGGCGCTTGGCGTCTCCTCGATCGATGAGTTGTTTGATGAGATTCCTGAAGGACTGCGCGGCGGTGATCTCTCCGCGATCGGGCCTGGAGTTGGCGAAGCTGCGCTGCTGCGCCAGATTGCGGAGCGTGCCGCGGGCGACGGCGCGGCCCTCAGTTTCATTGGCGCCGGCGCGTATCAGCATCACGTGCCGGCTGCCGTCTGGGACCTGACGTCCCGCGGTGAATTCCTGACCGCGTACACGCCGTACCAGGCGGAGGCGAGTCAGGGCACTCTGCAACTCATCTACGAGTTCCAGACCATGCTGACGGCACTGACGGAAATGGAAGTGGCCAACGCATCTGTGTACGACGGCGCGTCGGCCCTGGCAGAGGCCGTGCTGATGGCGGTCCGCGCCAACCGGAAGGTACGAACGTGTCGGATCGCGATACCGGCGACGGTGCATCCCGCCTATCGATCGACCGTGCGGAACATTGTTGGCAGCCAGGGCATCGAACTTGTGGACGTGGCTGTGAGCGAAGCTGGCGTGACGCGCGTCGAGTCGCTCCCTGACGACGCGTTCACGGCGCTTGTCATCCCCCAACCGACCTTCTTCGGTGCCCTCGAGGATGTGCACGCGCTCACGGACTGGGCACATGCCCGGGACGCTCTTGTGATTGGCGTCTGTAATCCGATCGCGCTCGCCATGCTGACGCCTCCCGGGCGCTGGGGGGAGACGGGCGCGGACATTGTCGTTGGGGAAGGACAGCCGATCGGGATACCGCTTGCAGGTGGCGGTCCCTATCTGGGGCTCATGTGCTGCCGGAAGTCCATCGTGCGGCAGATGCCGGGGCGCATTGTCGGGCGTACGGTCGACCTCGACGGCAGGCGCGGGTTTGCGCTGACCCTGCAGGCACGCGAGCAGCACATCCGTCGTGCCAGGGCCACGTCCAACATCTGCACGAATCAGGGATTGCTTGTGACCGCGGCAACAATTTACATGGCGCTGCTGGGACCGACCGGCCTGCGGTCGGTGGCGGACGCCTGCCACCGCGGGCTTGCAAGCCTGCTGGAAGCCGCAGCGTTGCTGCCCGGAGTGTCGGCCAGGTTTCAGGGACCGCACTTTCACGAAGCCGTCATCGAATTGCCGCTGTCCGCCGACGAGGTTGTGACAGCAATGGCGGAGCATGGCGTGGCGGGAGGATTGGCGTTGGGACGCTACGATCCGGCGCTCGACCGCTGCCTGCTCGTCAACGTGACGGAGGTGCATACCGCTCAGGACATCGCGCGCTGGGCTGAGGTGCTGCGCCGGGTGCTTGGGGAGCGGGGGCATGGATGAGCTGATCTTCGAAGTGTCGAACCCGGGCCGAAGCGCACGGGCCCAGCATCCGACGCCGGGCGAGCCGCCGGCAGAAATCCCCACGGCGTTGCTGCGTGATGGACCCCCGGCGCTGCCGGAGCTCTCGGAACTGCAGGTGGTGCGCCACTACACACGTCTCTCGCGGCGTAACTTTTCGATCGACGGACAGTTCTATCCGTTGGGTTCCTGCACGATGAAGTACAACCCGCGCGGCGCCCATCGCGCGGCCAGCCTGCCGGGTTTTCTGAACCGCCACCCGCTTGCGCCCGAGTCCATGAGCCAGGGGTTTCTTGCGTGTCTGCATGACCTTCAGGAAGCGTTGCGAACGGTCACCCGCATGCAGGAGGTGTCGCTGACCCCGATGGCGGGAGCGCAGGGTGAGTTTGCCGGCGTCGCCATGATCAGGGCGTATCACGCCAGGCGCGGGGATACGGACCGTACCGAGATTCTCATCCCGACAGCAGCCCACGGCACGAATCCGGCAACCGCGGTGATGTGCGGGCTCACCGTGAAAGAAGTGGGTGTCACGCCGGACGGCGACGTCGATCTCGATGCACCGCGGTCGGCGGTCGGCCCGCAGACCGCCGGCCTCATGATGACCAACCCGTCGACGTGCGGTGTGTTCGAGCGGCGTATCGAGGCGATTGCCGCGGTCGTTCACGATGCCGGGGGGCTGCTCTACTACGACCGCGCGAATCTCAATGCGATCCTGGGAAAGGTCCGACCGGGCGACATGGGCTTCGACGTCCTCCACATGAACCTGCACAAGATATTTGCAACGCCGCATGGCGGCGGCGGGCCAGGATCAGGTCCGGTTGGCGTCGGCTGCGATGCGGCAGCCGGTCGGTACTACTGGATGGACGATCGTCACCTGCCCGATACCATCGGCAACCTCTCGGCGTTCATGGGCAATGCGGGCATCCTGCTGCGGGCCTATGCCTACACGCGGCTGCTGGGAGCCGAGGGCCTGCTGCGGGTGGGCGAGTACGCGACACTGAATGCCAACTACCTGGCCATGCGGTTGCAGGAGGCGGGCTACCGCCTCGCCTATCCAGAACGGCGCGCGACGCACGAGTTCATCGTGACCCTGAGTGATGAGCACAAGCCCCTTGGCATCAGTGCCATGGACGTCGCCAAGCGTCTGCTCGACTACGGCTACCATGCGCCGACCACCTACTTTCCGCTGCTGATCCCCGAATGCCTGCTGATCGAGCCGACCGAAACGGAGAGTCTGGAAGAACTCGACGGGTTTGTCGCCGCGATGCGATCGATCCTCGACGAGGCACGGACTGAACCCGAGCGACTGCACGAGGCGCCGGTCAGTCTGCCTGTGAAGCGTCTCGACGATGTTCTCGCTGCGCGCCAACTCGACCTGCGCTGGGAAGCTGCCCCGGCTGACGGCTGAGGTCAGCGCCGCTTGTTCGGGTCTCCGCTCTTCGGGTGCTGATCCCAGCGGGTCGTGTTGAGGTACCGGAGCGCAATCTCCCGCGCCCGGGGGTCGTCGAGGCGCTGTAATGCCTCGATCGTCCAGCCCCTGACCTGGTGGCTCTCGTGGTAGAGGTTCGCCGCGAGCGCGGGAACGGGGTCTGTGCCGCCCGCGCCCGCGCGCGCGAGCGATATGATCGCGTTGCGTCGCACCCAGGCATCCGGGTCGTCCAGGACCCTGGTGATTGTCGGATCGCCGCCGCGCTGTTCGGTGACCGTGCCGAGTGCCTCGACGGCGTACAGTCTGACGGTTGTGTCTTCGTGTTCGCACCAGCGCTGCAGGTGCGGGATCGCGGCTTCTGCCTGGGCGCCGATGTCGCCAAGTACGTCGGCGGCGCGCGCCATCAGATGCGGATCGTCTCCCGGTACCGCTTCGAGCAGAGGCTCGACCGCGTCGCGGCCGGCCGCGGCGAGGCCCCATGCAGCAAGTGTTCGGCGCTGGACGTCGTCGCAGAGGAATCGCTGGAGCAGCGGACCAACGCCCGCGGCACCGTGGGTCGCGAGTTTGTAGGCGGCGTCTAGCGCGGCGCCTTCGTCGTCCCCGTCAAGGGTGCTGGCGAGGCGCTCCGGGTCGCCCAGTTCTGACGCGCCAAAGCGCTGGCGCTCTCCGCGATGCCATTGCCACTGGAACGCGTGTACGGCGGAGAGTCCATCGTCTGGGGAGCCAGGGTAGTCGTCCGCGTGATTGTCCCAGGATGGGGAGGTTGGTTCCCGGTAACGCGAGAACAAAAACTTGACCATGTGTCGCGGCAGATCCGTCTCGTTGGGCCCGAACCTGCCGTGCACGAGATCGAAGTGGACGATGCTCACCGTACCGGCAGGGCCCGCCAACGGGATCTTTCGTTCTTCCCACGGCTGTTCCAGCATCCGAACGCTGGTGTGCAGATCGGCATGTTGTTCCTTGAGTGCGCCGTGGCGCTCGCGCCAGATGGCCCGGCGTTCGTCCTCGGACACACCACGTTCGGCGAGCGCGTTCACTTCCGCAAGCAACGGCGCGACCAGCGCGCTCCATTCGGACCGGGCTCGCTCGAGCTTTGCTCGCGGCGTGTACTGGCTACGCGGCACGATCCCGGTGGGTCCGCGCTCGACGGGTGTGTCTTGCGGGTAGTAGAACAGCATCACGTAGCGGGTGGGGTGATAGCGTCGCCCGTCGATTGCAAGGTGCGAGTGGTTGTCGCCGTCCTTGTGCAGCGGCTGCGCCGCGTCGGGGAAGTTGACGTGATCGTGCCGATGGAAGTGCAGGTAGTAGTCAGGGCCCAGCAGGCTCCGCAGCGCACCCCGGATGTGCGGCTCGTCGAGGACTTCGCGTATCTGGGGCACGCAGGGCAGCAGGTTGTTGTGCCCAACCCGGCCATTCTCCTCGAGTNGTGCGAGTTCCTCGTAGATTGCATCGTGGAACGATTGGGGAAGCTTCGAGCGAAGNGTCAGGTAACCCTCCTCGATGAACCGGGTCATGTTGGCATCGGANAATAGTTCTGGAGGATCGAAGAAAGTCGGTTGCATCGTATTCCGAAAGGCTGGGGCGCCGCATGAAAATAGCAAAAGCAGCGAGCTGCGTGTAGCAGGTTGGTCACCGGCGGTCAGGGTACCCCGCTGAGCGCGCGTTCGGCGCGGACCACGTCGTTGAGCACCTGGATGGAGGCCCGGAGTGCAAGGGCGAGCCGGGATTGTTCAGGATCTGTGGCGTCCGTCTCCGTCCCGGCATCCGACGGGGCTACCGGGGAATAGCCAACGGGGTCTGCGGCGCCCGCGTCGTCGACGCGCCCGACCGGTCTGTCTGCGTCGGGGGGGCTGTCGTTGTTGGCGCCCACGTCGGAGACGCTGATCTCCGGAGTATCGGTCGCGTTCAGTACACGCAGCGTTTCGGCAAGCCTGTCGCGCAGTGCCGGATGCGCGACGGCCAGCCGGCGCCGGACGGCCTCATGAGACAGCCAGATCGTGATCGGCTGCGCGATCCGGCGGCTCGCGGCCGCCGGGCCTGTGCGCGAGAGATGGGGCGTGCCCCGTTCTGCCGCGCGCGCCAGGGCGAGCGCCTGCTCCAGCGTGTCGATGCTTGCCGACATGAGGGCGGGCAGTGTCACCGTCTCCCGACGGGACGCATTCCCGATTGTGTGAAGATCGGCGAACAGGAGTTCCGCCTGCAGTCCGAGCAGCAGACGACGCCGGGTCGTGAGTTCGTCACTGCCGATGAAGTCATCGACTGTTCGGTCGGTCAGCAGGTGCCAGATCGCGTGGAAACCCATGGCGACTTCGCTGTCGTCGGAGAAGCCGTGTTGTCGGCGCACGCTGGACGCGTTCAGCGGCAATGTGACGTCGGCCACCATGCCGGATTGGGGGTACTCGGGGAGCGTATCGAGGAATCCCGGGGTGACCGGCCACGCATCGATCGAATAGGCGTGCGCCGACATCGATTCTCCGCTCAGCACCGCGGCTCCGGCCCAGGCCTCGAGCCAGGCATCGTGCGCCAGGTAGAGGGCATCGACCGCACTGGCTCGCGTCTCCTCGTCAGGGTCTGAGAGGAAACGCCGGATCGCCGTGTTCAATAGCGATACGGCGCTCGTCGCGTCGCGCAAGGTGCGCCCGGCATCCGCCAGGACGAAGCTGGTGTCAACCGGCCCGGGGGCTGCGGGACCGGGATCACCACATTGGGCCAGCGTCACGAGTGCGGCCAGGGCGAGGCAGGCGCGAACGACGGGACGGTCGGAGCGCGGCTTCATTCGCGCAGCGACACGATTGGCCAGTTGCGGCGGCGTGCCTCGGCGCGAAGTCGTGCATCGGGGTCGACGGCGACGGGGCGCGTCACTGCCTCGAGCAACGGCAGGTCGTTCATCGAGTCCGAATAGAACCAGCTGTCCTCCAGCGTCTCTGCGGAGTGACCGGCGGCGAGCCATTCCCGGACCCTGGTGACCTTGCCCGGGCCAAAACTCGCGACGCCAACGGTGCGGCCCGTGTACCGGCCCCCGACGAGTTCCGCCACAGGCGCAATGACGTCGTCAACGCCGAACAGCGTTGCGACTGCAGTCGACACGAAGTCCAGCGTTGCGGTGACGATGACCGGGTGGTCGCCAGCGGCCCGATGCCGCTCGATGAGGTCACGCGCCTGCCCCAGGACGATCGGCATGACGTCACGTTCGACATAACGCTGCCGGTGGTGCTCGAGGTGTGCGCGTGGATGGCGGCCCAGCGGGTCCGCGACAAACTCGAGGTAGGCCGCAACGTCGAAGTTGCCGGTCTTGTAGTCGCGGTAGAACGCTTGATTGAGCGCGCGATAGGCGTCCGCGTCAACCAGGCCCTCACGACAGAGGTACTCTCCCCACAGCACGTCGCAGTCCGCGGCAAGCAGCGTCTCGTCGAGATCAAACAGCGCGAGGGACACGTCTTCGCACGGACCGGACCGGGGTGTGGGGGTAGTTTATCACCGGCCCGGCGGCGTCCCGCGGCCGCCTTCCGCGGCGAGAGTCGCGCCCCATACCCTTTTGCGTTGCCGTCCCGTCGACCTTTCCACATAATCGAACGATCCAGGGGTGGTGATCGGTGCAAGGCGTGTACCGGTCCATGAGGAAGGCGAGTTGATAGACCAGGATGGGTACCGGCCAAACGTGGGGATCATCCTCGCGAACGGTGCAGGCCGCGTGTTCTGGGCACGTCGTATTGGTCAGGATGCCTGGCAGTTTCCGCAGGGTGGGATTCAGTCGGGCGAGTCCCATGAAGACGCGCTCTACCGCGAACTGATGGAAGAAACAGGACTGCCGAAAGATGCGGTCGATCTGGTCGCGTGCACGCGCGGTTGGCTGCGCTATCGACTCCCGCGGCGCCTGTTGCGACAGAATCGTTCTGATTTCGTCGGGCAGAAGCAGAAGTGGTATCTGCTCAAGATGCTTGCTGACGACGACACGGTGCAGGTTGATGCGGGGCAGGACCCGGAGTTCGACGGCTGGCGCTGGGTCTCCTATTGGTACCCGCTCGGTCAGGTCGTGGCCTTCAAACGCGACGTGTACCGACGGGCGATGAAAGAACTGGCGCCGGCGCTGTCGCGCTGCATTGACTGACCGACGCACAGTTGCAGGCCTGGCGGGGCGCTCGCCGTGAACACCCCATGCCGGATTGGCTCAACGCAGCGCAAACACCCAGAGCACGCCACCCTGTGGCACCTGGTGATTCGTGCCGCGCAGCGCGTTGATGGAGGCCTGCTCACGTTCGGCGTCCACGCCCCAACCGGACTGCACCGCGACGTACTGAACGCCGTCGACCGCGTAGGTTGACGGCACGCCGACAACGCCGGAGTTGGTGCGCTGCTCCCACAGAATCTTGCCGTTTCGGGCATCGAATGCACGGAAGTAGCGATCGTTGGTGCCACCCATGAACACGACGTCACCCGCGGTCGCGAGGACGGGTCCCCAGTTCTGGCTCTCGAACTTCGTGCTCCAGGCCTTTTTGCCGGTGTCGACATTCCAGGCCTGCAACTCGCCGATCCACTCATCCGAGTCTCCATGCAGCACGAGGGAAATGTCGTCATCGTCGGCGCCCATGAACACCTCACCGGGCCGGTAGTCGACGTCTTCCTCACCCTGCAACCTGCCGCAGATATTCTCGTTCGCCGGAATGTAGATGAGGCGTGTGCGGGGGCTGAAGGCCGCGGGCGGCCAATCTTTGCCACCCCACAACGACGGGCAGAACTCCGCCGGACGCAACGTGCCCGGAATGCGAGCCGGGTCGTACTCCGGGCGGCCGGTCACCGGGTCGAGCGACGTTAAGACGTTCTGGCGGACATACGGTCCCGCGTCGACGAAGCCGATCGAGTCTGCAGAGCGCTCGAGGAACCAGAGGTAGCCGTTCCGCCCGGGGTGGATCAATCCCGGGATAGTGCGGCCGTCGCGCTCGAAGGATACGAGCAGCGGCGCCGACACCTCGTCCCAGTCCCACGTATCGTTCCAGTGGTATTGGTGATGGGCTTTCATTTTGCCGGTGTCGACGTCGAGCGCGATGACCGACGTCGCGTAAAGATTGTCCCCCAGTCGCTTGTCGCCCATCCAGGGGCCTCCGTTGCCGGTGCCCCAGTAGGTGAGGTTCAGTTCCGGATCGAACGAACCCGTCAGCCAGACCGGAACGCCACCGGTCTTCCAGGTGTCGCCCGGCCACGAGTCGTGCCCGGTCTCACCGGGACCGGGGATCGTATACGTCTTCCACGCGGGCTCGCCGGTTGTCGCATCGAAGGCTGCGACGAAACCGCGTATGCCGAACTCGCCGCCCGACACGCCTACCATGACCTTGCCGTTGGCCGCGAGTGGCGCGAGGGTCATGTAGTAGCCGCGTGAGTAGTCTTCGACTTCCGCCTCCCACAGCACCTTGCCGGTGCTCGCCTCGAACGCCACGAGATAGGCATCCGCGGTTGCCATGTAGACCTTGTCTTCCCAAAGCGCGACGCCGCGATTCGTGGGATGCATCTGGTACTGGTCTTCCGGGAGTTCACGCGCGTAGCGCCAGATCTGCTCGCCCGTGCTTGCGTCGAGGGCGATCAGGTGATTGTGTGGGGTCGTGATGAACATGAAGCCGTCATTTACGACGGGCGGCGCCTGGTGCGCTTCCCGCATGCCGGTCGAGAACGTCCACACGGGGACGAGGCGCCTGGCGTTTCGTCGCGTGATCTGCTTGAGCGGGCTGTAACCCTGGCTGTCGTAGGTGCGGCGGTACATCAGCCAGTTCTGCGCCTCGGGCGAGTTGAGGCGCTCCTGAGTGACGTTCCTGTAGACCTTGTTGTAGTTGCTGTGCTCGCCGTGGCCGTCCGCGAGCGCGGACCCGGCAAGCGCAATCGCCGCAATCATGAAAGCGACGGCAGTGAGCATGACTCGATGCATGGGGCCTCCCAGACCTTATTGTTGTGGTTGCATTCCAACGCGACGGGAGAATTTCCCGGCTACGATAATCCGGTCGCCTTCGACGCTGACTGGCAGCATGGCAAGCGGCTTTGGTGCTGGCCCCGTCACGACCCTGGCCGCGTCGGAGACTTTGAACTCGGACTGGTGGCACGGGCACACCAGGTGCTGTGCCTCGGCGTTCCATTTCTCAACGGTGCAGCCTGTATGCGTGCACACGGCGGAGAAGACGATCAGATCATCGGCCGCGTACCGCTGCGTTTTACTCGAGAGCGGCAGCGCGGGTTCGCTCACCCGGACGACCGCAAGATTGTTGAGCCTGGAACCGTTTCTGACGAGTGCGGTCCCGGGCTCGCGCGGAACGGCCAGAACCGGCGGGCCGCCCGCGGGGAGCTCGGACGGCACGATCGGCTGATGCTGCAGGTCGCCGAACGCGTGGACCAGTTCGTCACCCGGCTGCGGCCGTAATCGTTCCGGTTTCCTGGCCGACGCCACTGGACTGACCGCGGTACCCAGCAGGGCAGGCCCGGCCGCGGACAAGGCCGGGATGCCGACAGCGGAACGCTCGAGGATCGTCCGCCGGGTCCAGTGCCTGACTTCGGTGCGGGCGTCCCTGGTCCCGGTTGCGGGCCTGGCGGTCGCGTCCGATGGATGTTGGCTGTCGTCGCGCTGTGTGATGATCGGTTCCTCGTCGGGACAACGGGTCAAGAATAACAGAGGAAAGGTGCGGGACCCGGCCGGCGGGCGTTGCGCGCTGTCTTGCATGCCGGACTCGCTTTGACGCAGTATCCTGGGTTCCCCCAAACCGCAATCGAGGCCTTCGCGCTTCGGCCCCAACATGCGCCTACGAACCTGTCATCGATCGTGTCGGTCACGACGATAGAGCCCCCAGAGGGCCTCAACATGCTCGAGACGCTGCGTCGCATCATCCAGGAGGTGAACGCGGCACGCGATCTCAATGCCGCGCTCGAAGTCATCGTCGAGCGGGTTCAGCGTGCGATGCGGGCGCACGTCTGTTCGGTCTACCTCTACAACGATGAGCGGGAGGAGTACCGCTTCATGGCGACGCGCGGGCTGAACCGCGAAGCCGTGGGCAAGATCGTGATCCGGGCCAGTGAGGGACTCGTGGGTCTCGTGGGGGAACGGGCAGAGCCGATCAACCTCGACCACGCGCCCTCGCATCCGCGATATCTGCACATCGAGGAGATTGGCGAAGACCCCTACCAGTCCTTCCTTGGCGTTCCGATCGTGAACCAGCGCAGGGTGCTCGGCGTGCTGGTTGTGCAGCAGCGGGAGGCGCGGCGGTACGACGAGAGCGAGGAAGCGTTCCTGATCACGCTGTCCGCACAGTTGGCCGGTGTCATCCTGCACGCGCATGCGACGGGGAGCCTGCAGGACCTCGAGCGTGCGGGTCTCGCCACGGGCCATTTCGATGGGGCGGCCGGTGCGCCGGGTGTGGCGTTGGGGACCGCGGCCGTCATGTATCACCAGGTGGCCTTCGACACGATCCCCGATCGTGATGCCGGCAACGTCGGGCACGAGGAACAGCGATTTCTCGACGCCATCGTCTCGACACGCAACCAGATTCAGGATCTCAAGACGCGCCTCAGTGGGCTCGTTCCGGAGCAGGAACTCGCGCTGTTCGAGGCATATGACCGAATGCTCGATGAGAGTATTTCGGGCGAGGTGCTCGAAGTCATTCGTGAGGGTCAGTGGGCAGAGGGCGCGCTGCGTCGCGTGATCGAAAATCACGTTGCCGCGTTCGAGTCGATGAACGATGAGTATCTGCGTGAGCGCGGCGCGGACGTTCGCGACCTCGGGCATCGAGTGCTCGCGAGCCTGCAGGAGTCGCGTCACGCCCGGGTCGACTTCCCGACCGAGACGATTCTCGTCGCAGACGAGTTGACGACAACGATGCTCTCGGAAGTGCCCCTTACCAATCTCGTTGGAATGGTCTCCGTGCGTGGCTCGCGGAACTCGCATGCAGCGATCATGGCGCATTCGCTGGGCATTCCGGCGGTTGTGGGTGCCGAGGATCTGCCGATCGATCTTGTTGAGGGGACCCCGCTGATCGTCGATGGCTTCCAGGGCACCATCATCAGCTATCCGAGCAAGGAGCAACGTGCGCACTACGAGCGCATCGTCGAGGAAGAGGCGGCGCTCGTCGAGGGATTGGTTGAGATCAGAGATGAACCATCGGTCACGCCCGACGGGCACCAGGTCCAACTCTGGGTCAACACGGCGCTGATGGCGGACGCCTACCGGGCACTCGATCGCGGCGCGCAGGGCGTGGGTCTCTACCGCACCGAAATCCCGTTCATGATGAAAGACCGCTTTCCGACGGAAGAAGAGCAGCGGGCCATCTACAGGGAGCACCTCGAAGCTTTTGCACCAAACACCGTGACGATGCGGACCCTCGACATTGGCGGAGACAAGATGCTCCCCTACTTCCCCATCGAGGAAGAGAATCCTTTCCTCGGTTGGCGCGGTATCAGGGTCACGCTCGATCATCCCGAGTTTTTCCTCTCGCAGGTCCGGGCCATGATCCGCGCGAACGAAGGCGTGGATGCCGATTTGCGCATCATGCTGCCGATGATCTCCAGCGTGACCGAGGTGGATGAGGCACTTCGCCTGATCCAGCAGTGCTACCGCGAGATCGTCGAAGAAGGGGTTCAGGTGGAAATGCCCGACGTCGGCGTAATGATCGAGGTGCCTTCCGCGGTCTACCAGGCGGTCGACATCATCAAGCGGGTCGATTTCCTCTCGGTCGGCAGCAACGACCTTGTTCAATACATGCTCGCTGTCGATCGCAACAATCAGCGTGTCGCGTCACTGTTCCAGGACTTTCACCCTTCTGTGCTGCAGGCACTCCAGCAGGTGGTGGATGCAGCCCATGCCGAGAAGAAGACCATCGGCATCTGTGGGGAGATGGCGGGGAATCCCGCGTCGGCCGCGCTCCTCATGGCGATGGGCTACGACGTGTTGTCAATGAACTCGCCCAACGTCCTGCTGATCAAGGCGATGGTGCGCGGGTTCGCACTCGGCCGTGCCAAAGCGTTGCTGGAACGCGTCATGGCGATGGACAACCCGCATCTGATCAAGAACATGGTCGAGCAGGAGTTGCGGGATGCCGGCCTTGGGCGACTTCTCCGGACCGGCGGCAAGCCCTGAGGGACGCCGACGACGTCAGGTGGCGTGTTACGGCAGCCTGAAGCTGAACTTTGCCGTGTCGCCGACCTTGCCGTTGACGCCAAAGCTGCGCTCTTCGAAAAAGACCTCACCACCTTTTGTGACCGACAGCACGGTCGATGCGCAGGTGCCGTACTCGACGCTGCTGATGAATGGCGCCGAGAATGGCTGATCGGTCCCGGCGGCGTTGCCGATCAGATCGAACAGCGGATCGGCCTCGCAATTGGTATCGCGCAACAGTTCTGCGAGTCGGTTCCTGCCGTCGACGACTTTCGGCCAGGTGCAGTTCAACAACTGATTGGAGAGGCCGTAGGTCCCTGACTCGAGAGGGAGCACCTCGCGTGCCCGATTGCTGTAGTAGTAGAACCCGCTCGAGTCGCCGATCACGAGATTGAAACCGCGGTACAGATCGGCGTCACGGTCGGTGGCTTCGAGGTAGGCCTGCGGCGACATCGCGCCCACGAGAAACTCGCGGGTCAGGGCACCACGTGAGCGCGGCGGCAGCGGATCGGGGGCCGGTTCACGGAAGTTCGTGACGGCCGCGAAACGACCGTTCCTGTTGATCCCCATCCACGTGCCACCTTCGCTCAGGTCCCGCCCACCGAGGATCTCCGGGTGGTCGGTCCAGTACGCCGCCTGCGCCGTCGGTCGGCTGTAGAACTCGTCACGATTGGCGGCGACGGTCAGCAGGTGACCTGGCCCGTCGATCGAAAAGAGGATGAGGCACATGGGCGTTGGCGCGGACACACGCGGAGCTGAAAAGGGCCCGGAAGCTTAGCAGGAACCCCGGCGCTGCTTCGTTCCGCTCCCCGGTGGACCCTGGGTCAGTGTCCGCGGACCCCGTCTCCCGATCGGGCATAATTGCCCCGCCATTCGCGAGCAGGGTCCCCGATCATGTGGCAGTACCCGGAACTTGATCCCATTGCGGTGTCGATCGGACCGATCAGCATTCACTGGTATGCGATCAGCTACCTGGTCGGCATCGGCCTCGCCTGGTGGGTCATCAAGATCCGGGCGCGACGCTACGATCTGCCGTTCAATGCCGAACAGATCTCGGACCTGGTCTTCTACGCCACGCTCGGGGTCCTGCTTGGTGGCAGGGTTGGTTACATCCTCTTCTACGGCATCGGCGGCGTCATCGAGAACCCGCTCAGCATCTTCCAGGTGTGGAAAGGTGGCATGTCGTTTCATGGCGGCATGCTGGGTGTCCTGTTGGCGATGTACTTCTTCGCGCGCAAGCTTGGCCGCGGCTACTTCGAGGTGACGGACTTCATTGCGCCGGTCATCCCTCTTGGACTTGGTTCCGGGCGGATTGGCAACTTCATCAACTCCGAGTTGCCGGGCCGCGTCACAGACGTGCCATGGGCTGTCGTCTACCCGAACGATGTCGTCGGGCGGCACCCTTCCAGCCTCTACCAGGCCATGCTCGAGGGACCAGTGCTCTTCCTGTTGCTCTGGTGGTTCTCAAGCCGCCGCCCCGCGCGACCGACGATGGCTGTTTCCGGCATGTTCTGCGTGGGCTACGGGGCCCTTCGCGTGCTGTCAGAGTGTTTCCGTGAGCCCGACGCACACCTCAGTTTTGTTGCGTTCGACTTCCTGACTATGGGACAGTTGCTCTCGTTCCCCCTCGTTCTTTTTGGCGTTGCGCTGCTCGTTCTGGCGCGACGTGAGCAGACCTGATCAAACGGATTTTAGGCATGATCATCAAACCTCGAATTCGCGGCTTCCTTTGTACGAGTGCCCACCCGGAAGGGTGCCGCGCGGACGTCGCGGAACAGATTGCACACGTCCGGGGCCAGGGGCCAATAGCGGATGGACCGAAGCGAGTGCTGATCGTAGGCGCCTCGGGCGGTTATGGACTGGCCAGCCGTATCACCGCGGCATTCGGCTGCAACGCTTCGACCGTCGGCGTCTTCTTCGAGCGCCCGGCATCGGGGAACCGCACCGCTTCTCCCGGGTGGTACAAGTCGGCGGCGTTTGCAGAAGCTGCCAGCGAGGCCGGCCTCTACGCCCGCAGCGTCAACGGTGATGCGTTCTCTGCCGAACTCAAGGAACAGGTTGCGGACATCATTGCGGCCGACCTCGGCCAGGTCGATCTCGTGGTCTATTCGCTCGCGGCGCCCCAGCGTCAATTGGCGGACGGTACGATTGCGCGTTCCACGCTGAAGCCGATCGGTGCGCCGTTCGCCGGCTCCACCATCGATCTCAACACCAGTGAGATCAAGGAGATCGAACTCGAGCCGGCAACACCCGAAGAAGTGGCCGATACGGTGACTGTCATGGGCGGCGAGGACTGGCAGGACTGGATCCGGTTGCTCGTGGACCGTGGCCTGCTCGCGGAAGGCTGCACGACGGTCAACTACACCTACCTCGGCAGCGAGGTCACCTGGCCGATCTACTTTGACGGCACCATCGGCCAGGCGAAGAAAGATCTCGAGCGCGCCACCGCGGAGCTTCGGGAGACCATGGCGAGGGTTGGCGGCACGGCGCATCTTGCCGTGATGAAAGGGCTGCTGACGCAGGCATCCTCGGCGATCCCGGGCATGTCCCTCTATCTCTCGCTGCTCTTCAAGGTGATGAAAGAGGAGGGAACGGACGAGGGCTGCATCGAACAGGTGCGACGCCTCTTTGCGACCCGCCTGTTCAGTACGACGGGTGACGGCGTTGACGAGGAAGGCCGAATCCGGATGGACGAGTTCGAACTTGCCGAAGCAACGCAGGCGCGTGTGAAGTCGCGCTGGGATCAGGTGACGGAAGCCAATCTTGACGAACTCACCGATTTTGCAGGCTACAAAGACGCATTTCTCAAAATGCACGGCTTTAACTTCGACTCGGTCGACTACGAGCAGGAAGTCGACGCCTACCGGCCGATGGAATTGGGGTAACGGTCCTAAACGCTTCATGCCGCCGGCGCGCCAAAGGTGATTCGAAGGCGGGACAGACAGCGCCGGGGAAGTCGTAACGGCCGACTGGGGCGGAGTAGCACCTGGTATGAAGCGGAGTGACGAATGACACCCATTTGAAATGGTTGTCTGGATTGTGGGCATTGCCTGCATGGCCGGCTTAATCGATACGTTTATCAAGAGCCGCCGTCGTTCAGACGATGCTGAGGTTTCCCTGGAGCTCGAGAGCAGGCTCGCAGAACTGGACGACCTGGAAGAGCGCGTTCGCGTCCTCGAACGCGTGATCACGGACGACCGCGAGTCTCTTGCCGAGGAAATCCGCCGCCTGAACGACTGACCAGAGGCGGACAGATCACAGCTAGGCGTGTTCGGCGTCTCTTCGTGTAGGAAATCTGCCAAATCGACGGAGGGAGCAGTCTCTGGCGTGTCTTTGCTGCGTTAAACTCCCCTGGCTTGTTCCGGGGGGTGAAATGACCGACGTCCTACACAACAGCCGTTTCCTGCGCGCCTGTCGCGGTGAGCCAACGGACGCGACGCCAATCTGGCTGAATCGCCAGGCCGGGCGCTATATGCAGGAGTACCATGACGTCAAGGGCAAGACCCCGAGCCTCACCTTCTTCAAGACGCCCCACCTGTCGGCGCAGGTGACGTGCGACGCGCAGCGGATACTGGGCGTTGATGCCGCAATTCTGTTCGCCGACCTGCTGCCTGTCCTCGAGCCGATGGGACTCACCCTCGACTACCTGCCCGGGGTCGGTCCCGACATCGCGAACCCGGTAAGAACGAATGCCGACATCGATGCCCTGCAGGTGACGAAGGCCGCCGACACCCAACCGTTCATTGGCGAGGCGGTTCGACTGATTCGCCAGGAACTCCCGGCGGACATCCCGCTCATCGGCTTCGCGGGTGCGCCGTTTACCCTCGCGTCCTACGCGATCGAGGGACGTGGTACGAAGACATACTCCGAACTCAAGACGATGATGTTCGGCGACGAGGGCGCGTGGTTCGCGTTGCTCGATCGCATCACGGACGTTGTCGCCGACTACCTTAACTTTCAGATCGACAGTGGCGTGCAGGCGATCCAGGTATTCGACAGCTGGGTCGGGTGCATCGGCCCGGTCGAGTACGAGCGATACATGTTGCCCCACACGAAGCGCCTGCTCGACGCCGTGAGCGGCCGGGTTCCGGTGATTCACTTCGGAACCGGCAACCCCGCGCTCGTGCCTCTGATGGCCAAAGCGGGTGGTGACGTGCTCGCGCTCGACTGGCGTTCGCCCCTCGTCGAAACCTGGGACGCAACCGGCCTGCGCGCGGTACAGGGCAACATGGACCCATTCTACCTCGTGGCCGGCAGGCAACCCACGCTCGCGGCGGCCAAACGACTGCTCGATGAAGTGGACGGACGCTCGGGCCACATCTTTAACCTGGGGCACGGCATTCATCTGACAACGCCGCCGGACAACGTGAAGGCGCTCGTCGACTTCGTTCACGAATCGACCGCTGGATGAGGCAGCCGATGCGCGCAGAGATCCGCGGAACCCGGTAAGGGCCTGCTGTACGGCGCGCTCTGTCTCGCCTTGAAGTGCCCTGGCGGTCAGGCGTCGTTTTGGTTCCGCCTCAGAACCTTGATGAAGACCTGGGAGTTCCGGTCGCGACTGTAGGTGGACTGTCGGTCGTCAGGCAGCGCGTCGATCGTGCTCTGCCCGAACCCACGTTCGGCGAACCAGTCCCCGCCGCGGGTCGTCGTGACGAACAACTGCGTGTGCCCGTCCTTCCTGGCGCGCGCTTCGATCGCCGCGAGACACCGGTCGCCGCAGTCGCTGCCGCGATAGTCGGGATGAGTGGCGAGCGTTGCAAGTTCGGCGATCGAACCAAAGCCATGGAGTGCCGCGCAGGCAATGATGAGGCCGTCGCGCTCGATCACGACGTACCGTTCCAGTTGTGCTTCGATCGATTCGCGGGAACGTTTGACGAGGAGTCCGTCCTCCATCAAGGGCTCGATCAGCGCAAGGATGCCCGCGAGGTCTTCCGCCCGGGCGTCGTGCAGGGTCTCGTACCTCCCCCCGGTGATCTGCGTACCGGACCCGTCGCGCGTGAAAAGCTCCGTCAGCAACGCGCCGTCCTCGGCAAAGCTGACGAGGTGGCAGCGCTCGACCCCCGCGCCTGCGGCCGCCATTGCAAGCTCTGCAGTGCGTGGCGCAGAGTCGATCGTGGCATCGGGCGGGAGTTCCCTGATGAGTTCACCTGTGTCATCGAGCACGCCGGGTTCAGCGCCGAAGTAGATGAGCTTGTCTGCGGCGAGCGCGACCGCGGTCTCGTAGGCGAGCACTTCGGTATCAAGTTCGTATGTCTCGCCCGACGGTGAATAGCCGACCGGAGTGAGCAGCGTCACGATGTCCTGATCGAGCAGCCGCGTCAGCGTCCGTGTGTTGATGCTGCGGACCTCACCGTAGTGTTCGAGATCCCGGCCGTCGTGGATGCCGAACGGCCGCGCCTTGACGAAGTTCCCCGAAGCGACGCTGACGGGTTCGCTCGCGCCGGGTGCGTTGACGAGTCCAAGGCTGAATGCCGCCTCCACGAGGGAGCGCGCGGCGCCGGCAACTTCCCGCAGGACCGAGAGCGATGCGGTCGTCGTGACGGGCAGCCCTGAATGCAGCGTACGCTCGATGCCGCGCTCGGCGAGGGCCGCCGTGAAGCGCTCGTCCACGCCTCGGACCAGAACGAGCCGGACGCCAAGGCTTTGCAGCAGCAGGAGGTCCCGATAGACGTTGCCCGCGTCATCGTCAGGGCATGCGTCCGGCAGGCAGACGACAAAGGTCTTGCCCCGGTGAGCACGAATGTAGGCGGAGTAGTCACGAAACCAGTGGACCCCGCCGGTGTTCTGATCGGCCATGTCCTGGCCCCGGCAGTCGAGAGTACGAGAGGGCGGCGGAGTATAGAGCAGGGGCGGGGCGCCGTCACGGCAGACCAAAGAGCGGGGCGTGACGGTGTACCTCGACCGCGCCGCGCCTTAGAATGTGCGGTCCGCCGCGATCGGCCCGTTTTCAGGGTGATCGCGCATGAAACGAGGAGGTGCCCAAGGTGGAGTTGTCGGAAACCCTGGCGGATCGTGACGGGGTCATCTGGTTTGACGGTGAGTTGGTGGACTGGCGTGAGGCCAGGGTTCACGTACTGACCCATACGCTGCACTACGGCCTCGGGGTGTTCGAGGGTGTCCGCGCGTACGCCACCGACGACGGACCGCAGATCTTCCGCCTGCATGACCACACGGATCGGCTGTTCCGTTCCGCGCACATCCTCAGGTTCCCGATCCAGTTCTCGAAAGAGGAGATCAACGAGGCGCAACTCACCGTCGTACGTGAGAACAACCTCGATGAGGCCTACATCCGCCCGATGTGTTATTTCGGCGCCGAAGGCATGGGCCTGCGGGCCGAGGGCCTGCAGCCCCACTGCATCATCGCGGCCTGGGAATGGCCGAGCTACCTCACACCCGAGGCGAAAGTTGACGGTATCAAGGTGCGGACCTCGTCCTACACGCGCCATCACGTCAACATCACGATGTGCAAGGCGAAGGCGAACGGCAACTACATCAACTCGATGCTGGCGCTGCAGGAAGCGTTCGACTCGGGCTGTGATGAGGCATTGTTGCTCGATAACGAGGGCTATGTTGCCGAGGGCAGCGGCGAAAACGTCTTCCTTGTCCAGAACGGGCGCCTCGTCACACCGGAACTCACGTCCTGCCTCGAGGGGATTACGCGCGCGACCGTGATTGACCTTGCCAAAGAGCTGTCGCTCGAGGTTGCCGAGCGCCGGATCACCCGGGACGAAGTCTACGTGGCGGACGAAGCGTTCTTTACCGGGACTGCGGCGGAAGTATTGCCGATCCGTGAGCTGGACGGCCGGCAGATTGGTGCTGGCGGTCGCGGCCCTGTGACGGAGAAGCTGCAGTCCATGTACTTCGATCAGGTGATGGCGCGCCGCGAGCAGAACAAACACTGGTCGTCGCCGGTTCGCTGAACGAATGCAGCCGCCATGAAGGCTGAACGCACGCTTGTTGTCGGCCCGTCCTGGGTGGGCGACATGGTCATGGCTCAGGTGCTCTTCACGATCCTGAGGGATGCCAATCCGGAAGGCGCCATCGACGTGCTTGCGCCGCCCGCGACCGTGTCGCTGACGCAGCGCATGGCCCAGATCGATCGGGGCATCCGTTTCGAGGTCGGGCACGGCGAGTTCAGGCTCGGCTATCGGCTCGGTCTGGCAAAACACCTTGCTGAGAACGGTTACGACCATGCGATCGTGCTGCCGAACTCGCTGAAGTCGGCGATTGTCCCGGCGTTTGCGGGGATTCCCCGGCGGACCGGCTTTCTTGGTGAATACCGCTACTACCTGCTGAACGACCTGCGGCTGCTCGACAAGCGTCGTCTGCCGCTGATGATCGATCGTTTTGCGGCGCTCGGCGTCGATGATGGCAAGACGCCGCCGCAACCGCTGCCCCATCCCAGGCTGATGCTCGATGCCGCACGACAGGCGGTGCTCCGGGATCAGTTCGATATTGGCGGGGAGCCGGTGCTGGGGCTCTGCCCGGGGGCGGAGTTCGGGCCGGCCAAGCAGTGGCCCGCCGAACACCATGCCGTGCTTGCGGCAAGCGCGCTCGCGAACGGCTGGCAGGTACTCATCTTCGGAACTGACAAGGACGCGGCCATTGCCCGGGCGATCGTGACCGCGGTGCAGGACTCCGCTGTGCCTGGCGCCGTCCCGACCGGGCGCCTGTGCGATCTGACCGGCAAGACCTCACTCCTGGATGCGATCGATCTGCTGGGCCTCTGCGATCACGTGGTCACCAACGACTCCGGACTGATGCATGTCGCCTGTGCGGTCGGGGTCCCCGTCACCGCGGTGTACGGCTCCAGTTCACCTGACTTCACGCCCCCGCTCTCGGAGCGCGCCACGATCGCTTCGCTGGGCCTCGACTGTGCCCCCTGTTTCAAGCGCACCTGCCCGCTCGGGCACACCAACTGCCTCAAGCGGCTCTCGCCAGGTCAGCTCGAAGGGCTGCCGGAGGAGCTTGCGGTGAACGGGGCGCGTTGAGATGAAGGTGCTGCTCGTGAAGATGTCGTCCATGGGGGACGTCATCCACACGCTGTACGCGGTGCAGGACGCCGCCGAGAGGCTGCCCGAACTGCGCTTCGACTGGGTGGTAGAGGAGGGGTTTGCCGAACTCCCCGCGCTGCATCCGGCCGTGAACACCGTGATTCCCATTGCAATTCGCCGCTGGCGCGGCCAGCCCGTCGCGGCGTGGCGCTCGGGGGAGATAGGACGTTTCCGCGAGGCGCTCGGCGCGCGGGACTACGATTGTGTGCTCGATGCGCAGGGATTGCTGAAGAGTGCAGCCGTGGCGCTCGGCGCGCGCGGGCCGCGCATTGGTCTCGACCGGCACTCGGCACGGGAGTCCCTTGCGTCGCTCGCGTACGGGACCCAGGTGCATGTGCCGCGCGGCCATGCGGTCGCGCGCCTGCGGGAACTGTTCGCCGCGGCCTTCGGGTACGAGATGCCCGAGGCCCCGCCGGCCGCCGGTCTCGATGTGAAACCCGAAGGACAGGGGCGGAGCGTGGTCTTCGTGCATGGTACGACCTGGACTTCCAAGGAATACCCCATTGAACACTGGCGGACGCTCTGTGAGTGTGCGACCGAAGACGGTATGGCGGTCGTACTGCCCGCCGGCAATGCACGGGAGCTCGAACGCGCCGAGGCGATCGGGGCCGACTGTGGGGCGGAAGTGCTTTTCAGGCCCGGTCTGACCGAATTGGCGGCCCGCATGGCGGGCGCGGCTGGCGTCATCACGGTCGATTCAGGCCTTGGCCACCTTGCCGACGCGTTGGGAAAACCCATGGTGGCGGTGTTTGGCTCCACCAGTCCGTCCCTGACCGGCCCCTGCGGGACGAGGAGCAAGGTGATAGTGAGCACTACCTTACCTTGTGTGCCCTGCCTTCAAAGGAAATGTCGATTCGCGCCGGGGGAGTACGCTAAAATTCACCCTCCTTGCTACGACGGAGTTGCGCCGACGGCAGTCTGGACCGCACTCCGTGCCCGGATGGATGCACCGGCATTGCCGTCATGAAGCTCGCGTTCTGTCTCTACAAGTACTTCCCCTACGGTGGTCTGCAGCGCGACTTCCTCCGCATCGCGCAGTGCTGTCAGGCGGCGGGTCACGCGATCCGCGTCTACACCCTGCTCTGGAACGGGGACGTACCGGACGGCTTCGAGGTCGTGACGGTCCCCGTCGAAGCACTGACCAATCACAGTCGCTACGAGAAATTCAGTCACTGGGTCGGCGCCGCGCTCGCCCGGGACCCGGTCGACTGTGTCATCGGCATCAACAAGATGCCCGGTCTCGACGTCTACTACGCCGCGGATTCGTGTTACGAGGAAAAAGCCCAGTCGCAGCGCAACTGGCTCTATCGTCAGTTGCCGCGCTACCGGCATTTTGCCGCGTACGAGAAGGCGGTGTTCGCGCCCGAGAGTCAGACCGAGATTCTGATGATTTCGGAGGCGCAGAAGCCGTTCTTCCTGAAGTACTACGACACGCCGCTTTCACGGATGCATTTTCTTCCGCCCGGAATCTCATGGGATCGCGTGGCGCCGCCGGACGCGGACAGCATCCGCAGGGAAAAACGCGCTGAACTCGGGGTTACGGACGATGAGCGCATGCTCCTCATGGTGGGCTCCGGTTTCATCAAGAAAGGGCTGAAGCGGGCGCTCCTCGCGGTGCGGGCATTGCCGAAGGAGGTGCGCGAGAAGGTCCGGTTCTTCGTCATCGGCGAGGACAACCCGCGGCCGTTCCGGCGAATGATCTTCCGGATGGGGCTCAGGCGGAACGTCGAGGTTCTGTCCGGTCAGGACGACATTCCGAGATTTTTGCTGGCGGCGGATTTGCTCATCCATCCGGCACTTGACGAGGCCGCGGGGATCATCCTCCTGGAAGCCATTGTTGCGGGGTTGCCGGTGCTTGCAACCGACGTTTGCGGCTACGGGCACTACGTGGAAGAAGCCGATGTTGGCGAACTCGTGCGCAGCCCGTTCGAGCAGTCGACGCTGAACGCCAAGCTGCTGGAGATGCTGCACTGCCCTCGCCAGTCGGAGTGGCGCAGCAACGGACGCCGTTTCGCCGCGACAGCAAACATCTATGCGCTGCCCCAGGAGGCGTCCCGGATCATCCAGCACGTGTCCGCCCGGAAGATCGCCGCGCGCGAGGACAAGGAACTGGCGTTTTGCCTCTACAAATACTTTCCGTTTGGCGGGCTGCAGCGCGACTTCCTGCGCATCGCGAGCGAGTGTCAGGCTCGTGGCTACCGCGTGCGCGTGTATACGCTGTCATGGCAGGGGCCAGTCCCCGACGGTTTCGAAGTCATGCTGGTACCGGTCAACGCGGTGACCAATCACAAGCGGTACGAACGCTTTTCCGAATGGGTTCACGACCATCTGCGGCGCAACCCTGTGGCGGGAGTGATCGGCTTCAACAAGATGCCGGACCTGGACGTCTACTATGCCGCTGACTCCTGCTACGAAGAGAAGGCGCAGACGCAGCGGGGGCACCTGTATCGCTCGATTTCGCGCTACAGGCACTTTGCACATTTCGAACGGTCGGTGTTTGCGCCCGGCGCGGACACGCGCATCCTCATGATCTCGGACGTGCAGAAACCGCTCTTTCTGAAGCACTACAACACCCCACTCGAGCGTTTCCACTCGCTTCCGCCGGGGATCTCGCGCGATCGCAAACGGCCGCCGGACGCCGAACAGGTGCGTGCGGCGTTTCGTGCCGAGTTCGGGATCGGGCAGGACGAGTTCCTGCTGCTGCTCGTCGGTTCGGGTTTCATCACAAAGGGTCTCGATCGCGTGTTGGACGGGATGGCTGCGCTCTCGCCCGAGGTGCTCGAACGCACCAGGCTGATTGCCATCGGGCAGGACAATCCGCTTCCCTTCGAGCGCCGGTCGCGAAGGCTGGGCATTGAGCAGCGGGTCCGGATATTGCGAGGCCGTGACGACATTCCGCGATTCTTCCTAGGTGCGGACCTGTTGGTGCATCCGGCCTACGCGGAAAACACCGGCACGGTCATCCTCGAAGCAATCGTGTCCGGCCTGCCGGTTCTCGTCACCGACGTGTGCGGGTATGCGCGGTATGTCGAGGAAGCAGACGCAGGTCGCGTCGTGCCGTCGCCCTTCCGGCAGGATCAGTACAACGCGGTGCTCGAGGACATGCTGACCGGGGGTGACCGGCCGCGCTGGCGGGACAACGGTTTGCGTTTTGCCGCGAGCGCCGACATCTACAGCATGCCGGAGCGCGCGGCGGACTACATCACCGAACTGGTGCGCTGAAGCGTGTTCGAGGTGGCTCCGGATCTGAGCGGCCGATGGCCGACGGAAGCGGCTTGCTTCGATGAGGTGATGCATCTTGAAGGGGAACTGTTCCGCGAGTTCGCAAACCGGCGGACACTTCGCGCGGAACTCGGTCAGCAGCCGTGTTTTGTGAAGCTGCACCTTGGCGTCGGCTGGCCCGAGATCGCCAAGAACCTGCTGACTTTTCGCGCGCCCGTGCTCGGAGCCTCCAACGAATGGCGGGCGCTCAACCTGCTCACGCGTCTCGGGGTCCGTGTCCCGCGGCCGCTTGCCTACGCCGTGCGGGGCGTCAATCCGGCGAGGCAGCATTCGTTTGTCGTCATGGAAGCGCTGGACGGGCTGATGAGCCTCGAGGAACTCACGGAAACGTGGCGCGGGCATCCCCCCAGGCCGCGGGTCCGCGCGATCCTGGCTGAGTCTCTGGCAGATCTGACCCGAACGCTGCATGAGAATGGTGTCAACCACCGTGACTACTATCTGTGCCACGTGCTCGTCGACCCAGCGTGGGCGGCGCCGCGCGTCCCGCCCACTGAAGCCCCGACGCTGCATCTGATCGACCTGCATCGTGCCCAGATACGGGATCGGGTACCGGAGCGTTGGCGGGTGAAGGATGTGGGCGGCCTGCTCTTCTCGGCGTTCGAGGCGCGTCCCAGCCGTACCGATCTCGCGCGCTTCGTTCGGGGTTACACCGGCAAGTCGCTTCGCGCGAGCCTTGCGGAGGACCGTACGTTCTGGCGCAGAGTTCTGCGCCGCGCCCGCCGTCTCTATCTGCAGGACCATCCTGAGGTCCCGGCGTGGGTCGCCGCACTGGAGCGCGAACTCGCGTGAGGTGGGAGAATCCATCGGGCATTGACGGATTTGGGTCCTGGTCCGCTACGGTTGCGCTGGCCAGGGACGGCGAACTGCTGAGCAACAGTGGACTGAACTCGCTTGCGCGGGTGCAAGGACCGCGTGACGAGACGTACTATGTCAAGGAGTACCGCTGTCGCGGGCGGCATNTNCGCCGCTACCTGGGGCGGTCACGGGCGCGTGCGGAATGGGAAAACCTGCACGTGTTTCGTCGTCTCGGATTGAACACCGCGCGCCCGGTTGCGTTTGGTGAAGACAAGGATGGTCGGGGAATAGTGGTGACTCAGGCAGTGCACGGTGCCGTTGATCTGGCCACGCTGGCGCGCGAGGCGCCCCTTGTATTGAATGACCCTGCCTTTCAGATCGCCGTCGGCGGGCGACTTGCCGACGCGACAGCCACACTCCATGAGTCGCGGTTTGCGCACGGTGATCTCAAGTGGCGCAACATTCTGGTACACGCGGAATCGTGTGAGGTCTCCCTGATTGACTGTCCACAGGGACGGATGGTCCCCCGGGTTCTACTCGAGCGGGCCCGGGTCAAGGACCTCGCCTGTCTCGACAAGGTGGCGAGGCGGTACCTGTCCCGTACGCGGCGACTCTGGTTCTACAAAAAGTATGCGGGAATTCGCCGGCTGAGCGCACCAGACAAGAAGAGGATCGGACGAATCCTCCGATTCTTTGAAGGCCGGGAGTAGCAGTAGTGGCATACGACATCATCGAAATGACCGCAGAGCGGCTCATCGAGGCCGCACGGTCGGTGCGGACNCCATTTCGGCTGATGGTTCGGGTCGAGGGTGTGGAGCGCGAACTCGTGTTCCGCAGGATTCTGCGCCTGTTGCCGGGCAAACGCATTGTTGCCGTCGCCGAGTGTGACGGGCGTGAACTGCTGATCAAGACGTTCCTGGGGCGCTCCGCCGGACGGTATGCCGCGCGGGAACGCGAAGGCGTCGAAGCCATTTCGCTGGCGGGCGTACGCACGCCGGACGTGCTCTGGTCTGGCTCCGCGCTCGGCGGGCACGGCAGAGTCCTCGCGTTCGAATACCTCGAAGACGCAACCGACCTTGCCACGATGTGGGAGCAGGCCGCGGGGGACGACGATCGGCTCGACATTCTGACCCGTGCCGTCATTGTGATCGCGCACATGCACGCCGCCGGTGTGGTCCAGAGAGACATCCATCTGCGTAATTTCCTGCTGAGCGGGGGGAGTCTCTTCACGATTGACGGTGGCGACGTCGATGCGAGTCTCCACCCCGGGCCGCTGAGCGAGTCGGCCAGTCTCGCCAATCTCGCGCTCTTCTTTGCCCAATTCCACCATGAGACGGACGAGTCGNTCACGATTGTCCTGCCGGCGTATGAAGCNGTACGGGAGTGGCGGCGTTCNGGTCGCCGGACGGTTGNGCTGAAGGATCATGTTCGCGAACAGCGTGACCGGCGCAAGCGCGCGTTCATTGACAAGGCGTTTCGCGAGTGCACGCGGTTCGTCTGCCAGTCGTCGCTGCGCAGCTATGCGGTCTGTGAGCGCAGCCGCTACAGCGAAGCGATGCAGCAACTGCTGGCCGACCCGGATGCCGCAATTGCACAAGGTGAGGTGCTGAAAGCAGGGAACAGTTCGACTGTGGCCGTGGTCGACGTCGACGGTCTGCCGGTTGTCATCAAGCGCTACAACATCAAAGGGATCTGGCACGGTCTCCGGGGGATGGCGCGCAAGAGTCGTGCCTGGCGTTGCTGGATGAACGCCATTCGTCTCGAGTTCTTCGGGATTCCGGCCCTGCGCCCCGTCGCGCTGCTGGAGCGGCGTTTCGGCCCGTTGCGCTTTACGACCTACTTCATCACCGAATATGTCGAAGGGCCGGACATTTGCGAGTTCCTGAAAGGGCGCGAGGTCAACGGCGNGATCGAGAAGATGGTCCGGATTCTTGCGGATCTGCGCGAGGCCAAAATCTCCCACGGCGACATGAAGGGAACCAACATCATCGTGTCGNCCAAGGGACCGGTCGTCATCGATCTGGACGCGATGCGGGAACACGACAGCGAAACCGGGTTCAGCCGTGCCTTCCGGAAGGACGTCGACCGACTGCTGCGCAACTGGGCCGAAGAACCGGAAGTTCGGCAACAGGTTGGACAGTTGCTCGAGGAACGGGGTCTGACCTGACCGCGACGGGATGGCGGANGGATANCGGATTTCCGCGTCCGAAAGGTCGCATTCGGCGACGAACCGATGGACCGCGTACTCGTGGACTGCTACGTGCCGGGGCGCGCCGACGCCACTTCCGACAGACCTGCTCCCGCCCTTTCGCTAAACTCGCCCTTTTCTGGGAGGGGCGCGCATGTCGCTGACTGTGCTGGGACTCTCGGGGGCGGTGACCCACGATCCCTCGGCGGCGTTGTACCGTGACGGCGAACTGCTCGCCGCCGCGGAAGAAGAGCGCTTCATCCGCGACAAGCACGCCAAGCACCGGATGCCCGTGGAGGCGGCGCGGTTCTGCATGGACCATGCGGGTATCGGCCCCGATGAGATCGACGTGGTCGCGTTCCCGTTTGCACCGGTCAGTATCTGGGGGCCTGCCCGCTGGCACTTCGCGCGCCGCTACTGGTATGCGCCCGATCGAGCCCTCGATGCGATCTTCAACGGCAACCGGCACTATCGGCGCAACGTCAGGCGCGTGCGGGAGACCGTTGCCGAACTGGGGATCGACTGGAACCGGATCGAGTTCGAGCCCGTCGAGCATCACATGGCGCACGCCAGCAGTGCATACCACCTGTCAGGCTTCGACGAGCGCACCGCAATCCTCGGCATCGACGGGAAAGGCGAGTACGCCACCACCTTCTTCGGAGTAGGCGAGGCTGGCCGCATCGAGCGCCTGAAGGAGTTCTACGATCCGGATTCTCTCGGACAACTCTACGCCTGCATGACGCAGTATCTCGGCTTTGAAATGCTCGACGGCGAGTACAAGGTCATGGGCATGGCGCCGTATGGCGACGCGAGCCGTTTCGATCTGTCCCGGCTGCTGCAGTTCGACGGTGACGAGATTCGGGTCAATACCAGGCTCGCCAACACGGTTGGACTCCGGCGCTACAAAGAGGACGGTCAGGGCTACTACTTCGGTCAGGGTCTCGTCGACTGGCTGGGTCCGCGCAGAAAGGGTGATGACGCGGATGAGCCCTACATCCACTATGCAGCAAGCATCCAGCGCCTGTTCGAGGATGTCTCGCTGCAGCTGATCGATCGGTATCTTTCAGACGTACTTCGCCAGACCGGCAAGCTCGTGTTCGCGGGCGGCGGCGCACTGAACGTGAAACTCAACCAGCGCATCCTGGATCTGCCGTACGTCGACGAACTGTTCGTACAACCTGCCGCGAGTGATGCCGGCACGGCGCTCGGCGCGGCCGCGTTTGCGAGCGTGAAGCGGGGTTGTCCGGTCGAGCCGATGCGGCACGTGTACCTCGGACCGTCGTATACGAGCGAGGAATGTGCGGTTGCCTGTGCCAATCATGCGGAGTCGATGCACGTCGAGCGCCTGCACGACGTGCCGGCACGGGCCGCCCAGGTGATGGCGGACGGACATCCGGTGTCCTGGTTCCAGGGTCGGATGGAATTCGGGCCGCGCGCGCTCGGCGGCCGCAGCATTCTCGGCTGCCCGAGCGTCCCGGGCATTGCGGACCGCATCAACGAGCAAATCAAGTTCCGTGAACGCTGGCGGCCGTTCTGCCCCAGTATTCTCCCCGAGGTCGCCGAACCCATGCTGGGTACCGCCCATCCCGCACAGTTCATGACCATCACCTTCGAAGTTGCCGACGAGTGGGCCGAGCGCGTGCCCGAAGTTGTCCACGAAGACGGCACGGCGCGCGTTCAGGTCGTTGATCCGGATACCAACAAGCGCTACTTCGACCTGCTGACCAGGATGAAGGAACGGACCGGCAACGGTGTTGTGCTGAACACGTCGCTCAATCGACGCGGCGAACCGATGGTGTGTTCGCCGGAAGATGCGCTTGCCATGTTCTTCGGATCCGATTTGCAGTACCTCTTCATGGAGGACCTGCTGGTTACCAAGCCGGAGTCGCGGAGCGGGGATGCCTGAGCCCAAACGCCTGCGCGTCCTGCAGATTGCGCACGACCATCGTGGACCGTTTGTGCATGTATGCGCGGAATACGTGAAGGCGTGTGAGGGTCACGACGTCACCACGGTGTATCTGGCCGGAGACGCCGACGACCCGGCCCGCGAGACCACCGGCGGCGACGTCCGGTTCCTCGGCTTCGAGCCCGGGGATCTGCGTGGGATCAAATGGGCATTGCTGGCCAAAGTGAGGCAGCTGTTTCGGGAAGCGCACTACGACATCGTGATTGCCCATCGCTACAAGTCGATCTACGTTGCGGGGGTGATGAGTGCGTTCTATCCGGTGCCCTGCGTGATCGGCGTCCTGCACGAACACGGCGTTCTCAGCCGCCCGACACGGTCGCTGTTCTTTTCCTTCTGGCGCCCTGGTCTGCATGCAGTTGCCGTGTCGGACAGCGTGGCGCGCAGCGCGGCGGCGGACTGTGCGGCCCTGGCCGACGGCCGGCTCAGCACCTTGTATCACTGCATCGAACCCGCACAAAGCGACACATGGCACAGCCGCGAAGAAGCCCGACAAGCGCTTGGCATCGACGGGAGCCGCTTTGTGCTCGGGAGCGTGGGCCGGTTGGTCTCGAAGAAGCGCTACGATCTGCTGATTGGTGCACTGACCAGACTGGGTGACGCGGAGCTCGTCCTGGTTGGTGACGGCCGCGAACGGGCGCGCCTTGAGGCGCTCGTTGGGAAGCTTGGATTGAGTCAGCAGGTTCGGTTTGTCGGGCACATGTCGAACGCGAGCAGGTACCTGCGAGCGTTTGATGCGTTTGTGATGACGTCCGGCGCTGAGGAAGCGTTCGGGATCGTGCTGCTTGAGGCCATGTTGGCGGGTGTGCCGATCGTGTGTAGTGACGCGCCGGGGCCAGCTGAGGCGTTGGGCGATGCCGGCCTGCAGTTCAGGGATGGCGATGAGGCGTCACTCGCCGAGCGTGTCGCCGAGATGATCTCGGCTTCACCTTCGACCCGTGCCGGGTACGTCAAGGCTGGCAGGGAACGCGTGCTCGGCAGGTTCTCTCCGGGGCGTTTTCGCGACGCATTCTGGTCGATGCCTCCGGTACGGGCGCTGCAGAATGGCTGACTGGAGTCGACTCTACGAGCATCGGAAGTCCGTTGCCGCGCGGTATCCGGCCGGGATCTGGTCCGTACCGATCGCAAAAAGATATCACACGGTTCTGGAACCGATCGGAACCCGCGGGACCAGAGTGCTCGAGGTTGGCGCCGGGGCCCGGGGACTCCGCAAGCGACTGTCCGGGGCCTGGGGCGATGTGTCCTACGTCAGTTGTGACATCGACCGGTCAACGCCGCACGACTTCCACGACATCGAGGATGTGACGGGCGTATTTGACCTTGTCGTGGGTCTGGAGGTCATCGAGCACCTGTCGCTCGAGAGTGCGATGCGTCTTGTCGAGCGGGCCCACGCACTGCTGGTCGATGGCGGCGTTATCGCGCTCACGACGCCGAACACGTTCTACCCGCCGGCGTACCTGCGGGATGCGACCCACGTGACGCCGTTCTGCTTCGACGAATTGGGTGGGGTCTTGCTTGCCGGCGGGTTCGAGGTCTCGGCGGTCTATCGCCTCCATCATGACGCGCTGCTGAAGAAAGCGCTCAAGCGAACCCTGCTGTACCCCCTCTATCGCGTGCTGGGCATCGACTTCGCGCACCAGATCATGGTTGTTGGTCGCAAGGCCGCCGGCTGATGGGTCACATGGACTGACGATGCGCTACCTGCTTGTTGGCAAAGGTGACGAAAATCCGTCGACCCGCTACCGCCTCGAGCCGCTGGCCGCGAGACTCGAACAGCTTGGGCACTCCGTGACCTTCTCGTCGAGTGAGCTGGGCGCCTACGGGAAGGCGGGTCTGCTTTCGGCGGCGGCCAGGAGCGACGTGGTGATCGTTCAGCGCAAGCTCTTCGGCGGACCGTTTGTGGCCGCGTTGCGGGCCTGTTGCAGGAATCTGATCTTCGACTTTGACGACGCGGTGTTCGTGCAGAGTGACGGGTCGGAGTCGCGGACGCGGCGGTCCCGTTTCGGGGCGGTTGTGAGGCGCAGCCGCATGGTCTGGGCGGGCAACGCTTACCTTGCTGCCGCGGCGGAGTCCCTCGGGGGCGAGGCTCACGTGTTGCCAACCTCGGTACGGGGTGATCACTACAGTCTGTTCGAACGCAAACACGAAACGTTCACTCTTGTCTGGATTGGCAGTCGCTCGACCTCGCGCTACCTCGAAGCGTGCCGCCCTGCACTCGAGGCGATCGGCAGGGCGTGCGATGTGAGGCTCAAGGTCATCGGCGACTTCGACATCGCTTTCGATGCGATCCCGGTGGACGTAGTCGGCTGGTCAGCGGCGACGGAGGCGGAGGAACTGCTGCGGTGTCACGTGGGTATCGCTCCAATGCAGAACAACGCCTGGACGCGTGGCAAGTGTGCGCTGAAGGTCCTGCAATACATGGCCTCGGGGCTTCCCGTCATTTCCTCGAGAGCCGGCGCGAATGCGGAGGTTCTCGAGGAGAACCACACGGGCCTGTTTGCGGGGTCACCGGAGCAGTGGGTGGCAGCGGTGCAGCGCCTGCAGGCGGAACCGGAGACGTGCAGGCAGTTTGGAGAGAATGCGCGGCGCGTTGTACGAGAGCGATACGAGATGGCGTCCGTGGTGCAGCAGTCGACTGACCATCTGGCAGCCGCCGGGCTGCTCTGAGTCGAGTGCAGGGTCGCCCTAGATATGTAAAGCCAGTAGGTTGTTCATGTTGATCCCCAGAGTGTTGATGGGGCATTGGTAATCGATTCCGGGGTGTTGTCGGTGCCAGTTGTAGTAGTGCATC